>CAMFIS010000076.1 GCA_945952345.1 uncultured Fimbriimonas sp.
GTCTAGGGGAACTCAGTGAGCAGTGAACAGAAAGCAGTGAGCAGTTAATTTGCCAGTTCACCCACCCCGGTCCACCCCCACCGGTTCACCTACGGCCCGTTCACCGACACCCCCAGGGGTGGAGCGTGTTCAATAGGCATGCAAGGTGCGAGCGAAGTATGTAAATTGAACGGAACTTTGACTTGTGCTAAGTCCAGATGAAAGGAACTAACCACGCTACACCCCTGGGGGTGTCGGTGAGCGGAAGGGGGTCAACTTGGTGCCACCAACAATCACGCGAACCGGTGGGGGTAGTTCTTTGATTGGCCTTTCGGCTAAAAGCGAATTCCTCAGATTCCTTTGCATTCTGGCCCAAAACCGCTATAATGACTTTCCGGTTCGCACTGCCGCCACCGCACTCCGCAACGCGCGCGGACATTTTCGGTGGCAGACCATGTATCCAGTTAATCGTAACGGAAGAACCATCCTCGAGGCCGATGCCTGCGGCATTGGGTTCCTCGCTTCCCGCAAAGGTGTCGCTCAGCGCGATCTCGTCGAGCAGGCTCTCGACCTGACCAAGCACTTCGACCATCGGGGCGCACCGGGTCATGGGGCGGGACTGCAACTGGACATTCCCTGGGCGTTGCTCATGGACCGCTTTCCGAATCACGCCAAGCTGATCGTCCAGCACGATATCGCGCTGGGAATGTTTTTCCTTCCGTTCGACTCCAAGCTTCGCCAGAAGTGCATCGAGGAGGTCGAGCGGATTTCGTCGCTGGCCGGGGCTACTTGTCTGGACTGGGCCGATGTTCCGACCGATGCCTGCGCCTTGCCGGAGAACTCGAGCGCGAGACGGACGATCCCCAAGGTTCGGCAAGCCATCTTCAAGCGGCCCGACTACATGAGCGAAGAGGGCTGGTTCGCCTGTCGATATCTACTTCGACTCGCCATCGAGAACCGAATGGCAGAGATAGCGGGGGATGAATTCGCGCTCGTTTCTCTCTCAAACCGGACCGTCGTCTATAAGGGCCTGGCCGATCTTTCCCGTATTGGCGATCTGTATCCCGACCTCAAGAACCGCGATTTTCAGTCCCGATTCGTGCTGTTCCACAGCCGATACTGCACCAACACGACCACCGCTTGGCGGCGCGCTCAACCGTTTTGGGGCCTTGCTCACAACGGCGAAGTTTCCACCATCAGCGGCAACGTTTCTTGGATGCAAGCCATCGGCCAAGATCTGATTCGGAACCTCATCGAGCGATTCCCACAGTTGCAGTTGCTTGCCGAACACGTGGAGTCGATCATCTGTCCCGGGGGCAGCGATACCGCCAACCTCGACGACATGACAATCGCGCTGATCGCGGGCGGAATGAGTTTCCCGCAAGCCCTTTTGGCTCTGCTACCTTCGGCGGAGTCGGCGTTGGCAGAAGACGATCCTCTTCGCGATTTCTTTGCCGCCTCTCGCATTTACCTTGGGGCGTGCGACGGCCCCGCCGCAATCGTCGGCTGCGATGGCGATGTGGCGTGCGCGCACCTCGACCGCAATGGGTTGCGACCGCTGTGGTCGCTCACGACCAAGGATTACTTGCTCACGGTGTCGGAACTCACGGGCACGACCAAGCTCGGCGAGATCGAGGATCAGCGAGTTCTGGGTCCGGGCGAGACACTGCTTATCGACCTGCGAAACGGCAAAGTGTTGTTCGAGCACGAAGTGAAGCAGCTCGTGAGTCGCGAGCCGTATCCGATGCCTTTTGCGCGCATCGCGCGGGCTCCCCTCGATGGCGTTGGAGTTCCGTTCGCGGTGGACAATCTGACTCAAGTTCAGCGTTCGTTTGGCATGACCAAGGAGGACGTCGAAGTCATCGTCGGTCCGATGGCAGCCATTGGCTACCCGCCGGTGGGCGCGATGGGCGACGACACTTCTCCTGCCGCAATGCTGGACGCCTTGCCGCGTCGCATTGAGGATCACTTCAAGCTTCGATTTGCACAAGAAACCAGTCCGCCAATTGACCCGGTTCGCGATGCCTGGGTGTTCGACGAGACAGGCGCGTTGGGCGACCGCAGCGGCTTGTGGATGAATGCTTCAGGTCCGTTGTTTGAATTCTCCTCTCGTATTCTTGCCACGACCGACCTCGCTTGGCTGCGCAAGCAGGATACGGTGCGAACCTATTCCCTTCTCGTTTCTTCCGATGCTGACTTGGACGTCGCGATCGAGGCTAAGGTCGAGGAAATCCTCGGTGCTCCGATACAGACTGGCGTAATTATCTTGTCCGACCAGACTCCTAACGCTGGTCAAATTGCCCTACCAAGTCTCCGTGTTGTATCGCTGCTGCATGACCGATTGGTTAAGAGCAATCGCCGTCACCGGTTCGGTTTGGTCGCCGAGGCGGGAGTTTGGGATGTACACCACTGCGCGCTGCACTTGACCCTTGGCGCTGACGCAATTTCGCCCTGGCTGGGCATCGCGACGGTGGGCGTGGAACTCGAAGCGAGCTATCTCAAGGCTGTCCGGGCTGGCGTGGTCGAGGCAATGTCGATGATGGGTGTGACGCCTTCATCGGCGTATTGCGGAGCCAAGCTGGTCGAGGCGATCGGCCTCGATTTTGGATTCCTAACGCGTGAGTTTACCGGTGTCCCCGGGCACATTTCAGGAATTTCTTCATCTGTACTGAACGAGGAGTGGAAGGCGTTCCACTCGGAAGCGTTTGCCACGGAAGATGCGTTGCCCGATGCGGGCGAGTTTCGCCACACTCGCGACGGACGGCCGCACTTCAACAATGCAGGAATCATCCGCTCCCTGCAATCCGCCAGCGGCTACACCAAGAAGATTCATGAGCACAAGCCGGGTACCAAGGAGGCGTACGACGCCTACTCTCGGCTCGTGTCGGACCGGAGTCCGATCACGTTGCTCGACCTGTTGCAGGTGAAGAAAGGCGACGCAGTTCCGATCGAGGAGGTGGATTCTGTCGAATCGATTCTTTGGCGATTCATGGCGCCGGGAATGAGCGAAGGCGCACTGAGCGAGCCAGCTCACCGTGCCATCGCACGCGGCTTCAATCTCCTGCGTCGATACTGCCTGATGAAAGGCCTTGAGCCGAAAGGTATTGGCCCCATCGCCAACTCGGGGGAGGGCGGATTTGATAAGGATCGGATGCGGAAAGCTGACGGTAACCGAAGCGTGCAGTACGCCGGTGGACGCTTTACGATCACTCCTTGGACGGCCTCTACGGCGATGGAAGCCGAAGTGAAATTTGCCCAGGGCGCGAAGCCGGGAAAGGGCGGACAACTGCCGGGAAAGAAGGTTTCGCCACTCGTCGCCAATCGCCGCGGATGCGAGCCAGGATTCGAGCTCGTCAGTCCGCCGATCAACCACAACCTCTACAGCATCGAGGACGTGAAGCTTCTGCTCGAAAGTTGGCGATTCCTCAATCCCGATGTCAATTGCGCGCTGAAGTACGTAGCGACCACGGGCGTCGAGATGGTCGCAGTTGGCGGAGTGAACGCGGGTGCGAACCGGATTCATATTTCCGACGGATGCGGCGGCACGGGTGCGGCCAAGCGGGTCGACCAGAAGCACGCCGGACTTCCTGTCGTGTCGGTACTGCCCTCGGTCCAGGACATGCTAGTCGAAGAAGGGCTTCGTCACCTCGTCGAGGTGAGCGTGGACGGCGGCATCCAGAACGGAGAGCAAGCCTTGAAGCTGTTCCTGCTCGGTGCAGACAAGGTCGGATTCGGAACCAGTTTGCTGGTTGCGATTGGTTGCTCGATGCTCCGCAAGTGCAACCTCAGCGGGCCCGATCCGAGCGATCCGACCGGCAAGCGTCGGCTCGGATGCACGCCCGGCGTAGCTACCCAGGATCCGGAATTCATTGCCCGATTTACGGGTAAGGCGGTGCACATCGCGCGGTTCCTGCGGTTCATCGCCGAGGACGTCCGCGAGCAGATGGCGGCGGCAGGAATACGCTCCTTGGACGAAGTCATCGGACAGCGAAACCTGCTGCAAGTGAAGCCAAACCTGACAGGCAAAGCGGCGAAATTGAATCTAAACGGTTTGGTCAACGCACCCGGCGAGCGGTGTACGAAGCGAGATTACCAAGCCCAGTCTATCGCCAATCGGCCAAATCTCGATTCCCAAGAAATCCAGGCGGCGAAGTACGTGAAAGGCGGCAAGTCGCTCGAACTGGAGCGTTCGTTGACCAACTCCAATCGGTGCGTGGGCGTGAGTGCGGCGGGGGAAATCGCCCGTTGCCTCGGCGACAAAGGATTGCCCGATTCCACCCTGACCTTCATCAACCGCGGCAGCGCGGGACACTACTACGCGGCGTACGCAGTGGACGGAATGGAGTTCCACCATCGCGGCAACATCGCCGATTCGGGTTTCACGGCGGCCTACGGCGGCTTGGTCTCGATCTCGCCTCCTTTCGAGCGGACATTCCTGGCGCTGGTCGGCAACTGCTTCGGCTACGGCGCTCGAGGTGGAAAGGCGTTCATTGCCGGAAAGGCGGGCAATCGGTTTGGCATTTGTCTCCGCAAGAACCACGAGGACGGAGGGGCGTTGCTGGTCGTCGAAGGTGTAGGCGCGAATGCGTTCCAATACATGACGGGCGGAACGGGAGTTATTCTTGGTCCGACCGGACCGAACCTGGGGAGCGGCATGAGCGGCGGCAAGGTATATATTCTCGACCTCATCCAAAGCACATTGAACTCAAAGTACGCTCAAGCGGCACCACTACTCAAGCACGAGGAGGAGGAGTTGAGAGCGATTCTTGAGCAGCATGTGCTTCACACCGAGAGCAACCTGGGCAAGTTCCTGCTGAGTCCGTTCGATCCGTCGCGATTTAGCGTAGTTCGGACGAAGCTGACTCCTGAGTGGCTGCCGGAATGGGATGCGGAGTTGGCGAAGATTGGGGCGGGCGAGTAAGTCGCTTTGATTGTTCACCTTGACTCCATTACAAGGTTCGACTCTCTCGGTTCGCCGCAAAATATTTGAAAGATGGTAGTCGATGCGGCTCACCGATCTCTCCCGCCAGAGAGATATGGCCGGTTGCAACTACTCTAAGAATGTGCCTTGGGTGGCACGTATCGATGGAATGGAGTCTTCGTTTTGCCCAGTAAAGACCCATCGATGCGTGAAAGCTGTCCATCGATAGAGGTGCGAGCAATCCATAAAGAGCAAAGACTCCTCTGCCTCTATACATGCCACCCTTGTTGTAATCTAAATCCATGCCGCACATTGAAGTCGTCCGAGCCGAAGTGTGGTCGGATGACTTGCTCGAATTGCTGCACGAGTATTACGAAGCCGTCAATGTCGTGGTCCGGGATTCCGGCGAAGCGCTCGCGAAGTACCTTATGCCAGACTCCGGAGTGTGGATGGCCAGCGTCGACGGCCAACCAGTCGGGTGCGTTTGCCTTCGACCACTTCCGGCAATCGAGAATGCCAGCGAGTGTAAGCGTCTTTATGTGAGACCAGCGGGACGCGGAATGGGAATCGCGAATCGGCTGATGGACGCTCTGGAATCGTATGCCGGGACAGTAGGCTACCAGGCGGTCTACCTGGACACTTATGACGACCTGAAGCCGGCCATCGCTCTATACGCGGGACGCGGTTACAAGCCATGCGAACGGTACAACAACAATCCTCAGGCGACGGTGTTTATGCGTAAGCAGCTTTTAGCGTTGAGCGATTAGCCATTAGCAATGGATGGGACGCCACCGGAAGCTCATCCGCCTGGACCTGCGGCTCAAAGCTCAAGGCTCAATGCTATAAACGGTTGCAATTCCACGCCAAACGAGATAACCTGAGACTGCAATGGTGCTCTCAAGTATCGCTCTGGCTACGGTTATGCAAACGACGCATTTTGGAACCTATGAAGGGAAGGCCGTCACCCTTTACACCCTGAAAAACAAAAACGGAATGACCGCCAAGATCATGGACTACGGCGCGACTGTGGTCTCCTTGACGGCACCAGACCGAAGCGGAAAGTATGCCGAAGTCACGCTAGGCTTCGACAAGTTCGACGACTACCCGAAGAAGAGTCCCTACTTTGGCACCATCGTGGGACGCGTCGGCAATCGAATCGCGAAGGGCAAGTTCACGCTTGACGGCAAAGAATACACGCTTGCGGTCAACAATGGACCCAACTCGCTGCACGGCGGCCTCAAGGGGTTCGATAAGCGTATTTGGTCGGTCATCTCGAAGCCTTCGGACAAGAATCCCTCCATCAAATTTAAGTACGTTTCCGCCGATGGCGAAGAAGGCTATCCCGGCGAACTGACCGCGATCGTGACCTACACGCTGACGTCGGACAACGCGATGCGGATCGACTACGACGTCCGATCCAACGCGCACACCATTGCGAATCTCACGAACCACACGTACTGGAACCTCAGCGGCGGCAAAGACAGCACAATTCTGAATCATAAGATGCAGATCAACTCCGACGCGATCACTCCCGTCGATTCAACTTTGATCCCAACGGGTCAATATGAGCTGGTCGAGAATACGCCGTTCGACTTTAACAAGTTGACGCGAATCGGCGATCGAATCGACGCCAAGGATCAGCAGATCGAGTACGGCGGCGGCTACGACCACAACTTCGTTCTCAACGGAACGGTTGGCGCTCTGCGACGCGCAGCTGCCGTTCATGAGCCGAAGAGCGGCCGGTACATGGAAGTCTGGACGACCGAGCCGGGCGTGCAATTCTACAGCGGCAACTTCCTCGATGGCACGCTTCACGGCCATGGCGGCAAAGTGTATCCTCGACGCGGCGGTTTCTGTCTGGAGACTCAGCACTTCCCGGACACCGTAAACCAAGAGAACTTCCCTTCGGCTGACATCAAGCCGTGCGAGGTTTACACGTCGACGACGGTGTACAAGTTCAAGGTTAAGTAGCTTCGCGGCTATGGGCCCTCGGCCTTTGGATGGAGGTTGAGGGCATTTTCTTTGAACCGAAGTGTTGGTAAGATGGCACTTATTACTACCATGGTCCCAATGCTGCTCCTGATGGCCCAACACCGGCCGGCGATTCCCAACGGAATACCAATCGATCAGATCGCGAAATTTGCTCCGGGCGAATACATCGTCAATTTGACCTTCAAGTTCTTTCCCCGCGTGGACTCACTCAAACCTCAGCAGCGGAACGCGTTTACCGGGTTGGTGTGGATGGAGCCCGACCCAAGCGGACAGAAGTTCGCGCCTCCAGCCGAGTTCCGAAATGGGGTGAGATTCACGATTCAGCCAAACCCCAAGCTCAAGGGACAGACGTTGTCCGCTTACCTGAAGACGTTGGGCCGCAACGCCAATCCTCGTTACTCGACAACGGAGATCACGGGGTATAAGGTTCGACTCCCTGGCGGAGAGAAGAGAATTCCACTCTCGGAATGCACCTTAGTGGGTACGCGATATGTCCTTGGAATTAAGAACGGAAAGCTAGAGTACAGCAATTTTCTCAATCAGAGGAAGACAAAGGCCGGTCCTCCTGGCCCACATTAGACTTCGCCTACCTAAGGTCCTCGTCGAGTTCGTCCACCGTGCGGTGCCCGCGACAAATATCGAGAATGAAGTCGGCGGCATCGTTGAGGTTTCGCATCACCTGATGCTCTGGCATCTGCACAAGCGTGATGCCGTTGGCATCGAAGTCGGCCAACCGCTGTTCCAAATCCTCTTCCGCCTTCTCTTTACCCACGATCTCGAAAGCGACGGCCGGATCGGTGCAAAAGAAGCTGACGACGTACTGATCGAGCAAGAGATGCTGACGCTTGACGTTGAATTGGAAGCTGGTGCTCGGCTTCAGGCGCTCCCAAAGAAGCTTCTCGCATTTGGTTCCGGTCTTTCCGCCCGCATCAGCTTTGGGCAGGTCGCGTTTTCGGCTCTTGGGATGTTGCAAGGATTCAGGATACTCGGCTCGCTACTACGCCGAAGCGACCTTTGCCTCCGGTAGCAGCCGCTCGATGGTGGCTTTATCGCCAATCGCGGTGCCATCGGTGAGGGCGGTTGCGGCTCCGCAAGCCAGGCCATAGCGCAGCATCTCCTCGGCCGACATCTTGTTGGTGTGCCCCCACAGCATCCCCGCGATCATCGAGTCGCCGCTGCCGATCGTGCTCTTCGGGTGGATATTGGGCGACGTGCCCACAAAGACGCCATCCTTACACGCCATGATCGCGCCCCTCGCGCCGCGGCTGATCACGACATATTTGTCACCGCCACCGATGCGCTGATACAGCTCCTTCGCCGCGCCGAGGTAGTCCTCGTCAGACTCCAGTTTTCGTCCCAGAACCCGCGCCGCCTCGGGGCCGTTGGGCTTAATGAAGTCGGGATTCGCCTTCAACCCTTCGCTCAGAACTTCGCCATCGGCATCGATCATGACTTTCACACCTTGCTTCTGAGCGATCTTGGCAAGTTCGTAGAAGGCATTCTTCTCCACACCCGGTGGTAGCGAGCCGCCTAGCGAAACCCACTCGGCTTTGCTCGAGAGAGTCTCCACCTTCGCCACGAGCCGCTTCCACTCGTCGGCGGAAATCTCCGGTCCGCGTTGGTTGAATGTCGTGGGAGGATTTTCCGAATCGTCTTCCACGGAGAAGTTGGTACGTGTCTCACCCTTCACGGTGACGAATCCGTCGACCACGCCTTCGAGGTCCATGACGTGACGTATAAACGCCGCGGTCGGTCCGCCAAGGAAACCGGTTGCGATCGTCACGCCGCCGAGGTGGGCGAAGACTCGCGAGGTGTTCAACCCCTTTCCGCCCGCGTCCTTCTCGCACGCTTTCACCCGGTTCGTGTCGTTGGGAGTGAACTTCTCGACACGCAGCAGGAAGTCGACGCAGGGATTGAGCGTGACGGTGAGGACCATACTTCGAGTCTACAGTCTCCAGTCAGCAGTCTGCAGAAGAATTCTTGCTGCCAACTGCCAACTGCTGACTGCCGACCAAATCACTTCGCCATCACTTCGGCCAGCAGGAGCTTCTCAGGATCGATCGTTCGCTCAGTGCTGAGAACGTAAGTCAGCGGATGAGACACCAGCTTGTTTCCATCCACCCCGGCCATCTCACCCCGAAAGCCGCTCAGCAATCGATTGGTCGCCAAGGCTCCCAGGCGCAGAGCTAAGACGCGGTCGAAAACCGTCGGCGAGCCGCCGCGCTGCAGGTGCCCCAAGACCAAATACCGGCAATCGAAACCCGTGTTCTTCTCGATGAAAACCTTAACGTCCGAAGCCCGGGCTGCGCCCTCGGCTACCACGATGATCGAACTTCGCTTGCCCTTATCCGCCGCCGAACGAAGGTTCTTGCAGATATCGAGCAGGGAGTACGGAACTTCAGGAATGAGGATCGCCTCGGCACCACCGGCGAGTCCGGACTCGATGGCGATGAAGCCATTACGTCGGCCCATGACCTCGACCACGAAGACTCGCTCGTGCGAGTAGGCCGTGTCGCGAAGGCGGTCGATCGCTTCGACCGAGATGTTCACCGCGGTATCGAAGCCGATGGAGAAATCGGTGCCCGAGATGTCGTTGTCGATAGAGCCGGGAACGCCCATGACAGGGAAATGAAACTCTTCTTGAAGCTTGAGCGCGCCGGTCAGCGAACCATCTCCGCCAATGACTACTAGGCCCTCGACCTCGTTCTTCTTGAGATTATCCAGGGCTTTGACTCGGCCCTCAGGCGTACGGAATTCGGCCGAGCGTGCCGACCGCAGAATCGTGCCGCCTCGGTCGATAATGCCACCGACGGCTTTGGAGTCCATGAGTTGGGATTCGTCGTTGATGACGCCTTCCCATCCGTGCGAGAAGCCAATGACTTCAACATTGCGGTAGAGTGCGGCGCGCACGACGCCCCGAATCGCGGCGTTCATTCCGGGGGCATCGCCGCCACTTGTAATCACTCCAATTCGCTTCACTGGTAAGTTCATTATGCCCAAAACCAGCCATACTATTCGCTGTGGTCTCGAATCGTCTCGCCCAACCTGTTGGCCGATTCGCCCGCCCTTGCGTGGTGGTCGATTCCGCCACCAGCATCCGGAACGCCATCGAACAGATGCGCGATGCGGGGCAAGACGTTCTCCCTATCACCGAGAACGACCGCTTGGTTGGAGTTCTGACCCAGGCTGGCATCCTCCGTTTCGTTGGCGATGACGGCAGCGGCACCGATTCGGTCTCGCAATATATGGATGAGGTGCCATCGGTTCCGGCCCATGCTTCGGGCTCCGAGGTGATCCGCCTCCTGGAGAAGCACGGATTCCTGATCGTCACCGACGACTTATTGCTTCCGACCGGACTCCTGACACCGGCATCGTACGTCGGAACCATTCCCGAGCCAGTTCGCCCCCACATGGTTGGGGGGATGGCGACACCCTTCGGTGTCTATCTCACTACGGGAATCTTGAAAGGCGGCAAGGGCGGGTGGAACCTCGTCTTTACCGGTGCATTCATGGGTGGCGTGTTTGGCGCTGGCTATTTTATCGCCGCTCTCCTGGCTGGCGAACACCCTTCGACGGTCTGGCTCCAGTACTTGCCTAATTACTTACCCTTCATTCTGATGATCCTCATGTTTCGGCTTAACTCGATTGCCGGATACCACGCGGCGGAGCATCAGGTGGTTCACGCCATCGAGAGAGGCGAGCCAATCGTGCCCGAAGTGGTGGCCCGAATGCCGCGAGTACATCCTCGGTGCGGGACAAATATCGCGGTGGGGTTGACGATGTTCACCCTCATCGCCGGTGAAGACCCCAAAGCGTATGCTGTTCGCCTTCCGCTGGCGGTGTTCGTCACCCTCTTCTCTTGGCGGTCGGTTGGCTCTTTCGTTCAGTATTGGATCACCACCCGACCCGCCACGCCCAAGCAAATTCAGAGCGCAATCGATGCCGCCAACGAACTTATCCAGAAATATCAGGTGGCGACTCGGCGTACGCCAACATTCTGGACGAGAATTTGGTCGAGCGGCTTGATGCATGTAATGGCAGGCTCCCTACTGGCGTCAGGAATATGGTTGCTGGTTGGCCAGTTCCTCGATCCATAGAGGATTCTGACCAATTAGGTATCCTATTAGATCGCCGTGGCTTTTCTCAGTTCCTTGTTCCTCGTACTCGCGATTATTGTCGCGGTCCTTTTCGCTCTTTTGGTATTGATCACGGGTAAGGGCGATGCCATGGGCGGCGGCGGCAGCGTCCGTACGACTTATAAAGGTAAGGCCACATTCGACGACCTGATGGGACGTGCAACGCTCATTCTCGGAGTCGCGTTCATGGCGTTGGTGCTGTGTTACAACATCGTCTCTGGTCGAGCGGCCACCGCGCCTTCCTCGCCGTCGACGCCACCGATTTCCAAGCCGATGTCAACTCCGTCCGATAACCTTCCGATCTCGAACAACGCGGCGACGTCGTCGAACACGGCTTCCAATAACTCTGCAGCTTCGACTAATACGGCCCCAGCGACTAACAATGCTCCCGCAGTGAACACGCCTGCTACGAATACGCCAGCTACGAATGCCCCAGCGACGAGTTCGGCACCCGCAACGAACGCTCCGGCTGGCAATGCTCCGGCGACTAACGCAGCGAATAAATAGTTGCGAGTCTTGAGTTCGGAGTTGGGAAACTCTGTTTTGTGTCGGCAACTTGCTGAAGCCTGAATCCTGAAGCCTGACAGCTACAAAGGGGTACCCTTATACTCGTGATCGAGATTCATGGCGCGCCCTTCGATTTAGGCGGCGCTCGACAAGGGAGTCGACTTGGACCCGATGCTTTACGCCTCGCTGGACTCATCCCATCTCTGTCTCAAGTCGCCCGGACTGAGATCAAAGACCTCGGCAATCTCACCGTCGATTTGAACGCTGCGGAAGGTGACGGAATCCCATTTGCTTGTGCCGCCGGAGAGGTGATCGTCCGAATCAAGCAACGCACCAAGGAAATCCTGGATCGAGGGAATTTACCCATCATGCTCGGTGGCGAGCATTCAATGGCGGCCGGCCCGGTAGCGGCATGTCTGGACAAATACGGCGACGAACTCGGCGTGCTCTGGATCGACGCGCATGGCGACTTGAATACTCCTGACGTTTCGCCTTCGATGAACATTCACGGAATGCCGTTGGCCCTGCTGTCAGGTTACGAGAGTGGAGTGGTGGGCAACCTCGACCGAGACTGGCGGGCCTTGCAGAAAGGTGTGGTTGGCAAGAGACTGAACCCGAAGAACATCGCCTGGTTTGGACTGCGAGATGTCGATCGTGGTGAGCGAATTCGGGCGAAGGAGGGTTATCCGATCACGATGCACGAGATCGACCGCGAGGGAGTGCTGCGGTGTTGGCAGCGAATCGATCAGCACTTTCGGGACCTCGGTATTCGCTACCTTTACGTTTCGCTGGACGTGGACGCGATGGACCCCATCCTCGCGCCCGGAACCGGCACGGCGGTTCGCGGCGGACTTTCGTATCGTGAAGCGCACTTCCTGGCAGAGTTGATCCATGAGACCACCGAGTCATCGGATTCCTACAAGTTGGCTGCGCTGGATGTGGTCGAAGTGAGCCCGATTCATGATCGAAACAACGAGACGGCCACCGTCGCCGCCGAGTGGGTTGCTTCCCTCTTCGGCAAGAGCATTTTAGGATGAAGGAAAACGGACAACGAATACTCCGCCAAGAGGCCAACGCGATCCTCGCTTGCGCCGATGGCCTGGGCGACGCTTTCGAGGCAGCTTGCCAGCTGATCATGAATTGCAAAGGCAGGGTCATCTGCTGCGGTGTGGGCAAGTCGGGACACATCGCCAACAAGACGGCGGCAACTCTGGCAAGCACCGGCACTCCCGCGTTCTTCATGCACGCCGCGGAAGCGGTACATGGCGACCTCGGCATGGTTACGAAGGACGATGTTGTTCTGCTGTACTCGCATAGCGGCGAAACCGACGAACTGGTTCGCCTCTATCCCAGTTTCAAAGTTTCTGGCGCAAAAACGATTCTAATTACCGGACGAGCAAACAGTACAGGCGCCCGTCTTTCGGATCTCGTGTTGGATACCCGCGTGCGCGAAGAGGCTTGCCCGAACAACCTGGCTCCAACGACGAGTACGACCGTCATGATCGCCCTAAGCGATGCCTTGGCGATTTCGGTCATGGAGGCTAGGGGATTTGGCAAGGAAGACTTCGCGAAATATCATCCCGCGGGTTCGCTGGGTAAACGATTATTGCTGCGAGTCGAGGATGTGATGCGACCCTTGGGCGAGATTTCTGCGGTTGCGCCCTCAAACACGGTGTTAGAAGTGATGCAGAGCATTGCGAATGCGGGTGTTGGCGCAGCCGTCGTGTTGGATGGAGACGCCCTGGCTGGCTTCATCACGGAAGGCGATATCCGCCGACACTTGCTGAAGCAGCCGATCGATGTACATGCGGTGGCTTCGAGTTTTATGAATATGTCGCCTTCGACGATTGAGCCAGATTTGTTGGCGTTCGAGGCATTGGAGTTCTTCCAAAATGCTTCGGTGAAGATTGGCGAGATGCCGGTGCTGGCGGACGGAAAGGTTGTCGGGCTATTGATGCTGAAGGATCTCCTGCGCTCGGGGATTGTGTGAGTTGGGAGTTGGGAGTCTAAAGCTATGAATTCTTCGGAGTTGTTACCCCCACCGGTTCGCCGAGGCACCACTTTCTAGGAGTTTGTGTCTCATCTGGCTCACCGACACCCCCCGGGGTGGAGCGTTGATTATTACCCTCCATCCGAATCGCATCTAATTCGAATTGGGTTGAGGCGGGCGGAAATCCTAGCCGAAGGAAACTAGACACTCCCCACCCCTGGGGGGTAGGTCCGCAAAAAAGGTCGCCACAAAGGCGAGCATTTTGTGGAGGATGGGGCCGTAGGTGGAGGAGCGAAGCTCCCAGACAGTAGGGGTAGCGGGCCGCATACTTTTGACAAAAGCATTAAGCGCAAAAAAAAGCGGCGATCCATTTATTGGATCGCCGCTTTTTTCTGCTGACTGCAGACTGCCAACTGCTGACCAAATTTATTCTTCAGACGAGGTTGCGGGAGCGTCGGCTCGCGGTCCTCTCGGCTCGCGCGACTCTCTTGGTTCCCGTGGCTCTCGCTTTTCGGTATTGATCTCGGTGACCACGAACGGCATCAGCGCCATTTCTCGAGCTCGCTTGATCGCCTGGGCGACCTGTCGCTGCTGTCGCGCGGTGGTGCCGGTTTGTCGCGACGGAAGCATCTTGCCTCGATCGTTGATGAACTTTCTCAGAAGAGCGGTGTCCTTGTAGTCGACGACTTCGATCTTGTTCAGGGTGAGATAGCTGACCTTTCGCTTACGGCGGGTACGCGATTTTGAAACGTCGGCGTCTTTATCCTTCATCGCTGCCTCAACGGACAGCGGCTTGTTTAATTCTTCACTCATGCTCGTGGTCTCCATGCGGGGGCGTATGCCCCGAGCGGGTCGAAGGAGGAGTATACCCTCTCAGATATCAGTGCGAGCGAGCAGTGCCAAGAAGCGGAAGAAGCGGCAAAGCCAGAGCGAAGAAGAGGAGGAAGACTTGTCAGCCCGCAGAAAATATTCACCTAAGAGAAAGACCTTCCCTCGCTTCTCGCTCCTGCACTCGCACTCGTACTCGTACTGACCAGGCATTCTTACTAGCTGGTAATTCTAACGGGTCTCCCGAATCACCGTGTTTTTACCAGGTCATTAGATTTTTATCAGATGGAATGTGATCAATGTGCTCAGGGTGGGTCAACCGCGAGCACCGATGCCTGGGGAGGGATCGAAATTCCAAAGCGGGAATGCGGAGGGAATGACCCGACAGTCACGGAGGATCGAATGTCATTTCAAATTAACAACAACATTGCAGCGCTCGGCGCTTACAACAGCGTCTCGAGCGTTTCTTCGCAGATGAGCAAGTCGATGAATCGACTTTCCAAAGGTCTGCGAATCGCCGATGCATCGGACGATCCGGCGGGTCTTATTTCGTCTGAGCTTTTCCGCTCGCAGATTTCGTCGATGGACGCAGCTACTCGCAACAACACGGAAGCGATGAACTACGCTAAGACGGCTGAAAACGCCCTTGGTGAAATGAACCAGCTTCTGGACGATGCGCGAAACCTCGCCGTCGCTTCGGGTAACTCGGCAACTCTTACGTCCACGCAGCTCGCTGCTAACCAAGATCAGCTGAACTCGATTATCAGCTCGATCAACCGAATTGCTGGCAACACCAGTTATTCGGGTCGAAAGCTCCTGGATGGTTCGGCTGGTGTTACGACCCAGATTTCGAACACTTCCAAGGTCGCAGGTTTCAGCTTTGGCGGTACGGCCAACAGCACGACCATCACGCAGACTGGTTTGATCACCATCAACCAGACGGTGGCGGCAGCAGCAGCTCTCTACACGGCAACCGCGCTTCTCACCACTGGTGCAGCAGCTTCCGGTTCCATCAGCGTCAATGGCGTCAGCTTCTCGATCGCGTCTGGTACTTCCGGTGCCAACATCGCTTCGATGATCAACGCCGCTTCGGGCCAGACGGGCGTCACTG
>CAMFIS010000077.1 GCA_945952345.1 uncultured Fimbriimonas sp.
CTTGCGATCCGACCAAATTCACCGATTCGAGATCCGGTGCGTTCTGGGTTCGGAGAAGCATTTCCGAGACGAGCGTTTGAGATTGCCCGACGCCGTTGAAGGATATGTGAATGGGCTTTTCTGGGTCCACGGCGCTGGATCGCAACGAAGTAAGCCACACGTTGGACGGTGTGTTCGACGCGAGGTGCTCCATTAGATGGGCCCAGTGATTCGTCAATTTGCGAGCGTCTTCGAGTGTCTTAAGACGAGGACCAAGATTGCCCTCATCCTTCTTAAACGCATCGATTTGTCCCTGCAAGGGCTTCAGCTTCTTCAGCTTGGACTCGATCGCATTAGCCTGTCCATTCAAACTGGCGCCTTCAGCGACCAGGACGAAGTAAGACGAGCCAATCACCGTGGCCACGCCAATCAAGATGAATTTGCTCATCTGCAGCTGGCGGTCGGCACGCTTCTCCGATAGGATTTGTGATTCGATTAGGTTGATCAGTGGCATGGTTCGTCTCCTATGCGGCGTGTAAAACCGGTCGCATCGCGAGCCCGGTGGCAACGGCAAGATCGACGCCCGTGTCGGAGAAAACTCCGGTTTGGGTTACGATCGGATTCTCGAAAACGCCGATCGTCTTGACCGGAATACCGAGTTTCGATTGAATATATTTATCGAGGCCCTTAAGCTTTGCTCCACCACCACACAAGAACATGCCATCGATCTTGGTGGGCGTCGTGAGATCTCCTTGAGACTGGGTTTGGAGGTAGTTCATCGACCGTCGTAGTTCGCGGACGAGGTCGTCCACGTGAGCAGCGATGACTTTCAGGGGAGGATTCTCTTGGCCCTCCGGAGTCAGAAACTCCGCTAGGTCGAGCGCGTGCTTGCCAGCTTCGGCGTCGACGGTCTCAAGCTTAAATGCGGCTTTAAGTCCTTCGGTTAGCGTGTTACCCGCGGTGGGCATGGAACGGTGCATGACGTAGGTGCCATTCTCGATCACACTCACCGTCGTGCTGGCGGCACCAATATCCACCAGGATGTAGGTGTTTGTGCCCATCTCCTTGGTCTGATCGGTCTCCAACAAGGCTCGGGAAGCTGCGAACGTTTCGATCTCCACGACGCGAACATCCAGGCCCGCAGCCTTACATGCGGCGATTCGTCCATCCACGATGTCGCGAGGAGCGGCGGCAAGAAGGACATTCATTTGAGCATCGTTGAGGTTCTCAAGGATTTCCGCTTCAACGTATGAATCTTCGATGGATCCCGGCACATAGCGGCTCGCCTCGAACTTCAGCGACTCGCGAAGCATTGCCGCGTTCATCTTGGGAAAAGGAACCGCGCGGACGTAAACAGCTCCTCCGGAAGCGGCGATGACCGCGCGATGCGCGTTCATGTGAGCTTCCTTCATCGCCGTCTTGATGGCGTGGCCGACCTCTTCTGGATTACGGACGAGGCCGTCGCGAACGCTGTCCGCAGGCGTCTCCGTAATTGCGAATTTGGTAAGTCGGACACCACCGGCGGTTTTTTCAACTTGAACAATTCGAATGTTCGAATGACCAATGTCGATACCAACATAGGCTTGCTTTCGCGCCATCATGACCTCCTTTGGGTGATGGGCTGCCTATACACCCCTAAAATCTTTGTATGCCAATTAAACATAACCATCGTCTCGTGAGATACTTGGACCCCGTAAAAATAGTAGGTTGGCCCCCGGAATTTCATTAGGTCCGGCACCTATGGTTTTTTCGGCTTTCTTGACGAACCTAGGCAGGGGTTACACCTGGAAAGTTCGAGTTGTCTGTCATAATCCAGCCTAGGATGGATGCCGTTATCCTCGACGCAGAAGATATCAAACGAACGTTGGGAAGGATGGCGCACGAGATTCTGGAAGACAACCAAGGAGCCCAAGATCTCGTCGTTGTCGGCATCATGAAGCGGGGTTATCCCATCGCGAAACGCCTCGCGTTCTTGATGACACAGATCGAAGGTGTGACCGTACCCTGTGGACGACTCGACCCACGCGCCTTTCGCGACGACCGTCCCGCCAAAGCGGAGGACGAATCGGAAATACCTTTCGAGGTGACCGGGAAGCGCGTTATTCTGGTGGATGAACTAATCTTTACCGGTCGAACCATTCGGGCAGGAATGGACGGGCTCATGAAGTTTGGAAGACCAAGCTCGGTCCGGCTGTGTGTGCTGCTGGACCGCGGCCACCGCGAACTGCCGATCCAACCCGATTACTGCGGAAAAGTCGTCCCAACCGAGCGTGAAGACCACGTTTTGGTTAAAGTTAAGGAATTCGAGGGTGAGGATTTGGTAGAACTTCGGTCAGGGGGGATGAAATGAGTCGTCACCTGATTGGAATTCGAACGCTCGAAAGAGACGTCATCACACACTTGATCGACCAGGCCGCCGACTTTAAGGCGCGCATTCAAGAAGGGCGAGACGTCCCTTCGCTGAGCAAGAAAGTCATCGGCTTACTCTTTTTCGAGAACTCGACGAGAACCCGTGTAAGCTTTGAGCAAGCCGCCTTCTACCTAGGTATGCGCTCAAGCAACTTCGCCACATCGGCCTCGTCGATGTCCAAGGGTGAGACCCTGAAAGACACAATCTTGACTCTGCGGCACGAGCGCATCAATGGCCTTGTCATGCGGCATCGGTCCAGCGGCGCCCCAATTCTCGCGGCGAAGCATTTTGGTGGTCCGGTGTTGAACGCTGGCGATGGACAGCACGAACACCCCACTCAAGCTCTTGCCGATGCACTGACGATTTTGGAAAGAAAGCACACGATCGAAGGCCTCAATATATCGATCATCGGTGACGTGGATCACTCCCGGGTGGCTCGGTCGAATGCATGGCTGCTCGACAAACTCGGTGCTAATGTCAAGTTGGTTGGACCTCGAAATCTCTTGCCTGCACACCCTTCGATGCTGCCTGGCGAGGTTTGCGATGAACTTGAAGAAGGAATTGCGGGAGCCGACGTCATCATGTGTCTCCGCTTACAAAAGGAGCGGATGGAGGAAGGAATGATCAGTTCAATTGGGGAATATGCGTCCCTGTATCAGATCAATAGCGATACGTTGCGGTTCGCCAATCCGGGATGCATCGTTATGCACCCCGGGCCCATCAATCGCGGCGTCGAGATCGACGATGTGACTGCCGACGGTGACAATTCGGTCATCAACGCGCAGGTGGAGAATGGAGTTTTCGTGAGGATGTCTTCCTTTTACTGGTGCTTTGGCGGAGGTGATGCGTGAGAACTCTGCTTCGCAACGGCCGGATTCTCGACCCGTCGCAAAATCTCGACATGGTGGGCAGTGTGCTCATCGAGAACGATCAGGTCATCGAAGTTGGCGAAGTGGCGGATCTAGAGAATATCGATGAAGTGTATGACTGCACCGATTTGTGGATCACTCCAGGCTTGGTCGACATGCACGTGCACCTTCGTGAGCCTGGTGACGAGCACAAGGAGACAATTATTACGGGTACGCAGGCTGCGGCTGCCGGTGGATACACCACCATCTGCTGCATGCCGAACACGAATCCCCCCCTGGATAATCCGGCGATTATCGATTTCATCCTGGACCGCGCGGCTTCCCCAGAAGCCGGCGGCGTATTTGTCGCTCCGGTTGGCGCCTTGACCAAGGGGCTGAACGGAAAAGAGCTCTCGAACCTTGCTGCCATGAAGCGTGCGGGAATCGTTGCCGCAAGCGACGAAGGATTCCCAATTCAAGATTCGCAGATGATGAACCGAGCAATGGTGTTCTGCAATCAGATTGGATTGCCGATCATGGCCCACTCAGACGATGCGTCGCTCAGCAAAGGTGGCTCGATGAATGAGGGTGCGATGAGCGCCATGTTGGGCTTGAAGGGCATTCCGCGAACTTCGGAAGAAATTTCGACGATGCGCAATTGCTTGCTGTCGCTGCATACCGGGTGCGCTGTGCACATCATGCGTGTAAGCACGTGGGGTGCGGTCGAGATCATCCGTTTGGTGAAATCGCTGGGAGCTCCCGTGACTTGCGAGATTTGCCCCATGCACTTCGTCTTCACCGAGGACGACATCGGCGATTTCGACACAAAGTTTAAAATGCAACCGCCCTTGAGGACGAAGGTCGATATCGATCTGCTAACGCAAGGATTGCAGGACGGGACGATCGATTGCATCGCCAGTGACCACTCGCCGCATGCCTCGCACGAGGTCGATGTTCCGTTCGATGAGGCACCGTTTGGAGCCTCGACGATTGAGGCGACGTTGGGTGTGACGCTGACTTACTTGACCCACCCCGGGGTCTTAAGTCCGCTCGAAACAATCCGTAAGTTGAGTACCGTCCCAGCCGAGATTCTGAATCTGGATGGTGGAACTTTGAAGCCTGAAGAGTTGCCAGTGGCCCAGATTACGGTCATCGATCCGAATATCGAATGGACATTCGACCGAAATAAGTCGTTTAGTAAGAGTAAGAACACTCCGTTCCACAAGATGAAGTTGAAGGGCAAGGCAATGCTGACATTTTCCGGATCGGAGATTTACCGCGATGCGCATTTCCCGTCTGAGCGGTACGCAATTTACATGTGATGAGGCGAGGCTATTTAATCCTTCTGGGTTTGGTGTTGGCGGGGTGCGGACAAATTCCGAACCCGAACGATATCTCAACGGTCGATCTTAGCCAACGAGCGGACACCGCAAATCGGCTGCTGGAATCGGTGGAGTCGACCCTGCAGTACAAGGTCGAGCATGGTGAGATTTCGGATATCGCGCGGATGGAATACATTCGTGTCTATGCCGAAAAGCTCCTGAAGTTCGTGGACAAGAAGAATGTTCCGAATGGTGACCAGTGGAAATATGCGACACTGCTCCGCGTAACCGGGCGTTGGAAGGAAGCCCAAGCCTCGCTTGAAGAAGCCGCGAGGGTAGCAGATAGTCCGGATCGCAAGATCAACGACACCCTGAAACTGGCCCAAGCACAGGCGATGAATGGCGATGTACCCGGCGCGATCAAAACCGCGGAATCGACGATGAAAGCTGAAGACAAAGACGCGGCTCCAATCTTGCCCTCCGTCTTATATGAAATCGTGCCGGCCGGAGAGGGGAAGGGTCACGACAAGGAGTTGGCGGATCTGCTTAAGGACGCCATCGCCTGCCATCAGCGGGTGACGGTGGATCGAAACACCGACGAAGGCCGCGAATTCATCATTCGTCGTCCGGACCATATCCGGAGAGCAAACAAAAAGATTTTGGATTTGATGAGATCGGGGCATTAGCGTGAAAGGAATTCAGCGATGGGTATGGATCGGTTTGGTTTTGATCCTTTCTTCCATCGCCTTGGGTCAGTTCGACGTCCCAAAGATCAGCTTCGAAAAATGGCAGCAGATCGAGCAGAACGACGACTTTACGACTTATGTTCAGAGATTCCCGAGCGGATTTGACACCGCTTACGCGGAGAACAATTCCGTTCAGCTAACGGTTCAACTCCCCACGGACGTCGACAAGCCGCCGATGGTGCTTATCCTGCATTATTGGGGTGCGCCGAACCTTAAGGTCGAGCGATCTTTGGCTTTGGATCTGAACTCCCGAGGCATTGGCGCGGCGATCATGACGTTGCCCTACCACTTGGCTCGCACGCCCAAGGGCGCGGTTTCAGGGGCGATGGCGATCCAGGCCGATCCAGAAAAGCTAAAGGCGGTTATGACCCAATCCGTGATGGACGTTCGCCGCTCCATCGACTTCTTGCAGTCGAAGTCTGAATGTGGTCCGATAATTGGAATCTACGGAACCAGCCTCGGGGCGATCGTGTCTTCATTGGCTTACGCGGTGGATGACCGCATTCCGAATGCTGCGTTCATGCTTGGCGGGCTAAATCTGGCGAAGATCATTTGGAATTCATCGCTGCTACCCCAGATCCGCGAAGAACTTCGAGCGAAAGGCTTTACGGAGGCGAAGCTTTCTCGCGCTTTGGAGTCCGTCGAACCGGCTCACTACCTGAAGCCAGATCGGCCCGGGCAAGTGTTTTTGGTCCGCGCTCGATACGACTCGGTGGTGCCGCAAGAGTCCTCGGAAGAGCTGATCCGCGCACTCCCAAGTGCAAAGGTGCTCGAGATCGATTCGGGGCATTACGGTGGTGTTTTTGTGCAGGAAAAGTTGCTGAGAGAGATTGGAAATTACTTCGAGCGAATCTCTCAGAACAAGATTTACGACCCGCCAAAAACGATCGTGACCCCGACTGTTCGAGTTGGATTGACCCTGCAAGCTCCCTTCGAGGCAAACATTGCGACCGGCTTCGATTTGGTGAAGTTCGACAAGAAAGGGAAGTCCTACGCCAGCTTTTTGCTCACCCCAAAGAATCCGGTACTCTGGGTTGGTACAGACCTCATCAGTGGTCTGAATGTCGGCGTGGGCGTTTCGAACCGTCGAACTGGGTTTGGTTTCTTTTGGAGCATCGTCCTTTAACGGATCGCGAAATTATTGAGCAGTGCTGCCTCAACATGGTTGAGACATACTTTGCGTTGGCGCGCGCGGCCGACGGCTTTACCCGCTACGAAGACGATGGCATCATTGGGTGCCTTTCCGAAACCGTCCATCCGGCGGCAAATTTTTCGGTGGTAGTGAGACCCAACGCCAATTCGGTGGGGCGGCTAGCTTCGCGGATGGGACATTCGGCGTATGTTTTGCCAACGGACCAAACGGCGTCGGTGGTCGAGATGATGAACAAAGCGGGCTACTTTACAGGCCACACACTCAACTTGATGTTCTCAAGGAATCCTGAGCGCGGGATTGACTTGGACTTGGAGTCCGTCACTTCCACTTTGTCGCGCTACGAGCATATGTTGTTCCTGGCGCGGCAGTTCTTCACGACGTCGAATCCATCATTTTGCGAAGGCATCGCCGCGTTGGCGGCCGAGGCGAGGTCCTGCGAATTGATTCGCCTTTCAGGGAAAGGTGGCGCGATTGGAGGAGCGATGACGGTGCAGGTGGGGTCGATGATGGGGCTTTACAATATTGCCGTCGCACCCGATTTTCGGCATAAGGGGCTCGGCTCCGATCTCGTTCGATCGTTGGTTGGGATTGCGGCTTCTCGCGGTTTGATGGCGACCTTGCAGTGCTCAGATTCGCTGGTCCCCTGGTACGAGCGACTAGGCTTTCGGCGTTATGCCAGCGTCGTAATGATGAGGAAGTAACTTAGCCACCGGCCGTTAGCCACGAGCTTCTAGCAAAGAGTGAATTACGACTGGCGGGCGAGGACGTAGTCGGCGACGGCGTGGAGCATGTCGCGCGCTAGTCCATCCTCGAAAGAATCCAGTTTCTCGTGGGCGGTCGAGATGTGGTGGTTGGCCAGGTCTTCGGCCTTGGCGAATGCGCCCCGCGTGTCCATCCAATCGCAGATCATTCGAATCTCGTCGTCGTTCACTGTGCCACCAAATCTTCGTCGAGCGATGTGGCTCTCGGCTTCGCTGAGCTTATTTCGGAGGTAGATGAGGGGGAGCGTGGCCTGGCCATCGCGAAAGTCGGTTGCGATCGGCTTGCCGGTCTTCACCTTATCTCCTCTGTAATCGAGGAGGTCGTCGGCAATTTGGAATGCCATGCCGGTGTGGTGGCCAAAGAGGGAAAGAGCTTCGCGTTCCTGCTTGTTTGCGCCGCCGACGATGGCTCCGATTTCGCAGCAGCAGCGGATGAACGAAGCCGTCTTCATGCGGAGGATTTCGAGGTGCTTTTCAGCGTCCAGGTCGAAATCTCCGCGAGCTTCGAGCTCGATCACTTCGCCTTCGGCGATCTCGCACACGGCTTCGCTAACAGTGCGAAAGACTTCGACATCGGCATCGCTGGCGAGGAGCGACATGGCTTTGGCGAGGAAGACGTCGCCCGACATGATGGCGGTGGTGTTGCCGAAGGTAGCGGCGGCGGTGGGACGTCCTCGGCGCATATTGGCCGAGTCGATGACGTCATCGTGGACGAGGGTCGCCATGTGAATGATCTCCATCGCGGCGCCCAGCCGACGAAGGCGGACCATGTCGGCATCTGGATTCACGACTTTGCCGCTGAGGATGACGAAGGCGGGACGAATGCGCTTGCCGCCGGCTTCAAGGATTTGCTTGGAGACATTGCGAATGGTCTCGACCGGAGAGTCCGTGCTTTCGCGGATGACCTGCTCGATATCTGCGACCTCTTGCGAGACGCGGTGCAGGAGTTGGGCCCGGATTTCGGGATTGTTGAGGATGGATAGAGTGGAAGCGGTCACGGTTTGGTTCCCCAGTGGATGCAGATATTGCCAAGCATAAGGTCTTGAAATTGAACGGAGGTGAAGCCGGCGGCGCGCATGGAGTCGGCCAGTTCTTCGCGGGATCGGAAACGCTTGCTGCTTTCGTCGAGGTAGCTGTACTCTTGGCGCGCGTGGAATGCGGAGCCTAGGAGTTTGGTAAGGGCGCTCCTGCCGAAGCGGGTGGTGACGCGAATGATGCTATTGCGTGGTTCGGCGCAATCGAGCGAGACGAATCGACCGCCCCGCTTGAGGACCCGAAAGGCTTCTTGATGAGCTTGGTCGATGTTGGGGACATTTCGAATTCCCCAGCCGATGGTGATGGCGTGAAACTCTTCCGCTTGGAAGGGAAGATTGGTTGCGTCTCCGAGCACGAGGTGCGAACTTTCATCTTTTGCTGAAGCTTGCCGCAGCATGGGCTCGCAGAAGTCGAGTCCGGTGAGGTTACCAGAGGTTCCGACTGCTTGACGTAACGGGAGTAAGAAGTCGCCGGTTCCGCAGCAAAGATCGAGGGCTCGGTCGCCGGGTTGGAGATTAAGCTTTTGGACGGCGAGGTTTCGCCACGACCGGTCTCGGTTAAAGCTCAGGAGTCGATTGGCTCGATCGTAGTCGCTTGCGATCCTGGCAAAGAGGCTTTGTACTGCCTCTCGCTTTTGTTCGCCCTCGGTTTCCCAGAGTGGCGTGGATTGCCTCAACTCGATCATCTCCTTGTTCTTTATACCGCACGAACTCCTGAAATCCTAGAAATTTCAGAAATATTTGAAAGTTACTACGACTAAAATAGGACGTGCGTTTCTATTCCTGCTATGCCTTCGATTTGGACGGGACCTTGTATCGTGGTCAGGAGCCGGTTCCAGGGGCGGTTTCGAAGGTTCAATCGCTGGTAGAACGTGGGGCACAGGTTCTGTACGTGACGAATAATTCGGGGCTCACCCAGGCGGAATATGTTTCAAAGCTGACGAAAATGGGCTTTCCGGCGGGGGAGTCACAGGTGGTGACAAGTGCTTTGGCCGCAGCGGATTATTGCTCTGCTCGCGAATTAAGGCGCCTGTTCGTGGTGGGCGAGCCCGGGTTGGTGGCGACGCTTCGGTCGCAGGGCTTTGAAGTGGTGAACGCTCCGGACTCGGATTTGGTGCGCCCATCGGATGCTTCGGCAGATGCATTAGTGTCAGGAATATGTCGGGATGCATTGTCGTATGCGCTGCTTGACTCCGCGATGCAGGCAGCTCTGCAGTCGGGCGTGTATGTGGCGTGCAATGCGGATCTAACGTATCCGCTCGAAGGCGGACGGATTTGCCCGGGATCAGGTTCGATCGTGGCGGCCCTGCAGGCGTGCAGCGGGGTTACTCCGGTCGTGGTTGGGAAGCCCGCGCCGGACATGTTGACGTCGGCGTTGGGACGTCTTGGAGTTTCGCCGTTGGAGACGCTGGTGGTTGGCGACCGGGTGGACACAGATATCGAATGTGGTCGCGCGGCGGGGTGCGATACGGTGTTGGTGCTGAGTGGGGTGGCGCGAGAAGCTGTCGAGGGTGTGACCTGTTTGGGTTCGGTTTTGGACCTTTAGCTGTCGGTGTTCGTCAAGGATAGACTCATCCGGTTTGAAGGTTCGCAAACCTCACCATTGCACTGGCTTCTCTATCCAGAGAAGCACCGTGCTGTTCAGCAGACGTGGTTTTTTGATTCTTGGGTTCGGTTGTGGATTTTGACGGCGGCTATTTTGGAGTTGTGGGCTTCCAGCCCGCAGGTGGGCAAGATGCCCACCACCCCCAAAAGTCTTAGAGTCCTTGCCGCAGTTCGTCTTCCGCTTGGCGTATGGTGCGGATTTCGGACATCGTGAGGTCGAGGAGGCCGCCGGGGATATCGGTGGGTGAGACGATATTCTCGGATTCGCCTCGTGAGGTCATGGCGTCGATCTCGTTGCGGAGTTGCTGCAGTTTATCGGCGATCCGGAAGGCGGCGTCGAAGCCGATCTCGCCACCAGGATAAGCTTGCTTGGGAGACTTCAGGATCGTTTCCAGCGCTTCGTTCACATAGTCCCCAGGACGGCGGCTCTCGATCTCGGTCGGGATGATCATCTTGAATTGCATGACCGCGTCATACATCGCCTGGTCGCAGGCGGCGCTAGCTTGGTCACGGAGCTGTGCGTATGTTGAAGGCAGTGTCGGCTGCTTCCAATAGGCATTTTCCAAGAGCTGTTTGATTTCGATGCGGCTCCGGGATATCTCGTTGAGCAAGGAGAGAGTGGCTTCGCTAAGGTCCCGGTGGAGACGATTGAGGGCAAGCATGCGGCGCATGGAGCCAAACAACCGCTGAGCCTCAAGTCGCGACTCCAATTCAGGTGTGAAGAGTTCAGCCTTCTTCTGTCGGCGAATGTAATTCGCCATGCCTGCGCAAGCTGCGGTCACAAGGACAACGCCAAAGAATTGCACTCCAGTCAGGACGCCGATGCAGAACGGAGCAAGGACGGCCACTGACATGATAACGCTCCACCTCTGATTGAACTCGCGGAAGAAATCAAGCCGCTCGGTCTCTCGGAGGTAGGCGATGAGATGCGGATATTGCTCTGCCTTGTTGCCGAATAGCATGGATGCTGTGTAAGGATTTTACGCCGATTGTCGAATCTGGTTGCATTACTGGACCGGTTGTCCTGGGATATGATACGGAAAGACATGTCCGAAACCCTCGAGCCACGGCCATGTCTCAACTGCGGGGCGGTCATTTCGACCAAGTATTGCCCCGAATGCGGCCAGCACAACACGAGTCATAACCATGGACTTTGGCAGTTCATTCAGGAATTTCTGGAGGAGTTCTTCCGGTTCGATTCGAAGCTGGTCCGGACGCTGACGCCGTTGTTGCGCAAACCGGGATTCCTGACGCAAGAGTGGACGGCGGGCAAGCGCGTGAGCTACATCTCGCCGCTAAAGCTTTACATCACGCTGAGCGCGCTGTGCTTCCTGGCGATCGGTATCAAGTCGCATTACATTTCGCCCAAGGAGAACGATTTCAAGGTTCACTTGACCTCTTCGAATAAGCCGACACCGGTTCGTGCCAAGGGTGATACGGCGGTGGACGATCTGCTGAAGCGGAAGCTCGGACGTCCGCAGGATATCGATCCGAAGGTGATCTCTGAGAAGTTCATGAACCGGGTCCCGACGATGAACTTCGTGCTGATGCCGGTGGTGGCGTGTGTGTTTTGGCTGCTGTATGTGCGTCGTAAGCGCTACTATGTGGAGCATCTTGTCTTCACGCTGCACT
This sequence comes from uncultured Fimbriimonas sp., assembly GCA_945952345.1. Classification (GTDB taxonomy): domain Bacteria; phylum Armatimonadota; class Fimbriimonadia; order Fimbriimonadales; family Fimbriimonadaceae; genus Fimbriimonas. Next base: position 11,491 of record CAMFIS010000077.1, read on the forward strand.
TCTACTCGTTCGTGTTTCTGGTGGTAGGGGTTGCAGCGCTGATCCCGTTGCGGCTCGTGACCGGAATTGCCTTCTTGTGGTGCATGTTGTATCTGCCTTTCGCGATGAAGCGGAATTACGGGCAGAGTTGGCCGAAGACTCTGGCGAAGTGGTTCCTGTTTAGCGGGTTATATCTGGTGATCATCGCGTTTGGCACGTTCGCGACGTTGATCGTCTCGGCATTCGATATGCCCGATCTGCCGGCGGGGAATGCTCCCCCGCCGACAGTGAATGCGCCGAGTCGTTAGTTCGGATTTCCATGCTCAGACTGTCGCCTGGGCATTGCTACACCCAGATTCACAGTTAGCGACCGTAGTGCTTGGTAATCGTGATCCGGCCCTGCTTGTCGGGCTTGGCATTGGGTGGAATCATGTCGGGCACCATGTGGACTTCGGTTTCTTCTTTTAGAATGTCCTGATCATTTCTCGGTCCCATCGCGCAGAGGTCAGCCCAGGCAGGGGTGAGTGCACGGTCCGGTTGATCGACCTTCAGCGTCCAGGAGCCTGTTACTTCGTCGCGATATGGATCGATAGGAATCCGCGCATTGATCTTGAACGAAGTTGGCTTCCAGGGCGCGGGCTTCGCAGGAACCAGCCACGCGCCTTGTAGTACTTGCCCGTCCTTCAGCGCGATGTAGGGATTTGCATTTCCGTTGACGGCATTGATGTAGGGTTGGAAGTGGTCTGATCGGAAGTACTTGGCTCCGTTGGCATCCTCGAGTTCGATCTGAGTTCCTCGCCGATAGTCCTCTCTTGGCGGTCCTTTTCGGAATGCTTCGGCATCGAATTCAGCGTTGGTTTGGCCATCGGTGAAGAGGACGAACACGTGACCCCTAGCGTTAACGAACCAATCGCGGATCTCGATCGTGCGATGGGGAGCCGAGATCGTCGCAATTTTGGATTCCAGTTTTTCTGCCCATTCTTGCCGGAGATTGTCAAGGTCGATGACCGTGGTTCCGGTGGGGAACTTGGTGGAGAAGAGGGAGTCGTCGACTTTGGTGTTGAACTCAAAGGTCGAGGTGCTGCGAATATCCCAGCCGTCGCCATTGGCGGTTTCACTGGTCATGCGGTAGGGCATATGGTTTTTGGGGTCAGCATAAACGACGCTGCGGATGGTGTGATCTCGCTGCTCCACGATCAGAACCTCGGCGGGTCGACCGTTATCATTTCGGCTCTCCACGCGCGTTGTGCCATTCATCATCGCGGAAATGTTGATGTCGTGAACCATGGCGCTCAGGCTAAATCCGGAAGGGTTGTATGAGAACGGACCTTCAGGTTTGGTTCGCCGGAGCGCTCGGTGGCTCTTGGGCTCGTACGACCATAGGACTCGATCCTTGTAGATCTGAATTCGACCGTTTTGGTCGATGTTCCATTTGCCTTCGGCGTACACGATCTTGCCTTCCGCGGTCGTTTTTCCGTCTTTACCAAGTTGGTAGCTGGTCATGACCGCGGTTTTGCAGTCATCGACGGACGACGTCATTTGGTGGATCTTGTATCCGGCGTAGGCGGTTGGGCCGACGGCGACGGTTGCGGTGGTGAGGAGTCCGACTGCGAGGGTGCCGAGGATGGCTCGCTTGCGAGTTCGCTTGGCCTGGACTTGGCGGGTCCTCTGAGTCGTGCGTTCGAGGGCTTGGGCTCGACCTGATTCGTCGAGATCGACGGTCGGAAATGCTTGTTGAATATCGTTCATGGTTTAGTCCTGGTGGTCCTTGCGCAGGGTGTCCTTGGCGCGTTGGAGGAGGGCTTTCACGCTGGTTCGGGAGCGGCCCATGATCTGGGCGATCTCCTCGACGGAAAGCTCTTCGAGGGCTTGGAGCAGGAATGCGTCGCGCTGATTTTGAGGCAGTGCCTCGATCGACCTTCGGAGGGCGACCGCTTCGGCGAAGTTGCCGCGGTCGGCGAGGTTGGGGTCGAGGGGTTCGTGTCGTCGCCGTTTGCGGTAGGCATCGGCGAGCTTGCGACGGGCGATTCCGTAGAGCCAGCATCGGGGGGCGACGCCGCGGGGGCACCGTTTGAGGGTGGCGGCGGCGAAGGTTTCGGCGGCGATATCCTTGGCCTCTTCGGGGTTGCCGATGCGTCGGGCGGCGAACTGGAAGATCGCATCGAAGTGCTCGGCGAAGAGCGTTTCGAGCGAGCGGTCCGGCTTGCGTTCTTTCGGCATGGCACGAAGGTCCAGGGGAATCGTTTCTTGGGCTTGGTGTGACTCCACGATGGTGTATTCGTTTGTGGTGGTCTGGTTGGACCGGCAGATTTTGGGAGTATTCGAACTTTAGCGCTTGGTGGCGACTTTGACGTCGGACTTCGCGAGTTCTTTCAGCTTCTCGATCGACTGGGCGTGGTCGTCATAGTAGATGCCCTTCACCATTGATTTGATTGCCGATTCGACGTCCGTCTTGTTGGTCAGAGTTCGATAGTCGATTGCAACCGAAGAAGAATCCCGAAGCCACATCCCAACTCCTTTTTGAACCATTCCGGTACTCGATTTAACGACTCGAAAATCTGCGACGGCTGTGCTTCCATCGGTTGTTCGGATAGCATCTTTCTCGCCCATGCTCTTGATGAAAGCTTGCGCGGTTTCGAGCTCGTTCGAAGATAGGTTCGAGACGGGTGCGATGGAGAGCGTTTCGCCATGTTTGCCATTGAAGAAGTACTCGTCGTGGGTTCGGGATGCGACTTGCTCAAGGTCTTTGGGTATCGGAACGACGAATATTTTCCCCGTTTGATCTTGGAACGCGTAGAGGTCGAACCCGGTCGGAGCGGCAGGGATTGGCGCCGGTGGGTTTCCACATCCTGCTAGGCAGATGAGTCCAAGGATGATGGCTTTGGGGCGCATAGAAACACTATAGGCGATTTCTGTGTCGAGGCAGTCCCATCCGACAGAAGGGAGCAAAAGAAGAATCGCACAAACGGTCAGATTTCTGAAGCGGCGATCTTTGAAACTGGATGTCGGAGAAAGCTTATGAGAAAGCATTGGATTCTTTCTGGGGCGCTCATTGCGCTTCCATTCGCGGCCCACGCCGACGAACTATGGGTAGGCAGTTACTTTGGCGACAACGTTCAGCGATATGATCTGACGTCGGGGACGCTGCTGGGGACGGTGGGAACGGGCAAGCTGGACGGCACGCTTGGCATGAAGATCGGGCCGGATGGCAGCGTGTACGTGTGCAGCGAGCTGACCGGATCGGTGGAGAAGTTTGACGGCGCCGGGACGTGGCTTGGGAGGTTCGCGACCGCGACGAGCCCGACGGGGATCACTTTCGATCCCGCCGGTCGGGCTTTCGTCGCCCAGTTCGATACCAATTCGGTGACGCAGTATTCGCCGTCAGGGTCATTCCTCGGAACGTTCGTAGCGGCGGGAAGCGGAGGGTTGAGTGGTCCGGATCTCGGTGTGACGATGGGGCCGGACGGCAACCTGTACGTGCCGAGTTTCAACTCGGGCGACGTGCTGCGCTACAACGGTTCGACCGGAGCGTTCATCGACAAATTTATTCCCGCCGGGCGGGGTGGATTGACGCAGCCGAGGCAGATCTTGTGGCGCGACGGCAAGGTGTATGTAACCAGCGACAATGGCAATAGCGTCCTGAGATATGACGGAACGACCGGCGCATTCCTGGATACGTTCGTGAGCAGCGGCTCGGGCGGGCTCAATGGCGCGACGGGCATGGTGTTTGCCGGCAGCTCGATGTACATTTCGAGTTGGCGCAACAACCGCGTGCTGAAGTACGACGGCGCGACGGGAGCCTTCCAGAGTTCCTTCGTGGCGAGTGGGCTGAACGGTCCGGTGAGCCTGCAATTGGTTCCGGAGCCGACGACGACCTTGGCTTTAGGAGGTGGACTGTTGGCGCTGGTCCGTACGTGGCGACCGCGAAAAACATGAACATGGAAACAACGAAAGAAGTCACGATAGACTTGGTCC
>CAMFIS010000078.1 GCA_945952345.1 uncultured Fimbriimonas sp.
TCTCTATCACATCCGCTATGACTTTTCGGATGGCTCGGGTTCGGTCATCATTGCGACAACGAGGCCGGAAACGATGCTCGCCGACATCGCGGTTGCCGTGCATCCGTCCGACAAGCGATACGAAGGCAAGATCGGAAAGACGCTTCGCCTTCCTCTCGTCGGACGAGAGATCCCACTCGTGGCCGACCTGTATCCGGATCCAGAATTCGGCACCGGCGCGGTGAAGATCACGCCCGCTCATGACCCAAATGACTTCGAAGTTGGCGTTCGCCACAGCCTCGCAATGCCGGTTGCGCTCGACATGGATGCCCGCATTTCGGCCGAGTGGAACCGTGAATTTGAACCAGAAACCGCGGCCGCAATCGAAAAGTACGAAGGCATGGACCGGTACGAAGCGCGCAAGCAAATCGTTGCCGACCTTGAAGCGGCTGGAGTTTTGGTGGAGATTAAGGACCACGAAATCCCCATCATCATCTCCGATCGCAGTGGTGAAGTGATCGAGCCTTTGCTGAGCGAACAGTGGTTCGCACGCCAGAGCGAGCTCGCGAAACCGGTCATCGACGCGGTTCACAAGGGTGAAGTGAAGTTCACTCCCGCCCGCTATAAGGACATCTTCCTCGCGTGGATGGAATCCATTCGCGACTGGAACATCTCCCGTCAACTTTGGTGGGGCCACCGTGTTCCCGCGTTCTACACTGAAGAAGGGGAGTGCTTTGTCGCCCTCAACTGGGAAGAAGCGCAAGCACAAGCCGGCGATAAGAAGATCGTGCGGCAGGACGACGATGTGCTCGACACGTGGTTCAGCTCGGGAATGTGGCCGTTTGTAACGCTCGGTTGGCCAGATAAGACGCCCGATATGGAGATGTTCTATCCCACCAACGCGCTGGTGACGGACCGAAACATCATCAACCTCTGGGTTGCTCGCATGCTGATGATGGGCTATGACCTGGTCGGCGAGAAGCCGTTTAGCGACGTCATGATCTACGCGACGGTGCTTCGTGAGGATGGAAGACGTATGTCGAAGTCGCTCGGTACTGGCATCGATCCGATGGATGTGATCAATTCCCTCGGCGCCGATGCTCTGCGATGGACGCTGCTCAGCCAAACGGGCGAGAATCAGGACATCCGCTATAGTGAGAAGAAGACCGAAGATGCACGCAATTTCTGCAACAAGATTTGGAACGCAACACGTTTCGTTTTGATGAACGTCGACCAGGTTCCAAGCCAGCCGGCGAACCTGGAAACGGTGGATAAGTGGCTCCTTAGCCGCCTTGTTCAGACGGAAAAAGAAGTCAAATCGGCGTACGAAAGGTTCGATCTGCAGGCGGCATGCCAGGCGCTTTACCGCTTCTTCTGGAGCGAGGTATGCGACTGGTACATTGAGATTTCGAAGTCCCGACTGCAGAACGCTGAGCAGAAGCAGACACCTCAATGGGTTCTCCTCACCGCGTTTGAAGCATTCCTGAAGATGCTGCATCCGATCATGCCGTTCATCACCGAGGAGCTCTATGCCTACTTGCCAATCCAAGGAAAGGCATCATTCCTCATGGAAACGGAGTGGCCGAAGCTTGGCGCAGAGTTGAGCCATAACGAAGCCGAACAGGAGATCGAAGGCGTTTTTGCAGCGACGCGTGCGCTTCGTGCGCTTCGTGCCGAGATCGACCTCAAGCCAATGCAAACCATCGATGAGGTTTATTTCGAGGGCAACTTGAAGGGGAACGAGCCGATCGTCGCCTCGCAAGCGTGGGTTAAGTCTCTCAAGCCAGGGAAGCCAGAAGGCCGATTTGTCTCGGCGACAGCGAGTGGAATCGACTTCCATATCGCGGTTGAAGGACTCATCGATCTCGCCAAGGTTCTGGAAGGTATCGAGCGGGATATCGCCAAGTCGACCAAGGATGCGGAAGGCTTATCGAACCGATTGGGCAACCCCCAATTTGTCGAGCGTGCCAATCCGGAAATCATCGAACGCGATCGCAATCTTCTCGAGGAACTTAAGCAGAGAATCGAGAAGTTAGAGGCGCGACGAAACCTGCTCCAATCGTAAACTGTTTCACGTTATAATGTCCAGTGAAACATGAAACAGGTTGATAAAGGCTTTCTGCTCGGCTTTTTCGTCGGGCAGGGAAGCTTTGGTGGAGACGGTCGCACCCCGCAGGTCACGGTGCGCATGCACGTCTCCCACCACGCCTTGTTGCTGAGGCTCTCCGAGCTCCTTCCCGGCAGCCAGATCTATGGTCCGTATGCCCACGGCGACCGCCAGTACTACCAATGGATGCTGCGCGGCGATGAACTCGTAACTTTTGTAAACAACGGAGTTTTTGAGGGATTGCAGGAGTGGGACGAGCCGAGCTATTTGCGGTATCGGGAGATGGTCGATCACTACTTCGTGGACGGGAAGCTGAAGTTCCGACAAAGAAAGCGACGTCGGAAAGTGTCGAAGGCGGGTAACGAGGGGGAGTAGTGCGCTATCCCCCGGTTCGTCAAGGGCTAGCTGGCTTGGAAAAGCTCGGTGGTTGGGCTAACACGGCAGCCCGGAAAATTAATGCCGCCTATCGGCGGGGTCGCTTCGCTCCTCGGACTTTGGCGGTTTCGCATTCTATCCAGGGGTCTTCGCTCGCAGGCTCGCTGCGACACCCTGGCTACGAGCTGTGATCCTCCGGATCGGTTTGAAATATTAGGGCAGGTTTACAATCTGTGAGGTGAAGTCCGAAGGGCCATACCTCTCAAGGGTCCGCGGGAAAGGGTGCCACAAAGGCACGTTTCGTGTGGAGAAGAGAGGTCGGTAAGCGAGGCACGCGTGAACCGGGAGAGTCGAACCTTTCGAAGTGCGCACGCCCTACTTCTTCTGATGGTCCAAAAACAGGCGCCGAATGACGTCCTCAAGCGGAGGCTCCTCCACCGACAGCGTTTGAACCTGGAAAGCACTAAGAATCCCGGATAGCGCGGCCGGAACTTGGTCACGAGCTACCGTTAGCGTCGCGGTATTGCCCTCCACTGCCGACACATTTCCGAACTTAGCCAGTGCTTCCGACGAAGCATCGTGATCGAATTGAAGCTGAATTTGGCTCTCGCCAGAGTCCATCGACGCCAAATGTTCTAGCGACCCCTCATACACTACCGTGCCATGGTCGATGATCACGACCCGCTGGCACAGCTCCTGAACGTCCTGCATGTAGTGGCTGGTCAACAAAATCGTCGACCCATCCTGCTCGTGCAGTTCCTGCAGGAACTCCCGTATACGCTTCTGGCTCACGACATCCAAGCCGAGCGTCGGTTCGTCGAGGAAGATCACCTTAGGTGCATACAGAAGCGCTGCCACGAGCTCGCACTTCATCCTTTCGCCTAGGGACAACCTTCTGACTTGCGTATCGATCTTGTCTGTAATCTGAAGAGCCTCAAGCAATTGATCCAATCGCGACTTGAACAGCGCCTCCGGGACCTCATACAGCTCCTTGAAGACGAGGAAGGAGTCCATCGCGGGCAGATCCCACCACAGCTGCTGCTTGTTGCCCATCACGAGCGAGAGCTGGCGCAGCATCTCCGGCTTGCGGTCGGTCGGCTTATAACCCAAAACCGAACACGAGCCCGACGTTGGATACAGGATGCCCGTCAGCATCTTCAAAGTCGTCGTCTTGCCCGCGCCGTTTGGGCCAAGGAAGCCCACGATCTCGCCTGCTTCGATGCTGAGGTTGACGTCGTTGACGGCCTGCACCTCGGTCTTTTCTGGGTTCACCAGGCTCTTGATCGCGCCGCCAAAGCCCTTGCCACGCTTAGTGGTGGTGTAGGTCTTGCACAGGTGGGTGGCTTCGATAATCGGCACGAGGTTCTTGTTTACCCTACGATGCCGACGGGAGGTAGGACTGCAGCTTGGCGATAAGTTCGTCGTGCCGGTCTAGGTTTGCGAATATCTTGATTTGATGGCCAGTCGGGAAACTCGCGATGTGATATTTCAGCTTGCCGCTGCGTGCATTGAAAACCGGTTCGAGCGAAATAATGTCTCGCATATCTTCATGCTCAAGTACGTCGGTCCCGCGGAAGACCGTCAGGTGGTTAAAGCGGGTTTCGAGTCTTTGGTTTGAGTGGTTGCCCAATTCCAGAATGCCTGGAAACTGACAAATCCAAAAGAAAATAGCGAGCAGGAAGAACGGTCCCGGCAGCTTACTATTGTGCCGAATCATCGTGTCAACGAAAAGGCAAGCAAGAGAAAGAAAATGGAGCTGCCAATTGAACCGTGCCTTTCGAGATGAGTAGGTGAACTTCTCGGCCTCTTGAGCCCACCAGTGCGGATTCGGCGCCATCATGACGGCAGCACCTCATCGCTTGCTACGGACCGCCGCACGAGCACCAACCGATACGCCACCGACCCTCGTTCCACTTTAGGTTCATTCTATCAGCCTTAATGGGTCGATGTGTCAACCGAGTGAGTTTGGTGGCCCGTCTGGTGACTTCTTTAGCCTCAACCCCTGCCTCATGGGAATTTGGAAATTTGTTGGAGTTCATGGGAGTTGAGGCAGCCTTCCTAGCAAGGCATTCTTGGAGACCCACCTACGCAGTTGGGCAGGATGCCCACTACTCCCAGGGGTTACTTACTGATCGCCGGAACCATCAGTTGCAGAATCATTAGCGAGATCGGCGCGGTGGCCATGAGACTATCGATTCGGTCGAGCACGCCGCCGTGTCCAGGAAGAATATTGCCGCTATCCTTCATGTCCGCCTTGCGCTTCAGCCAACTCTCGAAGAGGTCGCCGGCCTGGCCCAGGACGCCGCAGTTGAGGCCGAGCAAAGCCATCGCGAGCAATGGATAGTGAAAGATGGCTCCTAACACCATCGCGGCGGCAACGCAGGCGAGGAAGTTACCAGCGGCACCCTCCCACGTCTTCTTTGGAGAAATATCAGGGGCCATCTTATGCTTGCCAAACGCTTTGCCGACGAAGATGGCGGCAGTGTCGCCGCACCATATCGGGATCGCGGCGGTCATGATCAGCGGCCAATACCCGGGAGATTTGGTCGCGGCGAGGATATAGAAAGGAATGAGGGTCCCACCAATCCAAAACGCCGAAAAACCGAATTTCCAAAAATCACTCTTCGCCCGCGTGGATAGCGCATACAGTCCGACGCCAATGATCGAAATGAGGAGCCAAGCCAAGGGGTGTATTACCGGCAACGTTTTGCTCACGGCGAAGAAGAGCACTGTGACTGCGCCGGCGGTAGACGCGCCGAGCTTCAGAATTCGACCAAGTTCATAGGCTGAGGTGAATGCGATGAGGATAACCAGGATCCGAACCGCCCAGCCGGTGGGATCCAGAAACAAAGCCGCGACGACGACCGCGAGGAGGACGATTGCGGTGATGATCCGGGTCAGCACTGGATAGTTTTACCCTTGGATGTTGGTGGCGAAAGATTATGCAGGCAAGATGCCTGCGCTCCATAAAGGCTTTACTGAAGCCTAAATCCCGAGACCTGAATCCTATTCCTTCGGCAGCTCGACTTCTGCGTTGATCAGCTTCAATGCGACTTGCGTGCGGTTCTCGCACTTCAGCTTTCGCATGATCACGCTTACCAAATTCTTCACACTCTGCTCACGCAAGGCGGAGACTTCAGAAATCGTTCGGTTCGACATGCCTTTGGCCACCAGCTCGGCAACCTCATATTCGCGTCGAGTCAATGCATTACCCTTGCGATAGGCTCGCTTGCCCTCGCGACCAGCTGAAACGGGCTTCACCTTGGTTGAGAAAGCCGAGACGGATTGGAACAGATCGTCGGCGCTGGCCGAGCGGGAAATGCGGGCGTCGACTTCCGTCTTGTCCGGATTCTCTCGATCCTTGTCGCCAATCATGGCGAGGAAGAAATCACCGACGGCGCGGGCGCCAAGTAGGAATTGCACTTCATCGACATCCAACTCTTGGCTATCGACGATCAGCAATTGAGCGCTCGCCTCTTTCGCGCTGGACACCAGTCCCTGAGCCGTCGTCTCACGAGCGACGACCTGCAGGCTGCCCTTGCGGTCCAAAAGACCGGAGATCGCGTCCAAGAACAGACGCTCCTTCGAAAATACGGCAATTCTCATCATGCTGTTACTTCAGTTTACAACGGGCCTTCCTTCCGTCGGAAGTCACCATTTCTAAGTCTAACGTCAATTTTCTTGATTCGGCACCCATTTTGACCAACTATTTCGAAAAGAACGGTGGAATGGGACTGGTTCAAGGACTTAAGTAATCAGTTCTTTCTGCAAGATGCAAAAAAGCCGCCACGAAGAATTTATCCGTGGCGGCCAGATTTTGGGAATTAAGGATTGACCTTAACTTTGATCTTGGTTACGTACGGGTCCTTCAGTCCGTACGAGTCGCTGACGGTCAATGTGATCGTGAACTCACCGTTGGGTCGCATCGTTGACGGGTTTCGCAGGTCGTTGCTGGCGGTTCGGAATCGGTAGGTCACAGTCTGGCCCTCGGCGTCGACTTGGATACCGTCGGCGTCGTCGAAGTCCCAGCTGTACTTAAGCACGCTGCTGCCGCCGTAACCCGTGGCCGAGAACGTCAGGCTGTCGTTGATGCTGGCAACTGCCGACTTGAACGAGGGCTCAGCTCGGATCGGAGTTCGATCGGAAATAACGCGAATATCGCCCAGGTAGAACGCGGTGGAAACATCGCCGCTAAATGCGATGTCCTTGATGATCTTGTTCGTTTTGTCGAAGCCTTTGATGGCCTGCAGCGGGATGCCTGCTTGTTTCCATCCTCGCTCGACTCCTACGGTGGTCGAAGCCGGAATCAGCGCTTCGCTCTTCTTGCCGTCGGTCGTGGTGATGATCAGTCGCATCGTCTTGAGCGCGCTGAATGCGGCCGTCGAGCCGCCACCAGCCGCGCCACCACCCGGTGCACCGAATCCGCCGCTAGCACCGCCAGGTCCGCCTCGCTGGCCACCAGGTCCAAAGCCGCCGCCAGGAGCGCCAAATCCGCCGCCGGGTTTACCGCCGCCTTGGTTGCCGCCGCCTGCCGCTCCGCCGCCCGAAGGGCCGCCGTCGAGGCCACCGGAGAATCCGCCGCTACCGCCCTTCTTGCCGCCACCCGCTGCACCCGCGCTGGGGCCAGAAGGAGCTCCGCCGCCGGTTCCAGCCGTACCAGTGTCGCCAAGCGTCTTGAAGGTGATGCGGAGAAGGTTGGACTTCTCAGGAAATTGGTTGGAAAGGTCGACTGGACTGATCCAGGTTAGGATTCCGCCCTGGAAGAGGTTCTTGGTCGTGACCCGAATCGAGGAGGTTCCCTCGAAAGCATCTTCTTCGGTTTCGGAGCAAATTCCGCTACCCCAGCTTCGAAGGGAGATCGACTGGTCTTTCAGCGAAATGCCCGGTCGGTAAAGAGTGTTACCTTCCTGCGGCGCCGCAAAGGACAGAAGGGATGCTAATAGGATGGTATTCAAAGTGATTCTCCAAGCGTGATTGTAACGTTAGACGCGAAAACGTTCAATAGATTTCGCTCGTCCTGTATCTTTTTCGACGCAAATCTTCACCCCAGAGATTACACCAGGTTCGTTCGCGACTTCAAATTTCTCGGGCAAACCGTGACGAAATCGTCGAAGAATGACGTCGCGGTCCATTCCCAGCACACTGTTGATGGGTCCACACATGCCAACGTCGGTGATGTAAGCGGTTCCTCCCGAGAGAATAGTTTCATCGGCGGTCGTGACGTGGGTATGGGTTCCAACGACCGCCGTCGCCCTGCCGGCGCAGTGGTATCCCATCGCGATTTTCTCGCTCGTCGCCTCGCAATGAAAGTCGAGAAACCGATGCGGAGTCTGCAGGTTTTCGGTGAGTGCGTCGAAGGTCGAGAATGGATCGCCGTACATCGGATCCATCATCACTCGTCCGCACAGGTTCATTACCGCGAGCTGGATTCCTTGCTTTTGAATCTGGATCAGGCCCTTGCCGGGTACGCCGGGCGACATGTTATGGGGGCGGACAATAGGCTTGCCCGAATCCAGATACCCTTCGATCTCTCGCTTATTGAAGGCGTGGTTGCCGAGCGTGATGGCGTCGGCGCCGTTGGCCAGAAATTCTTCGGCGATAGCGCTGGTGATTCCGACTCCGCCGGCCGAGTTCTCCCCGTTGATGATCGTGAACAGGGGGTTGTGTTTGAGCTTGAGCGCGGTCAGGTTTTCTTTTACTGCGTTCCGGCCCGGACGTCCGACGACATCGCCCAGGAACAGGATGGTGTATTCGGACATGGGGTTGAGTATATCTCCGGGATCCTCGTGATGCCTCAAACACGAGTTCTGCGAGGCGTTGCGGCTAAATGCAAGAGCCTCGACGTTACGGTCGCAGGCTTCCCACTGTGGCGAAGTATTACCTGGGGGCGTGGGCATCTTGCCCGCGAAACGAAGCTGCCATGCGACGAGAATTTCCAATCGCATACACTACGAACCCTAGCCCAATCGCCACCGCCGTCGGCATCTGTTTCAACCACCCGTCTTCCTGGATCGAACTCGCAGTCACGACGAAGACCAACACCAGCGGCGCCAGACCGAGTAACCACGCGACGGGCATCCCTCCTGGGACGCGAAACGGGCGCACGAGTTCCGGTTCTTTCTCTCGAAGCAGCGCCAAAGCCACGAACTCGAACACCACGCTCAGCCCATACAGAATCGTGTTCACCGTGATCAGCTCGGTAAAGCTGAACCAAGAGAAGCAAGCGTACAAGACGGCGCATAGGACGATCGAACGGACCGGCGTGCCCCACTTGGGGTTCACCGCCGCGAGGCCGCGCGGAAAGTAGCCGTTCTCTGCGAACACCGCGGGAATCCGCGAGGATGCTAGCATCTGCGATCCGAACATGGCTGAAGTCGCGGCAAGGGCGGCGAGAAGAACGAAGCTCCCGATCGTCGGACCGGCCGCCTTCGCCGCAATCCCGGCCCAACTCCCTTCGGACCAGGCGTCGGGGTTCGGAGCGACTCGAATCGCGGCCAACACGGGGAACAGATAGACCAAGGTGACGAGCGGAATGGAAAGTGCCAAAGATCGAGGAAAGCTGCGCTGCGGATCGTGAACCTCGCCCGCCACCGTGCTGAGGTTATCCCAACCCGTGTAGTTCCACAAAACGGCCGCGAGGCCAACCGAGAGCGCTTTTGGGGTCAGGTGTATGCCTTGGAAACTCGGCATCGACAACCCTGACTTCACCACCATCAGCAAGAAGGGAAAGATGATGAGAACAGTGAGAATCGTCGCCGCGCGACCCACAGCGACGATGCCCTTGATGTTCACCGCAGTCATGGCAAGAATGACCCCGATCCCGACCAAAACCTTCACCGCCGTACCAACCGGATGCCCCGTCACCGACTCGATGTACTTGCTCAGGTAGGTCGCAAACAGAAGCGGATACAGTGCGGCATCGACGATGCTATACAGCCACGACAGCCAGGCGCACATGAACCCCGGCCCCGGCCCCATCGCTCGCTTGACCCAAACATAGAAGCCTCCCTCTTCGGGAATCGCGGAGCTCAATTCGGCGGTCATGAGCGAAATCGGCAACGCCCACACGATCGGCGCGATGAGGATCAGCAGCACGCCCAACCCAATGCCCGACTGCCCGATGACTGGCTCGAGGCCATGCGGTCCACCGCTGACGAGACAGAACGTCGCCAGCGCTAGCGGCAGCATGGTGAGCTTTTTCGCCGAACCAAATTTCACTCCGAAGATTATGAATCGAACGGATCCGAAGCTTCTTAGTCGCGACTACTGCTTTTTCGGAAGGACCATAAACACCCCGCCCTCATACCGGTAGGTGGCGTCCACGGAATTCAATATCGGTTGAAGCAAGAGTTCCAACCTATCTCGCGCCGGATCGATTCGGCAGGTCGCCCGCTTCTTGATCTCGCTTGAGATCGAGTAAGTCGCGCTCACACTTTCGAAGGTTGCCTTCAGCGCGAGGGGCAAGCAGGCATCGCTGCATTCGAAACCCTCCTTTATGGGCTGCTCTTTCGTTCGACGAGCGTCGAGTTGCACAAGAATGGTTCGATCCTGGTAGGTGTATTTACATCCCACCGGCTTTAGAATCGCGTCCAGATCTTCGCGCGTCGTTTGCTCTGGCAGATTCACTTCGATCACATCGAAGACGTCGGGAGCGAAAACGTAACCCAGATGATCCTCTTCGCAAAGTTCTCTCAATGCGGCGCGAAGCGAACAATGGAACTTGTGGGCAGGCAGCACCCTGTCCAATGGATTTCCCGATTGTTGAGACAGGCAAAGCGAAGCGACGAGAATTCCCCACATGTGCTTCGGACGCTTTCACATGCCTTTGGTTATCCTTTGATACTGCCAACTACAAACTGCTGGCTGTAAACTGATTTCCATGGAGCAGTTTCGAGTCGTCGACATCGCACTCGACCCGCGCTCCGGCGGGGCGGACGCCATTTACTCCTACCTGCCCTCCGCCGAGGTCCAGGTTGGAGATGCCGTCCTCGCTCCCCTTGGCAATCGCCAAATCCTCGGCTACGCCATCGGTTTTCGGGACGTGGATTCAGAGTCGCTCGGCTTCGACCCCATCCATTTGAAACGTATCTCCGGAACCGTGTCTGGACTGCAGATTCCCACTCCCATCATGGAGGCGGTTCGCTTTGTTTCCCACGAATATCTCTGCGATATTCCTGCCGCTCTCACGGCCGCCGTTCCTCCGGGAGTGCGCGATCGACTCGTCAAGTTTTGGACCGCTACCGGCGAGCCATCTCCCAGCGATCTCAAGCCGCTAGAGCGCGAAGTGCTACAAATTCTCGCCCAGGAGGGTGAGATCGAGGACAAAGAAACGCTGCAACCCGGAACGGTTAAAGCTCTCAAGACCCTCGTGCAGGGTGGTCTCGTGACCCAGGCTCTGAGGCTGAAACCAACCCAAACCAAGAAGAACGCCGAGGCAGTGTATCGTCTCGTATCCGACGCCGCTAAGATCGAGAAATTCTTGCACAACGAGGGTAAGAAGAAGCCCGCCCAAGCGGTGGCCGTGATGCAGATTCAGGAAGCGGACGGTTCGGCCCTCTCCAGCGCCGAAATCCGGGCGATGGCCGGGGTAACCGAGACAACGGTGAAGGCTCTTATCAAAGCCGAGCTGCTGGAGGAGGTCACGCCCGACTCGGCCACGATTCACAAGGCGCCGCCGACTCCCAATCCGCACCAAAAGGTTGCCATCGATGCAATTTCGAGCGCGATCGAGAGCAAGACGCCGACCCCCTTTTTGCTGTTCGGGATCACCGGCAGCGGCAAAACCGAAGTGTTCCTTCGCGCGGCAGGCAAAGCCCTCGCCGATGGCCGACAGGTTCTCTATCTGGTACCAGAGATCGCCCTCGCCACCCAAGCCATCGCCCAACTCAGGGAAAGGTTTGGCGCCAAGATCGCGATTCTCCACAGTGAACTCAGCCCCATCGAGCGTCTGCAGAATTGGCAGCAGGTCCGCAATGGCGAGGCGAGCATCGTCCTCGGTCCCCGCAGCGCCCTCTTTGCTCCCCTCACCAACGTCGGACTCATCATCCTCGACGAAGAACACGAGACGGGATATAAGCAGGAGCAATTGCCGAGATACCACGCCCGTACCGTCGCTCGCTTCCTCTCCCAAAGACATAAGTGCCCCGTCGTGCTTGGCTCGGCGACGCCCAGCATCGAGTCGTTCGCCGAGGCGGAAGCCAACGAAGAACTTGCCGATCCCACTAAGTTAACGCTCTTAACTTTGCCCAATCGTACGGCTTCGGCCGTGTTGCCAAAAGTCTTCATCGAAGACCTCAGCGCAGGATATCGGGGCGGCTCACCTTCATTGTTTGGTCCACTGCTGCAGCAAAAACTTGCAGCGACTCTTACCGCTGGCGATCAGGCGATTCTGTTCCTCAACCGCCGCGCCTACTCGCCCTTTCTCATGTGCCGTGACTGCGGCCACCAATGGATGTGTCCCAGCTGTGCAGTCACCCTCAGCTACCACCGCAGGGACGAGCGGTTGAAGTGTCACCACTGCGGTTATTACGAGTCGGCGCCGGTGGTGTGTCCCAAGTGTGAGAGCACGAAGATCAAGCCGTTTGGCGTCGGCACCGAAAAGGTGGAAGAGTTAGTCGCCGCCGAGTTTCCCGATGCCCGGGTTGCTCGCCTCGACCGGGACATCGCCCAGAAGAAGGGCGCGTTGGAGGCGGTCATCGCTGGTTTCCGCAGCGGGGAAACGAACGTTTTGGTCGGGACACAGCTTGTGGCCAAGGGACTCGACTTTCCCGATGTGACCCTCGTCGGAGTGATCGCCGCCGACGTCTCACTCAACCTCCCCGACTTTCGCGCGAGTGAGAGGACCTTCCAGCTCCTGAGCCAAGTTGCGGGCCGCGCCGGACGTGGCAGCAAGCCCGGGGAAGTCGTGATCCAGACCTTCAATCCCACCACTCCCGCCATTGTCCTCGCGCAGCGGCACGAATATTTGGAGTTCTTCCACCAGTGCCTTCAAGAACGACATGAGGCACACTATCCTCCGGCTCATAAGCTCGTGAATATTGTGATGTCTGGCGAGTCTCGACCAGCGGTCGTCGGGCTAGGCGCAAGGATTCTGGCTCGACTCCAGACCTTCGAGGATCTGGACGTGCGAGGTCCAACCGATTGCGTCCTCGAGCGACTCAACAATCGATGGCGGCGACATCTGCTGGTCAAAGCTCCGCTGGACTTCGACTTGAGCAAAGTCGGGCTGTCCATCGACGACGTGGAAGAGAAAGGTGTCCAGCTGGTGGTCGACGTCGATCCGTACTCGCTGATGTAGCTGGCGAATAAAACTCCCCTCCAAGTTGGAGGGCAGTATGTTGTCGAATCCTTTGCAACCAGAAGCTACGAGAAGTGTGATCAACCTGCTGCTCACAGCTCATAACTCAAGACTCAAAACTAATTCCCCAGCGAAATGTCCTTCGCCGTTGTCGCCCCCGTCGCCGGATCGAACGACTTAAACGTCACCGTCACCTTGTCGCCATCCACATCCACCACGACGTAGCCGTACGTATTTTCAACCGCGACTGGATTGGTCAGCGCGAACTTATCTTCCATCGCCGGGATCGGCTTAATCTTCACGAATGGCGCGCCAGCGGTTCCGCCAACCACTTGCCGCACGGTGTAGCCATCCCACTTGGCGTCCACGACGGTGAGGAAGTGGTCGTGTCCAGCAAAGATGTACTTCGAATTCGCGCCCTTCAGCACGTCGAGGAACGCGTTGCGGTTGCCAACCATCGTCTCGGCTGGAGTCGCGCCGGCTTTGCCACCCACGTAATCGGTGTGGTTGCCGGCAAAGAAGCACATCGAGTGGAGGAAGGGGAAGACGTGCTTGGTCGGCGCGATGCCAATCTCGGACTTGACCCATTCGTTGTCGATCTGGAATTCCTTACCTTGCGAGAAGGTGTCGATACCCAGCATCAGAACGCCCGGATAGTCGCGGATCGCGTAGCTGAAAGAACTTGTAGGAGGATGAGCGATTTTCTCCTTCTCCATCAGATCCTTGAAGAAGGTGTCCCACGCCTTGTTTGCGTCGTCGCGTGTCCGACCTTGAACACCGATTTCGTGGTTGCCGCGTACGGGATAGACGGGAATTGGCGTCGAGGGCTGGTGGGCCATCAGCAGCTTGGTCCAACCCGCCAGTTGAACCTCTAGCTTGTTCCGCACCAGGCGATTCGCCGGCGTGTTGGCGCGAGATTCGCCAGATACGAGATCGCCGGTAAAGACGACGAAATTGAGTCCGGGTTCTTTGAAAACCGCATCCCACATCGGCGCAAGCACGCCCTCGTTGATGCCGGTGTCGTAGTTGTCGGTGGCTCGGTCCGGTCCGTTTGTGCTCATTTCCACCCGGTCGTCGCCCATCACGACGAATCGGACGTGATCGGCGGGTTGATGATTGGCGATGGCGAGGCTGACCAGAGCGGCGGTGAACATATCCCCAGTATAGGACTGCTTTCGCTCATGAGACAAGCCTTTGGTTGGGATACAGTGGAGGTGGCCGTGAATCCTCAGCAACCTCTTTTCGAAGCTCGATATCGACAGATTTCGCAATCCGATCGCGGCGGATGGAGCGATTCGGAAACCACCAGCGAGGCGGTCGTCCGGTACCGAGAGTTGCTGGATGCGGTTGGTTATTCTGGCGGCTCGATGCTGGAGCTTGGCTGTGGTCGAGGCAATATTGGCTTGGAATTTGCCCGAGATGGATGGCAGGTGACGGGAGCGGATTTCTCGCCGACCGCGATCGAATGGGCTCAATCGCTCGCTGCCGAGATAAGGGTCGCGGCCGAGTTCGTCGTCGCCGACCTTAAGTTGCCTTGGCCGTTTCCTGACGAAACTTTCGACGTCGTGATCGATGCGAACTGCCTCCACTTCTTCCACGGCAATGATCGTCGCCATTTCTTGTCCGAGGCTCGCCGGGTTCTCGCTCCGGGCGGAGTGTTTCTGTCAAGCTCAATCGTAAACCACCCCGATCCGGCGGGATGGGAGATGCTGGGCTACGACCCTTTGACGCGGACAACGTATCGGAACGGCGTCGCGATGAACTACTGCATCGATCGGAACGACTTTGTTTCGGAGATCGAAGCGGCTGGGTTCGTCGTCGTTGGATCGGAGTTGGTGAAGTTGGACGACGAACTTCTGTGGTTGGCGGCAAGACCAAATCTCAAATGATACGAAGGATCAAGATTCAATGCGTTAAGCGTAGAATATGAGTATGGTTCCAGAAGAATTGAAAGGCACGCTAACCGAAGATCCCGAAGTCATGTCGGGTCTGATGTGCTTTTGCGGGACCAGAATTCCGGTTTCCATCTTGCTCGATAACTTGCACGATGGGGTAACGCTTGAGGAGTTCCGCGAGGGTTATCCTGACGTGAGCGATGATCAAATTCAGGCGGTCAGGGACTACCAGGATAAGCTCATAAGGCTAAATCTTGGCCTCGATAAAGCATCGTGAAAGTGCTTCTCGATCACTGCGTTCCAAGACCTTTCGGCAAATTGATATTTGGACACGAAGTCGTCCATACCAGCACTCTTGGGTGGGGCGGATTAACCAATGGAAAGCTACTTGAGGAGGCCGAACAAAATGAATTCAAGATCCTCGTTACAATCGATCAGAGCATGCAGTTTCAGCAGTCAATCGCATCGCGGAAACTTGGTTTGATCGTCATAAAGTCTTACTCAAACTCAATTCATGCCTTGAGGCCCTATGCAAGTCAAGTTGCTACAGCAATAACTTTGTCGAAGCAGGCAGAATCTTCATCATTGAGTAAGCAAAAACGCCCCGCACAAAGTGCGAGGCGTTTCGTGATGAAGCGAATGCGACTTACTTGACGACGTTGCCGATCGCGCCATTGAGAGCGGTGATGCTCTTGGCGTCGGTACCGAGGTCGACGAACTTGTCTTGAACCTGCCAGTTCTTGTACACGAAGACCGTGTTCTTG
>CAMFIS010000079.1 GCA_945952345.1 uncultured Fimbriimonas sp.
CACAAAAATAGAAGTGGACCGGATTTCCGTCTAACTGTAATCGTTAAACGGGGCCCCCGGCCCACTTGTCACGCACTTGTCACGCTTTTTTCAGTGATCAGTGAGCAAGAAAGCAGAGAACAGGGAGAGGCTCACGTTCCCTCTGTTCACCGTTCTCTGTGCTCTGTGCTCTGTGCTCTGATTAGTATCTATACGTATCCGGCTTGTAGGGGCCATCCACTTCGACACCAATATACGAGGCTTGGGTTGGTGAAAGCTCTGTGAGCTGAGCGCCAAGCTTCTTCAACTGTAAACGCGCAACCTTCTCGTCCAGGTGCTTTGGCAACACATAGACGCCCGGAGCGTACTTTCCAGCTTCGATGAACAATTCGATCTGCGCCAAAACCTGGTTGGCAAAGCTGCTGCTCATCACATAAGAAGGATGCCCCGTGCCACAACCAAGGTTGATTAGACGGCCCTCCGCAAGCAGGATGATTCGCTTGCCATCAGGGAAGATGATGTGATCCACTTGCGGCTTGATGTTCTCCCACTTGTACTGCTTCAGTCCAGCAACGTCGATTTCGTTATCGAAGTGGCCAATATTGCAGACGATCGCGTTGTTCTTCATCGCCTTCATGTGGTCGTGGGTGATGACGTCGCGGTTCCCGGTCGCCGAAACAAAGATGTCGGCCTTGTCGGCGGCGTATTCCATCGTCACCACTCGGTAGCCTTCCATCGCGGCCTGCAGAGCACAGATCGGATCGCATTCCGTGACCCAGACTTGGGCGCTAAGGGCTCGAAGGGCGCTGGCGCTCCCCTTTCCAACGTCGCCATAACCGCAGACCAGAGCGATTTTGCCCGCGATCATCACGTCGGTGGCGCGCTTGATGCCATCGACCAACGACTCTCGGCAGCCGTACAGGTTATCGAACTTCGACTTGGTGACCGAGTCATTCACGTTGAAGCAAGCGAAAGGCAACTTCCCTTCCGCATGAAGCTTGTAGAGTCGCTTGACGCCCGTTGTGGTCTCTTCGCTGACTCCCTTGATGTTTGCCTTGATGCGGCTGTAAAAAGTCGGATCGGTGGCCAGCTTCTTTCGGATTGAAGCATAGAGAATCGTCTCTTCCTCACTTGTTGGATTGTCGAGAACGCTGGCGTCCTTCTCCGCGTCGGATCCCAAAAGGATCAGCAATGTCGCGTCGCCGCCATCGTCGAGGATCATATTCGGCGTACCGCCATCGCTCCACTCCATGATTCGATGGGTGTACTCCCAGTACTCTTCCAGCGACTCGCCCTTATACGCGAACACTGGTACGTTGGCGGCTGCGATCGCTGACGCCGCATGGTCTTGTGTCGAGAAGATATTGCAGCTTGCCCAGCGCACGTCCGCGCCGAGATCGACTAAGGTCTCGATGAGGACCGCAGTCTGGATCGTCATGTGAAGCGAGCCTGCGATACGAGCGCCAGCCAACGGCTTTTTACCCGAGTACTCGTTTCGAATCTCCATGAGTCCCGGCATTTCGGTCTCAGCAATCTTGATCTCTTTTCGGCCCCACTCGGCAAGGCTGAGGTCGGCGACGTGGAAGTCAGTTTTCAGTTCTGAAATTACGTTATTCATGTTCGTTTCTATATGATCGGCCAGAAACGAAAAAACGCTCATGACCAATCTTGATCATGAGCGCCGTTAGGTAAGCCGAGCCTGGATCCTTGCGATTCGCAGCGCTCCTCGGCTAAATCTTAGTATTCCATAATTCAAGCCAAAGCGACACAGAGGTGCGCCAGTTTGGGCCCGCTTTCGGTGGAATACAGTTCGAACCCAGGCAACCCGCGCACGCTTTCTCCACTGTGCGGTAGCCAAACCTCGTAAAGGAATTTCCATTGCGATTGGGGATCTGGTTCGCTGCCACCGATGTCCATTACGGCAAATTTTCCCGGCGCGAATCGCCCTAAGTGCTGCCCTTCTGGTATTGAGTCCGTTCCTGAAATCTCAAATCCAAAGCGGCTGCGCAATTGATCGGCAGGAACGACGTCAGGATCGTCTAATCGCACAACAATCAACCTGCAGCCTGGATGATGACTTGCGAGGGAAACCAAAATTTCCCCTTCATCCTCAAAGTAGGGACCAATCCGTTCGGTGTAGGCATATCGAATCTCGTGGGCTTGTGCGACGGTTTCGATGCCTGGCCTCATAGTTCTAACAGGAGTGTACTTATTTTTATCAGTGGAACTCTGAACAAAGGACGACTTTGATTTACCGGTATATAATGGCGAACAATGGCGCAAACCATCGACTCGATTGCATCCTTGCCTTACGACTCGGCTTTGTATGCACCGGACACGCTCATAGAGCCCATTGAAACCTTTGCCGACATCAATGATGCGATGGTCGAGCAATACAAAGAGTTGGGCTTCATCTCGGTTGCGAAAGCATTTTCCGCCGAACAGGTAGAAGCCGCTCGAGCAGCCATTATCGATCTGGTCAACTCTCCCCTTCCTGAGAGAACCGAACTACAATTTGAATCTACCGCCAAGGACATCCTGCATACCTTGAATCCTGAAGAGCGCCAAGACTACGTTCGAAAGTTCATGTGGTTCAGCCACCTCCGACCGGCACTCATGAACATCATGTTCGATCTGAACCTCATCGGCATCGTCGAGCGAATCCTTGGCGCAGAGGCAGAAATGTTTCAGGATATGGCTTTGCTGAAGCCGCCCGGTATGGGCCGCGAAAAGCCCTGGCACCAAGACCATGCCTACTTCAATATTCCCGACGGCACCAAGGTGGTGGGAGTCTGGATCGCGCTAGACGAAACCTTCCCCGAGAATGGCTGCATGCACTTCTTACCGGGCGGTCACAAGGATGGACCCGTGCCGCATTGGAATCGCCGTGACTGGCAGATTTGCGACGCCGATGTCCTCGGTAAATCGGGTCAAGCGGCCGCGCCGCTTCCTGCCGGTGGATGCCTGATCTTCGATGGCCTCACTCCGCACGGTACACCAACCAACAAATCGAACTCACGACGCCGCGCATTGCAATATCATTACGTCCCCAAAGATACGCCGAGAATCTCTACCGCAGAACGAGTTGAATTGTTCGGACCTGGCGGCGAAGATGTAAGCTGTTAGGCATGGAGCCCAGGGTTCACTCGACAACCTCCATCTTTCCGGTCGAGGACATCTCGGCGACCATTGCCTACTATCGCGACGTTCTGGGGGCTTCCGATTCATGGGAGTGGGGAAAGCCACCTAGCCATGCAGGATGTAAATTAGGTTCGGTCTGGATTCAATTTTCGCTCAATCCCGAATTGTGTCGGGCTGCACGCGGCCTCTCGCTCTTTCTGAACGTACTGGAAATCGACAATCTCCATCAGCTTCACCAAGATAATGGAGCCAACATTATCGATCCATTCGGCCCGCGTCCTTGGGGAGTCCTAGAATACGTGGTCGAGGACTGCAATGGAGTGCACCTTCGGTTCGCCCAAGGCGGTTTCACCTCGGATCGGAAGCCAAAGTTGGAGGGAGTGTCAATCGTCGGTCGGCAGCTCACCATTCAAGAGTGCCGCACCCTTCTGGTTGGCGTGAATTGGATGTTCAAGGACACGCAGGACTCACTCCAAAAGACAGTCACGGATCCGGTATTCACGGCCATCGCCGAGTTCAAAGGCCAATGCATTGGTGCAGCCTCGATTCTCGGTCATCAAAGTGGACACTATCTGATCTACAACGTCATGGTCTTACCCGACTACCAGTCTCAAGGTGTCGGAAAGCAGCTCATGTCCGCTCTCAATGACTGGCTCGCCGAGAATGGAATCCCGGGTGCAATGGTCAAACTATTCACAGGCCTAGATCGGCAAGCGTTCTACCAACAGTTTGGCTTCACGGGTTCAGAATCCGGCTTGGTTGGAATGAGCAAAACCCTGCCTAACGATGCTTAGTTCACGACAGGACAAGCCCAGCCGTCATATTCGCCGTCTCTCACGAACGATTCCTTGCGAAGCAATGAAAGCTCTTGGTCGAAGTCTGGACCTGAAATAGCGCTTTCTTTAGAGAATGCAACCGCGAATTCGTGCTGCGATTCATCAATTTGATACCCGCGACCGACAACAAAGCTGCGAAAAGAACCTGCATCCTCTTCATTTTTGAAGTAGACATAATGGTCGACGATGCGAGGCACATTGCCATTGTCGCCATGCTTCGCGAGAACCGCTCGCAATTCATCATCAGGACTCTTTTGTGCCTTCTTTCCGAAGATTTTGTCGAGGAAACCCATCTATTCTAGGACGACTGCGCAGCCCCATCCGTCGTACTGCCCATCAAATCGATCGATAATTTCTTTAAGGCTCTCGACAACCTGATCAAACTCGGGCGATGCGACCGGACTGACCCGACTAAACGCGACAGCATCGGGTTCGGGAGACTTCTCGAGGGTGTATTCCGACCGACGAATGTGAGCAACGAATTTGTTCTTATCCTCGGCAGTATTGAAGTAAGCCACATGATTTACTAGTCGAGGCTTGCTGCCGTCGTCGCCTACCTCTTGCATGATCCGCCGCATCGACTCGTTCGGACATGGCCTCCGAAACTTGGCACGGATTGCTTCCAATGAATCTTGCGTTCCTTGGTTCAAATGCTTCCTCAATCTCCTGGTGCTTGCCAACAGGTACTGAGAAGTTATTCCGCATTTGTCCACGAAATCTGGGGACAAAAGCAACAAAAAAGCCCTCTGCGATTTCGCAGAGGGCTTTTTGATTTTGAGACCTTACTTGATGATCTCAGTGATGGCGCCAGCGCCAACCGTTCGGCCACCCTCTCGGATAGCGAACTTGGAACCGATTTCCATAGCGATCGGAGCGATGAGCGAGATGGTCATGCTGACGTTGTCGCCAGGCATACACATTTCAGCAACCGCGCCACCTTGGCCTCGGATCTCGTCGATCGTACCGGTAACGTCCGTGGTTCGGAAGAAGAACTGCGGTCGGTAACCAGGAACGAACGGCGTGTGTCGTCCACCCTCTTCTTTCGAGAGGACGTAGACTTCAGCCTTGAACTGCGTGTGAGGCTTGATGGTTCCTGGCTTACAGATAACCATGCCGCGCTCGATGCCGTCTCGGTCGATACCTCGGAGCAGAAGACCAACGTTGTCGCCGGCTTCGCAGTAGTCGAGGGTCTTCCGGAACATTTCAATTCCGGTACAGATCGTCTTTCGCGCTGCGTCTCGAAGACCAACGATTTCGACTTCTTCCATCGACTTGAGCTGACCTCGCTCGACACGACCGGTCGAAACCGTACCACGACCAGTGATCGTGAACACGTCTTCGACAGCCATGAGGAACGGCTTGTCCTTGTCTCGGTCCGGAGTCGGAATCCAGCTATCGACTGCATCCATCAGGTCAGTGATCGACTTGACGTACTTGTCGTCGTAGTCGACCTTGCCGGCCTCGACTTGGTCCAGAGCCTTTCGAGCAGAACCGGTGATGATCGGCGTGTTGTCGCCGTCGAAGCCGTACTTGCTCAGAAGCTCTCGGATTTCCATTTCGACGAGCTCGAGAAGCTCAGGATCGTCGACCTGGTCGGCCTTGTTGATGTAAACGACGATGTAAGGGACACCGACCTGGCGAGCCAAGAGGATGTGCTCTCGCGTCTGCTGCATAGGACCGTCGGTACCTGCAACAACGAGGATCGCTCCGTCCATCTGCGCAGCGCCGGTAATCATGTTCTTGATAAAGTCGGCGTGGCCAGGACAGTCGACGTGCGCGTAGTGTCGCGTATCCGTCTCGTATTCCTGGTGCGAGATGTTGATGGTTATTCCTCGAGCCTTCTCTTCAGGAGCCGAGTCGATTTCATCGTATCGGCGAGCCTGAGCGAGGCCCTTGGTCTGGAGAACGCCGGTAATAGCGGCGGTCAGAGTGGTCTTGCCGTGGTCAACGTGGCCAATCGTACCAATGTTGACGTGCGGCTTTTTTCGTTCGAATTTAGCTCTTGCCATAGTCTTATGTTTGCCTTTGTTAAATCTACAAGGGAGAGGGCGACCCGTCGCCCGATTTCGGTCCGATTCCCACACCGCACGGCAGGGGCTGCAGACAGCCTGAAAGTATACCTATCGAACTTATCCACAATCAATGAGTTTTTTGTGTTTCGATTTTAATCCGTAGGCCGTTTGGCGGTAGGCTGCCCGCTCCTGCGATTCCTCGCGAAAGGGACCTTCTTTCCTACGCCGGAGAGAGGCTTCAGGATTCAGGATTCAGGTTTGATTAAGAGTCGTGCTCACAACTCACAGCTCAAATCTCAAAACTAAGAAAGCCCCAACTCTTTCAAGTTGAGGCTTTCTGCTGACTGCCAACTGCAGACTGCGAACTAACTTATCGTCCGCCCTGAGACTTGGCGATGATTTCGGCTTCCACTGCCTTCGGAACCTGTTCGTAGTGCGAAGGGGTCACGTTCGGCTGAGCTCGGCCCTGGGTGAGCGATCGCAGCGTCGTAACGTAGCCAAACATTTCCGAAAGCGGTACGTGTGCATTCACAACCGTAACGCCGCCCGGAGCAGGCTCCATTCCTTCGATTCGACCACGTCGGCCGTTGATGTCACCAACGACGTCGCCAACGTTGTTGTCCGGCGTCGTGACTTCCACGTGCATGATCGGTTCCTTGATAACCGGGTTGGCCTTCTTCATGGCTTCCTTGAAAGCCAGAACGCCAGCCTGCTTGAACGCGTTTTCGTTCGAATCGACGTCGTGGTAGCTACCATCGACGACCGTGACCTTCACGTCCACAACCGGGTAACCAGCCTGTACGCCGCTCAGCATCGCTTCGCGAACACCCTTTTCGATCGCCGGGATGTATTCCTTAGGAATCGCACCACCAACAACCTTGTTCTCGAAGATGAATCCTTGTCCAACTTCAAGCGGCTCGATCGTGACCGTACAGACACCGTACTGACCCGAACCACCCGACTGTCGGACGAATCGTCCTTCGGCTCGGGAGTTGCCCGTGATCGTTTCTCGGTATGCAACCTGCGGCTTACCTTGGTTCGCCTGAACGCCAAACTCTCGGTTCAGTCGGTCGACAATGATCTCCAGGTGAAGTTCACCCATACCGGAAATGATCGTCTGTCCGCTTTCCGCGTCGGTCATGACTCGGAACGTCGGATCTTCCTGAGCGAGTCGCTGCAGCGAGGTTCCAAGCTTGTCCTGGTCGGCCTTCGACTTCGGCTCGATCGCGATCTGGATAACCGGCTCGGGAAACTTGATCGCTTCCAGAGCAATGGTTTGCTTTGGATCGCAGATCGTGTAACCCGTGATGATGTCGTTCAGACCGATAACGCCAACGATGTCGCCGGCGAATACTTCGTCCAAGTCGTTTCGGTTGTTCGCATGCATCTCGAGGATTCGGCTAACGCGCTCGGTTCGAGTTCGAAGCTCGTTCGTCGACGGATCTCGGTAAGCAACCGCAACCTGGCTTCCCTTCTTGAGGGAGCCCGAGTAAACGCGGAGGAACGTCAATCGCCCGACGAACTTGTCCGTCATGATCTTGAACGCGAGGGCCGAGAACGGCTCTGCATCTGAAATCTTTCGAACGGCATCGCTTTCGTCGTCCGGATCCACGCCTTCAACCTGAACGCGCTCCAGAGGAGACGGCAGGAAGTCGCAGACCGCGTCGATCATGGCTTGCACACCCTTGTTCTTAAACGACGATCCGGAAATCATCGGGAAGATCTTGAGCGAGATAGCTCCGCGTCGAAGCGCATCGCGAATCTCGTCGACCGAAACTTCTTCGCCTTCGAGGTACTTCATCGCAATCTCGTCGTCGAAGTCGCCGATCGATTCGATCATCTTATCGCGCCACTTCTTGGCCTCTTCTTCCATCTCTGCCGGAATCGGACCTTGCTCGAACACCTTGCCGTCGTCGTTCTTATAGAGCGTTGCCGTCATGGTAATGAGGTCGACGTATCCCTGGTAGTTGGATTCAGCGCCGATAGGAATCTGAATCGGAGCCACGTTGGCACCGAGTCGCTCGCGAATTCGGTAGTAAACCTGGAAGAAGTCCGCGCCAAGTCGGTCCATCTTATTCACGTAAATAACACGCGGAACCTTATACTTGGTGGCCTGTCGCCAGACCGTTTCGGACTGAGGCTGGACGCCACCGACCGCGCAGAAGACCGCAACGCATCCATCGAGGACACGAAGCGACCGCTCCACTTCGACCGTGAAGTCGACGTGGCCAGGCGTATCGATGATGTTGATCTTGAATTCGGTATCGCTATTCGACTTCTTATCGTCGGACTCAAATCGAGTTCGCTTCCATGCAGCCGTGGTGGCAGCCGAGGTAATCGTAATTCCTCGCTCCTGCTCCTGCTCCATCCAGTCCATGGTTGCTGCACCATCATGCACCTCACCAATCTTGTGAGTTTTTCCGGTGTAGTACAAAATTCGCTCGGTGGTGGTCGTCTTGCCGGCGTCGATGTGAGCCGCAATACCAATGTTCCGAACGAGTTCGAGTGGGTGGCTTCTGGGCATGGCTTTTTGTTCTTCCTTTCTTGAAGTTTCTGGGTTTTGGGCTAGGCCTCTTGCCTAGCCCGGGTCAAATTAGAATCGATAGTGGGCGAATGCCTTGTTGGATTCGGCCATCTTGTGCGTATCTTCTCGCTTCTTGATTGCCGATCCTGCGTTGTTGAACGCATCGAGGACTTCGTTGCTCAACTTGTCGACCATCGACTTACCGCTTCGCTTTCGCGCAGCGCCGATGAGCCATCGGAACGCCAAGGTTCGTCGTCGCTCGGGTCGAACTTCCATCGGCACCTGGTACGTCTGACCGCCAACTCGTCGAGGTCGAACTTCGACGGCCGGGGTGACGTTCTGGATTGCCTTCTCGAAAGCTTCGATCGCAGGCGTGCCGGTCTTCTCTTCGACAATCTTCATTGCCTGGTAGAAAATGTATTCGGCTTTGCCTCGCTTTCCGCTGAGCATGAGTCGGTTGATAAATCGTGCGGCCAACTCGGATCCGTAGATCGGGTCCGGAAGGATGATTCGCTTCGGTGCTGCGCCTTTTCGTGGCATTATTTCGCCGCCTTCGGCTTCTTAACGCCGTACTTGGATCGACCCTGGTTTCGCTTACCGACACCAGCGGTTTGTTGAGTTCCACGAATGATGTGATATCGCACACCGGGAAGGTCCTTCACACGACCACCGCGGACGAGAACGACCGAGTGCTCTTGGAGGTTGTGGCCTTCGCCTGGAATGTAGGCGGTAACTTCGATACCGTTGGTCAATCGGACACGAGCGGTCTTTCGAAGCGCCGAGTTAGGCTTCTTGGGGGTCATCGTTCGGACAACCGTGCACACACCCCGCTTAAACGGGTTGCGCTTAAGGGCCGGCGACTTCGATTTGCTTTTCGGAGCCGACCGTCCTTTTCGTACTAATTGGTTTACTGTAGGCATTTTTTCCTTTCTCTGACGCCATTCAATCCACTTTCGGACATGAAAAAACCCCTTGTCACAGGGGCTTGCGCGTTTCGGTCGTTCGGTTTATAACTACTCAGTTCGAAACTCGCTTGCCCTCCTGGATGATGGCGGTCTCCTTTGTGTGCCTTGCGGACACAAGTTCGACAACTAGAAAGTATCCCCTACGAAGTGACACAATGTCAAGGGCCGACATGCGCAAACTTTCAACTCGCTCTGTCGTGCGCTTTGTTTGCCTCGTTCGCCCTTGCGGTTCCGGCCCGTCTAGATGACAAAGACCTGCTGGACAAGATGGTTTTGAACCCAAATCTCAAGACCTTCGTGAACCTGCTTGCCCGTGCCGAGATGATGGAGTTAATCAAGGCCGATGGACCCTACACAGTCTTTGCTCCAAGCAATGCTGCGTTCGCGAAGTTGCCCGCCGCTCAGTTCGCGACCCTCACCAAGGACAAGGCGATCCTAAAGAAATTCTTAACCTATCAAATGGTCGAAGGCCGCCTCCTCAGCAAAGACCTCAAAGATGGAAACGTCAAGTCGATCGAAGGTGGAAATCTGGCAATCTTGACTAAACCCGTATTGAGGCTGAACAAAGGTAAGATCGTCGCGATCGACGACCTTACCTCCAATGGCGTCATTTACGTGGTCGACACCGTTTCCATTCCTCCCTCGCTGATGCCGAAAACGGCAACCGAGAAGAAGTAGTTCTCACCCTCCAAGTGAGGATTTGAACACATCCATTCGGAACTTGGAAGCCGCAGTTCCGTTGTTGAAGTGGATGCGATAACTTCCCTTCTCTTTGACCTTAAACACCTGAACGTAGCCGCCTTCGACCGGAACGTACGCCGATGAACGAATGACTCCCCCATCCATGTCTTCCAATGCAAAGCTAATGTTCGCTCCCATGACCGCAACTTGGTAGGTCGTATTCGCCTCGAGATCCACTGAGAAAGTGTTGAGGACAGAGTCGCTCGGATCTCCGTTTTGAACCGCTCCAATCTTGTATTCCTTTGGCTTCACCAGCAGTGAATCCAGCGAGTATTCGCCCATCCCTCCACCGCCCGCCGAAGTCACCGCGATGACATAAGTCCGATTGGGCTCGAGGTACGTAATCGAGTCCGGTTTGTGGCCGATTCGGTCCATGAAAATCGACTCCCTTCCCATGTCGTCCATGATCGTGTACTGCAATTCCATTCCGTCCGCAGCCCCATGCATCCGGAGCATTTCTCGTCGGGATGCTTTGAACTTGTAGGTATCGGTTTGGCCCAACTGCAACTTGGACTTCGTCGCCTTGCCGATGGCCAAATCGGGAATGTTTGTTGAGTTTGAGTATGAGAATTGAGTCGGGTTATCCCCCGTCGAGTTGGCGACAACCGTCACGTTTCCAGACTTGGTATAGACCTTAATGTAATCAAACGGCCTCGAGAGCATCGCTCCGAAGACTCGAACATATTGCTCGGTATAGTTATGCGAGGGACGAGTCTCGCCCTCCTCTGGCTTGGGTTCGAAGTAAGTTCTTGCCTCGCAGTTGCCACCAAACCCGTACACGGTGTGGATGACGTCGCCTTGCTTGACGGGGTACTTGAGGATCTTGAATTCGTGCGGTTTGAGATTCAACTGCAAGGTCGCATTTTGGTCGATGGTTTGCGATCCGACCTCGCCAAAATTGACCGAGAATCCGACACTGCCCATGGATTGGCAGAGTAAGAAATAATCGCCGGTGGACTTCGTTTCAAAGACCTTGGCGTCTCCCCACGCGGAGTACGGATCGATGTCTTGATAGCTCACGCCAGTGGGACCCACGAGCGGACCGGTGTATACATATGATCGTCGATCGGCATCGAGCGCCTGCGGAGTCGTAATCGAGAAGATTTTGCCCTTCTCACCAACAATTCGCAACACGCCACCGTGTTCGTAATTCTTGGCCGTCTTCTCATCGTAAGCAACGATATTCTTGCCTGGCGTTAAGGTGACGGTGGGCAAGATGCGCGAGTAAAGCTTGAACTTTCCGCCTGCGGTTGAACGATAGTTCTTGACTGTGATTTTGTATTCCTTGTCGTCAGGAAAAAAGTATGTAAGGAACGGAGATTGGTCGCCTTCCCGCTGGTCATCGTTCTCGACGAGCACCTTTCCGTCCGGCCCCACCACCGAAAGCGCGGGATCGAAGACGTCGCTGATGACGTAGGCAAAAAGCGTCTGACCCTTCTTGCCACTCACCTTCCATTCCACACGGTCGCCCTGAGTCAGGATCATCGTTTGGACGATCCAGTTATTGCTGTCTTCGATGGTGTCGCCGTTCTTCTTCGGGTACGAATCGTTTGGATCCAGACCGTTGTTCGATCCTTGTCCGTAGCCACCGCCACCAAATCCGGCGCCTCCAGCTCCGCCACCAAAGCCACCTTGTTGGCTGAACGAGAGAAGGCTGAGGCATCCCAGCGCGACGACGGAACATGCACGAAGCAATTTAACAAACCCCATGCTGTTTCGACGGAACAGAGGGCAAAGTGTTACGAGGGGTTTTGGACACCCTTGGCAGCCAATCGGCTGCGGCCCGCATCGCTCGCATATCCTTGGATGCAGAAATAACTGGAGCGCGGTGTCCTTGGCGAGCTCACCTTACTTACACGTCGAAAGCGCTCGTGGTGTTGGGCTTATGCCAAGATGTCGAGCCGCGAGCTTGGTCGGTTCACCGGCGCTTCGGTTTCCTTTCTCGCCTCGTGTCTGGCCGTCAAGTGGTCGAGTTGAGTCTGAAGCCTGGCGATCACCGCCTCCTTATGCTTGGGGTCTGCCGACGTCGAATTCTTCCATTCGTCGATTTTCGACTGGAGCGTCTCGATCATTCCCTGTTGATTGCCAGGGGAGATGGCATACGCACGGGAGGAAGAAATCGGAGGAATCGACATGGCTCGTACGTCGCTTATCGGGTTGGTTCGAATTTGCCTAATTGGCATTCCTGCCGGGATTCTGGCGAAGTAAGATCAAGTCGCTATGGTCTTCGCCAAACAGCTTCGCGATCGCGTTCGATCCGGTGAGATCACAACCTCGATCCGAATCTGGATGACGCCACGCGTGAAGGTCGGTGGTCGCTATCCGCTCTTTCCTGGCTGGATCGAGGTTGAGTCGATCAAAGAGATTGGGCTAGTGGGGGTCACCGAGGAGATGGCGGTGGAGTCTGGGTTTAACTCGGTGGCGGAGTTGTTGGCGACGGCGAGGCATGGCCGCGGTGAGCGAGTGTTCGTCGTGACGTTTCAGTTTGTCGGAGAGTGACGGAAACTTGAAAGTGGCACTGGTACGTTCGCGAGGACCTGCCCGCCACTGCGAGGTACGAGAAGCGGCCGGGACGAGTGGACTTACCAGTGAAAGAAGAACTCGGATAAGCTTAGTGATCAATTCGCCAAGGCTAGACCTGTCGCCGCGTATCCGTGCCACATCCTCGTCACCTTAATCTCTCGAGATCCCACCATTTCCACAAGCGAGTCCCGATGATGCTTCGCATCCTTCCCTCGCTGCGCTCGCGGGATCTAAGGAACGCTTATGCTCCGACACACAAAAAAGCCCCGCGAGGATCTCGCGAGGCTTTTCTGCTGACTGCTAACTGCAGACTGCCGACTTCCCTTAGAAGCCGCCCATTCCGCCCATGTCGTCCATGCCGTGAGCATGTCCGCCACCGCCGGCTGCCTTCTTCTCTGGCTTATCGACTACGAGCGTCTCGGTCGTAAGAACCAAAGCCGCGATCGAAGCCGCATTCTGAACGGTCGAACGGGTGACCTTCGCCGGATCGACGATGCCAGCCTTGACCATGTCCACGATCTCGCCGGTCACGGCGTTGAGGCCCTGACCGTCTTTTGCCGCGCGAACCTTCTCGACGATGACCGAACCTTCGAGGCCCGCGTTCTTCGCGATATGTCGAAGAGGCTCTTCGATCGCTCGCTTCACGATGGCAACGCCAGTCGCTTCGTCGTTGGTCAGACCCTTGGTCGAAAGGCTGTCGCTGGCTCGGAGCAGGGTTGCGCCGCCCCCAGGAACGATACCTTCGTCGACCGCTGCTCGAGTTGCCGAGAGAGCGTCCTCGTATCGGTGCTTCTTCTCTTTCAGCTCGGTCTCGGTAGACGCACCCACCTTGATGACCGCAACGCCGCCGGAAAGCTTGGCAAGTCGCTCTTGCAGCTTCTCTCGGTCGTAATTGCTGTCGGTGTTCTCGATCTGTCGCTTGATCTGCTCGATTCGGCCCATGACGTCCGACTTGGATCCAGCGCCTTCGATAACCGTGGTGTCTTCCTTGCTGATGACAACCTTCTTGGCGGTGCCGAGCATATCGACGGCCACATTCTCCAGCTTGACGCCGAGGTCTTCGCTGATGAACTTACCGTTGGTGAGAACGGCGATGTCTTCGAGCATGGCCTTTCGTCGGTCGCCAAAGCCAGGAGCCTTGACGGCTGCGATCTGAAGTACGCCTCGGATCTTGTTAAGAACGATGGTTGCCAGTGCGTCGCCTTCGATGTCTTCTGCGATGAGGAGAATCGGGCGTCGAGCAGCAGCAGCCTTCTCGAGGAACGGCAGGAACTCCTGCGCGTTGCTGATCTTCTTCTCGTGGATGAGGATCAGCGGATTCTCGAGGACGGCCTCCATTCGCTCCGGATCGGTAACGAAGTATGGGCTGAGGTAGCCACGGTCGAACTGCATACCTTCGACGACTTCGAGGTAAGTCTCGCGACCCTTCGACTCTTCGACGGTGATGACGCCATCCTTGCCAACCTTATCCATCGCTTCGGCGACATGCTTGCCCACTTCGGGGTCGTTGCCCGCAATCGTGGCGACGAACTCAACCTGCGACTTGTCCTTGATCGGCTTCGCGGTCTCCTTGATGTGGTTGATAACTTGCTCGACCGCCTTATCGATGCCCCGCTTCACGGCGATGGGGTTTCCACCGGCCGCGACGTAGCGAAGACCTTCGTTGACGATCGCCTGAGCGAGGACCGTTGCCGTGGTGGTTCCGTCCCCGGCCACGTCGTTGGTCTTGCTTGCAACTTCTTTGCAGAGCTGGGCGCCCATGTTCTCGTATGGGTCCTCAAGCTCGATTTCCTTGGCAACCGTGACGCCATCTTTGGTGATGGTTGGGCTGCCCCACTTCTTGTCGAGAACGACGTTTCGGCCCTTAGGACCAAGCGTCACTTTTACTGCATCGGCGACTTTGTTGACGCCGCGCTCCAGCGCTCGTCGCGCTGCTTCATCAAACACGAGATTCTTTGCTGCCATTGTTTTTCCTTCTTTTTAAAGTGATTTCGACCGTTAGTCTCGCGGTCGTCGAGGGGGTCGGTCTCCGCCGCCACCGCCGCGATAGCCTCCGCCACCGCCACCAGGTCGGCCTCCACCGCCACCGCGGTATCCGCCACCACCGCCGCCGCTGCGATATCCACCGCCGCCACCGCCCGGTCGGCCTCCGCCGCCGCCACGGTATCCGCCACCGCCCGCCGGTCGATCCCCATAGGGTCGACGCTGAGGTCGGTCGCCAGAGTCAGCTGGTCGATCGCCATATGATCGTCGAGGAGGACGGTCGTCGCCACCAGAATCCGATGGTCGGTCGCCGTAGGTTCGTCGGGGAGGACGGTCGTCTCCGCCCGAGTCGTCTCGACGGTAGGCGCGGCGCGGTCTTTCCTCAGAAC
>CAMFIS010000080.1 GCA_945952345.1 uncultured Fimbriimonas sp.
CCTTACTCCAGCAGCCAGCTAAGCAAAATGGACTCGCAATCAGATCGGGCATGTCGCCGACCAAATGGATTTCCCAATTCGCAGCTCTGCACCCTGATGTTGGCATCGATGCCCAACTTAACCCCCAGGCGTTCGTCGCTCAGCTTCATATCCAAGAGCTGCTGCCGGTCGAGCCAGCAACGCGAGAACGACTAAGTTTCCTCGGTTACGCCAAAATTGGCGATGTCGCCGGGCTCCCTCTCAGAATCCTTCGTGAGCAGTTTGGCAACGAGGCATACATCACCCAAGCTGCCGCCAATGGTGGCGTGTTTCAACCCGTCGAGCGTGCTTATCCGCCCGAGTCGTGCCTAGAGCGTTTCTCC
This sequence comes from uncultured Fimbriimonas sp., assembly GCA_945952345.1. Taxonomy (GTDB): domain Bacteria; phylum Armatimonadota; class Fimbriimonadia; order Fimbriimonadales; family Fimbriimonadaceae; genus Fimbriimonas. The sequence goes on from CAMFIS010000080.1 coordinate 363, forward strand.
TTCGAAGGGCGCGCGGAATCCACGGAAGTGATTCAAAATGGCCTGGCAGCATTGGCACAAAAAGTTGGCGATCGGCTCGAACTTCAGAACCTCGAAGGTACCCACATGACGGTCACATTGGAGTATGAGGAAGGAAAGCCAAAGACCTTCAAACGCACGTATAGCAAACCGATTCGCGATGCCCGGTCGGCATTGGTTGGTATGTGCTTACTGCTGGAAAAAGAGCTCACCGAACCGATTACGGCGGTTCAAGTGTTGGTGAGCGAACTCCGCAAAACCCGCGTCGCTCAGATCACCTTCCTCGATGGTAGTAATCCGCGCGTGGGTAAGCGTCTCGATACTGCCATCGAGCGAGCCCACAAGGTGTATGGCGATCTGTCGATCCAGCGGGGGCAAGACATTCGTTTGCCGCGCCGGGTTCTGGTACTCAGGGAGTGGAAACATGCCACAGGATGGTACTGAGACTCTTGCCCACTGGCGAGAGATCGGCGAATGGTGGGCGAACGAAGAGCCGCGAGAATTCCGACGATTCGTCGACACCCTTGGCACAATTCGAGAGGCATCTCAGACTTTTCGATACGTTAGCGACGAACGTGAGTACGCCCGTCTGAGTGGTCTGCTCAGGATTCGCGACGAGAAGGTTGCCAAAGCGATGGGCTACGCGCCAAAACCCGACTACGAATCGTATCGGCATGGGGTGGAAACGAGGCCATACTCGCTTTTAACGACCCAAAGTGGATGCTCGTTCGGACGCTCGATCATGGCCGTACAGGACATCCTTTCTTATCACGAAGCACAAACCTACGAGGCAGTCCTTCTCGCCGATTCATTCTCGCTGGTGGGTGCAAAGGAGTTTGCCTTAGTGGCCAAGGAGGTCCATCGCAAAGCCCTCATCGGAGCCTCGTTTGAAATGGAGGAAGGGGGTGAATTGGTCCTCGTCGCCGCATCGAAGGAAGGCTATCGCAACCTGTCACACCTCATTACCGCTTGCCATCAGGAGGAGCCTCGGTTGTTTCCACTTTGCACTTGGGAGCGGCTGCGACGATTCTCGGCAGGGTTGCTCTGCCTTACCGGCGGCGATAGTGGTCCGATCAATCGCCTGGTTACTCGTGGAGAACTCGACGAGGCAAAACAGTATCTCAAACAAATCACGGAGATTTATGGACGCGAACATGTGTTCGTACAGATCGAACGGTGCTACTTGCCTTGGGAGATTCGCACCAACCGAATGCTGCTCGCATTAGCTGAAGAATTGAATCTGACTTCGGTTGCAGGCAACACTGTCACACATCACACACCAAAGGATTTTCCCGGGCAAGACATGCTGGTATGCATCGAAACACTGTGTGGGATCGATGAGGTCATCGGCCGAAAACCCATTCGGGCCGACAACCAGAGGATGGTCATCCACCGGCCGCGAAGAGCCCTTAATGCCGATCGCTACCTGCGTTCTGCTCACGAGATGGAAGCCCTCTTTGCCGACCGTCCCGATCTTCTCCGAAACACGAAGATGATCGCCGACCAGTGCGAGGACAACGTCCTCCCTACCCGCACGCAACTACCAGAGTATTGTGACGACGAAGGCGAGATGCTGCGGACGATCGTGATGGACAAAGCCCGAACACTTCCTGCCCGTTATGGCTCAGGCGACACCCGCGAGACCGTACTCAAAATGGAGTTGCGCCGGATCATCACGCGCGGATTTGCCGCGCACTTCCTTATTGCATGGGATATGTGTCGATGGGCGCAGTCGCAAGGAATCGTCTTTAGTGGACGAGGTTCGGTGGTAGATAGCGCCGTAGCCTACTGCCTCGGTCTATCGCGCATCGACGCCTATGAACACAGCCTCCACTTTGACCGCTTCTTGCCTCCAGAGGATGGCAGCAAGCGCCCCGACATCGACATCGACTTTGAGGCAAGAAGGCGCGACGATGTTCGGAATTATTTAGCCGATCGCTATGGCCGAGATCATGTCGCCACCGTCAGTGCGATTGGGACTTTCAATACACGAGGCATTATTCGTGAGTGCGGCAAAGTCTTGGGGATTCCCGCCGAAGATTTGTCGTACCTGGCCAAGCGTATCCATGGCAGCGTGAGTCCGGCGCGCCTCAATGAGGCCATCGACAACAAACCGGAACTTCGCAATAGCAACATCCCGCGTGAGCGATTCCACCTGGTCTTTCAACTTGCCAAGGTGCTTCAAGACGTCCCCCGCAACCTCAGATCACACTCGTCGGGAGTCGTGATCGCACGCAATCCCATCGCAGACACTGTTCCCCTCGTGCCCTCCGCCGTCGAGGATGTTCGCATCATTCAATGGGATAAACGCAGCGCCAAGCATTGCTTCGATAAGTTCGACATCCTATGTCTGCGCGGTAACGATGTGCTATCCGATTCGATGGCGAGAATCCGTACGCATTCCCCCGAATTTTCGGTACTCGAACTCCCCTTGGACGATGAGGAGGTGTACCGCACCATGCGCTCGGGTGAACTCATTGGAATTCCGCAGTCCGCCTCACCCGCCATGCGTCAGGCGCATATCCGCCTACAAACCAAAGACTTGACCGAGGCCAGTTTGGTGCAGGCAGGAATCCGGCCGGGAGTGGGCGGAGCGGTCAAGCTGAACGAACTCATTCTACGCAAGACAGGCAAGAAGCCGGTTCCCATGATGCATCCACTCCTCGAGGAGATTCTGGGCAAGACTTACGGGCTTATCGTCTTCCAGGAGCAGGTCGACCTATTGCTCCAGAAGTTTGGAGGCTACACGGCAGGGCAAGCCGAGGAGATTCGCGAGGATATCTACAAGCGTCGGCGGGAGAAGGATGTCGAGAGGATCTATCGCGAGGTCATTGGGCAGTTTCTTTCACAGGGACATTCGGCGGAAATTGCCGAGCAGGTGTACAACCTGGTGGCGCAGTTTCAGGGCTATGGATTTGCCGAAGGGCATGCGCTCGCCTTTGCTGAGATATCGATTCGGTCGATCTATTGCCAGCAGAATTTTCCCACCGAATACTTCGCCGCGTTGCTCGATGCTCAACCCGCCGGCTACTACGGCCCGTGCACCCTAGTGAACGAAGCCCGCAGCCGTGGCGTGACGATCCTTCCTCCCGACGTCAACCTGAGTGGATTGAAGCACGGCGTCGAAGATATCTTGATCGACGGAAAGCCCCGGATGGTTGTGCCTCACAATGGCATCCGAATTTCGCTCAAGGAAATTCGGAATGTCTCCACCAACACGTTGAACAGCATCGTTGAGAAGCGAGGAGATATTCCCTACGGCTCCTTTTTCAACTTCGTCGCCCGGGTTCAGCCTAACCGTGACGAGTTGGAGTGGCTCATCTTTTCTGGAGCGCTCGATCGATTACACCCCAACCGGAGAGCCATGCTTTGGGCGGTGCCACGAGCGTTGACTTATGCCGCCTCGATCCGAGAGATGGACGGAGCGCTGAGCATGTACATGCCCGAACCCGCTATGCCCGAGGGGATTGAGGATTTCAACATCCACGAACGGGCGATTCAGGATCGTCGAACGTTGGGCCTCGATGTTCAACAGCATCTCATGGCGTTTGAGCGGGAGAAGGTTCGCTGTAAAGGAGGAGTGACGGCCCGGGAAGCGAGCAGCCTTCCACCGGGAACCAAAGCAATCGTTGTGGGCAATCCGATCCGGCTACGTTTCCCGCCAACCGAAAGCGGGAAGCGCGTTCTCTTTTTCGACCTGGAGGACGAGACCGGGCTGTTGAATGTGACCTGCTTTGACGACACCTACCAACGCTATGGGCAAAATGTCATCTGCCATAAGTACGTCACCTTGCGGGGGGAATCGCAGGATCGAGATAGGCATACCGCCTTCCTCACATCCCACATCTTCCCGTATCAGCCTGAAATCCTGAAGGAGGTCCGCGAGGACGAAAAACTGCCCATTCGCATGGGCGACTTCCTCATGACCTGAACTTCCTCTCGTTGAACATGAGCTCTATCCAAATCGTCTAAAGAAGGGAATAATAAAGCTAAGCCATGAAATCAAGCGCTCTTGACAAACTTGAAAAGCAATTGCCTGAAATGGCTCGTCTCGGGGTAAGACGTGCCTACCTCTACCACCTCAGAGCAGGTCGGGCCATCTTGATTGTGAAGGATGGCAAAATATACCGACGCAAGAAAGGTGAAAAGGATGTCTTCATCCAAAAGCTAAGCCCAGGTCGTAAGGTCACAATTGGGAAAAAATTCGTTTTGTAATGGGATCCACAATACCGCGAGTTCGGATGATTGCCGGTCCAAATGGTTCAGGCAAATCATCCATTCGTAGTGCGATTGACGATAGGCTCATCGTCAAATTCATCAATGCCGACGAAATCGAAGCCTCTCTCCAGTCGACTTCGGCTTTCGACTTCCATCCGTACGGAATTCAGACCAGTCAGCAGGAGCTTGCCGACTACCTAGAAAAGCATCCGTTGCTCACGGCAAGTGCTTTCAACTTTGAGAGGCAACAATTCACGCTCCAGAATAGCATCCTGAGTATCCCGACGGCGCACCATGCAGATTATCTTGCCGCCGTCCTCGCCGAGTACATCCGCAATAAGCTAATGGATGCTAACGAATCGTTTACTTTCGAGACGGTTATGTCACACCCCTCAAAGCTTGAATTTCTCCAGGTAGCTAAAGACCGGGGTTACCGAACATATTTGTACTTCGTGTGCAACGAGACCGTAGAAATAAACCTCTCGCGAATCCGCAACCGAGTCGCGAGCGGAGGGCATTCGGTTCCCGATGACAAAGTCGAACGCCGCTACGACGCAAGTCTCGATCTGCTTTTGCAGGCAACTCAAATTGCGAATCGATCCTTCATTTTCGACAACTCCGTTACAGGAAGAAAACCTATTCTCTTAGCCGAGATAGAGGACGGAAAAACAATTGAATTCTTTGAGGAAGAAATGCCCGCCTGGTTTGTCAAAAACTACCTCGACAAGCTCGGCAAAGAATTCCGCTAATAGTTAGAACTACTCCTTCGACTCCGATTCCAGGTTCCGGATCTTCAATTTCAACCTGGCCAATGCCTCGTCCGGCGGAAGATTGTCCTTCTTGTCGTGCATCACCGACAGCATCGTCTGCAGTCGCTTCAGGAAGTTGCCACAGTGCGAGCAATGGGTCACGTGGAAAAGCACGAACCATTTGCGCAAGCCCTTCACGGAGCCATCGGCCACGCCCTGCAGCAGATGTTCCATGTGCTTGCATGGCGGCCCTTCGGAGTTGTCTTTTTTCATGATCGATTGTTTCATTTTCTCAGGCTCCATAGATTCCCACGAGTTTGTGGCGAAGGATGCGACGGCCGCGAAAAACCCGCGAGCGGATGGTCCCAATCGGAACCCCAAGCGCTTCCGATGCCGTCTCGTAGGTCAGCTCTTCCAGATCGCATAGCGTGACTGCCACGCGGTATTCCTCGGGCAAATCGTCGAGCGCTTTGACCACGTCCTTGATGTCCATCTGCACATCGATAGCTTTCCAGAAATCCTCATCTGCAGGTTCCACCGAGTTCTCGATATCGACCTCTTGTCGAACCTTTCGCTTTCGCAGCAGCATCAGCCATTCGTTGTTGAGGATCTTGATGAGCCAGCTTCGGGCGTGTTTGCCGTCGAACGTGTCCCAGTTTCGGTAAGCGTTCAGCAGGGTCTGCCCGACGATGTCTTCTGCGTCGGCGTCGTTGAGCGTCATGCGCTTGGCGACTCGGTAGAGGACTTCGAGCTCACGCTCGAGGACGACTTCGGCGGATTCCCTCTTGCTGGAAAAGAATGGCTTCATGGATTTGGCGGGCCAAAGAGAGGTGGACGTCCCACGGTTGGGACGTCCAAAGGTCGTCTCGATTAGTTTAACCTCATCGACTTGTCGAAGCTAGCCTCACCGAGCACGACCTCGGCGAACGAGCACCACACCTGAACCTTCTTGACCGAGTGGATGTACTTCGGAAGTACGATGTCGCGGTTGGTCTTGTCACCAGCGATGGTGATGCGCTGGAGGAGGAAGGTGTTGCCGTCCCCGTCAACCACTTGCCAGTGGGGCGAAGGCGAACCCGGGGTCTTGAAGTCGTCGCTGAAGTGGAGGTGCCACTTGCCGCTCATTTTGTAGAGGTTGGCGGTGCCACCGTTGACCTCGATGCCCTTAAACATGCCGGTCATGGACATATTCATCATCTTCATGTCCATCTTCATGCCGTCCTTCTTCATGTCTTGCTGGATGGCGGGCGAGGCGGCAGCGAACGATGCGACTGAGGCGAGAACGATGAGGGTTGTGAGTTTGTTTTTCATGGTTGTTATGTTTCCTTCTAGATGTTTTCGATTTCTAAATTGAAAGGTAGTAGCCACGCTCCGCCCCAGGGGGAGGTGCCCCGAGGTGACTTTGTCGATGGGCGGAGGGGGTAGGAAAGCATTCAGTTGTCCCACCCCCTCCGGTTCGCTTGTCGTGCCGTAATCGGATGAATATCGACTTTGCGCTCACCAACTCCCCCAGGGGCGTAGCGTGGTTAGTTTCCGACTAGGCTAGGTTCTTCTTTTCCTGAGCCGAGCGGAGGAGGACGTAGCCGACGGTCTTGCCTGACTTGGAATCGACGGCGGCGATGGAGCGATACAGCCAAGCGTCGATGTCCTTCGAGATCGCGACGCGGTGCTTGCCGGTCATCGCTTTGCCAAGCGAGATGAACTGAGCGGAAGGGAAATCGCCATTCATCAGCGATTCCTTTTTCACCAATCTCAGTTCATAGGGGCTTGCGGATTTCAGGTTCAATTCGACGAACCGCTTGCCCTCGTCCTCAATGATCGCAGCTCGACCGGAGAGCATCTTGCTGCCCATAAAGCTGCCGTAGGTGACTTCGATTGGCGAGCCAAACGCGGCGAGTTGAACCAGCGGCTGATCCTTATGAAATACAAATGCTTCCTTACCGGCGAGCGATGCTCCACCGAAAGCGACCGCGAAGCGTGCGCACCATACCGAGACGGCTTGGTACTTGCTCAGGTCGGTGCCAGCGGGAATCTCGTAGTTCTGGTCGCCGATGTTGCCTTTCAGGGTTCCAAGGTCGAGGTAGCCGTTCTTCTTCACCGCGTCTTGCGATGCGTCGTTTCCGCTCACGAGATAAAGGTGAACGTCTGGACCGTTGGAAGTCGAGAAGTTGGAGAGCTGGACGAATTGCTTGTCGTCCACCGAGACAACCTTGGCGCTGCCCTTTGTCTCGTGGGCATAGGACATAAAGTCGCCGCTCGAGATCGTCTTGGCCATCTGGCCCGACATCGTCGGGAGCTTTTCGCGGACGGTCTTGTTGACGAACAAAAGCTCGGGTCGGAACAGCGCCCAGCCGACGACGGCAACCGGGATTGCGGAGATGGCAAAAATCTTCTTTACGTTTCGCATGGTTGCGGAAAGCGCGACGCTGCGAAAGAGTTCCAAAAATGTTTTGAGTTGTGAGTCTTGAGTTTAGAGCAGGAATCCACAAGCGAGACGCTTATGCTCCGACAGCACCGACGCAAAAGGTAGGGGGCCCAACCGGACCCCCATGATTGCCTCGAACAAATGCAGGATGAAAATTGCTGTACTAAGTTGGATAGTTAGCTCAAAATGCGTGTTCCGATCCGGAGGCAGAACGGGACTAATGGCAAAGCTGTAAGATAGAAATGTGATTCTGACAAAGCGGCAAGCAGGGTGGACTGCCGATGGCAAAACGCTGCGAGACGATGTGACACTGGCAACTCTCCTCAGCGGAAATGCTTCCGAGATGCATGCTCGATTGGTGGAAGAGTCGGGCGAGATTGGTGGCGCGATGCTTGCGCCAATCGATGCACATCATGAAGTTTGGGCGAGCGGGGTAACTTACCTCCGCAGCCGAGTGGAACGCGAGTCGGAGTCCAGCGCCGCCGATGTGTACGCCAAAGTCTACGAAGCAGATCGACCGGAGCTGTTTTTCAAGGCTCTCGGCTGGCGCGTGGTGGGTCCCGGTCAACGCATTAGAATTCGCAAAGATAGCGAGTGGAATGTGCCTGAACCCGAACTCACCCTCGTCATCAACGCTCACCGAGAGATCGTGGGTTACACCATCGGAAACGACGTTTCGTCTCGCTCGATCGAGGGCGAGAATCCACTTTATTTGCCCCAGGCGAAATCGTACGACGGATCGTGCGCTATTGGGCCAGGCATCGTGCTGGCGAGCCTCGAAGAAATCGAGCAATTGACCATTTCACTTACCATTTCCCGTAACGGCGAAGAGGTCTTTACCGGTGAAACAGCGATCTCGCAAATGAAACGAAAGCTGCCCGAATTGGTGGAGTACTTGACCCGGGAGATGAGTTTTCCCGATGGAGTGCTGCTCATGACGGGAACAGGAATCGTGCCTTCCTATCCTTTCACTCTGGAGGTCGGAGACGTGGTGACGATCAAAATCGGTGAGCTGACCTTGACCAATCCCGTGACCTCATGAGCGATCTTTACGACGTCGCGACGCGGGCGCACGGCCCGCACGGCTCGCTTCCTCTTACCGAGGAAATGCTTCTTTCGCGCCCGTCGGGAGATCTGTTTGGCCTCTCGCAGGACGCGGGAATGGGGTGGGAGCCTGGCAAGCTTGGTCAAGACGAGGTGCTCGTCCTCTCGACGATGGGGGGTTTGCGCAACGAGAACGGCAAGCCGATAGCGCTGGGCTACCACACCGGGCACTGGGAGGTCGGGCTGCAGGTTCGCGAGTGCGCTGTTGAACTCACAAGGCTGGGCAAAACTCCGTTCGCGGGATTTGTTTCCGACCCGTGCGATGGCCGCAGCCAAGGCACGACGGCGATGTTCGATTCGCTGCCGTACCGCAATGATGCCGCGATTGTGCTCCGACGATTGATTCGATCTCTTCCAAATCGCAAAGGCGTCATCGGCGTCGCAACCTGCGACAAAGGCTTGCCAGCGATGATGATGGCGCTAGCCGCAATGCGCGATCTGCCGTGCGCCATCGTTCCCGGCGGCGTCACGCTTCCGCCCGAGCATGGTGAGGACGCGGGAAAGATTCAGTCGATTGGCGCTCGCTTCGCCCATGGAATGATCACACTCAAAGAAGCCGCCGAGGCAGGATGCCGCGCGTGTGCGACACCGGGTGGAGGTTGCCAATTCTTTGGGACGGCGGCCACAGCTCAGGCGGTCGCCGAGGCGATGGGACTCACCGTTCCTCATGCGGCATTGGCTCCTAGTGGACAACCGATTTGGCTGGACGTTGCCACAAGAACTTCTCATGCAATCGAGCAAGCCATTGCGACCGGAATCACGGGCAAAGATATTCTCACCGACGCAGCTATCGAGAACGCGATGCTGGTCCATGCCGCATGCGGTGGGTCGACCAACCTCCTCATCCACATCCCCGCTATCGCTCACGCCGCCGGTCTTCGGCGTCCAACCGTGGACGATTGGATTCGGATCAACCGAGCGGTGCCACGAATCGTCGACGTTCTCCCAAACGGCCCCAACGACCATCCGACCGTGCGGATGTACCTCGCGGGGGGCGTCCCCGAGGTTATGCTCCACCTCCGCAATCTGGGTGTTCTTAACCTCGAATGCCTCACCATCAATGGCAAAACGATTGGCGATAACCTGGAGGAGTGGGAGCATTCCGAGCGTCGCCTCGCCCTCAAGCAAGTCTTGCACGACAAGGACGGGGTCGATCCCAACGACGTCATCTCCAGCCCCGAACATGCCCGCGATAAGGGACTCACGAGTACGGTTTGTTTCCCGGTCGGCAACCTGGCTCCGGAAGGGAGCGTGATCAAGTCCACTGCCCTCGATCCAGCCCTTCTCGACGCAGACGGCGTGTACTTCAAGCGCGGTCCAGCGAGAGTCTTCCGGTGCGAGTCCGACGCTATACACTCGATCAAGAGCGGTGAAATTGTGGCGGGCGATGTCATCGTCCTTACTTGCTGCGGCCCGCTCGGGACTGGGATGGAGGAAACTTACCAACTCACCAGCGCCCTGAAGTTTCTGCCCTTTGGAAAGGAAGTTGCCCTCATCACCGACGCTCGTTTCTCTGGAGTCAGTACCGGCGCATGCATTGGTCATGTCGGACCCGAGGCTCTGGCTGGTGGACCGATTGGCAAAGTCGTCGACGGCGACATCATCGAGATTCTCGTCGACACTAAGACTGGCCACGCCCGCGTCGATGTCATCGATCAACCGTTATTCGCCGACCGGAAGCCGGAAGACCTCAAGCCCCATCCCAAGCTCCCCGACGACACCCGGCTTTGGGCGGCGATGGTCACCGCCAGCGGTGGACTTTGGGGCGGATGCGTGTACGACGCCGACGCGATCATCGAGAAATTAACGAAGAACTAACGAATCCCCTCGCCTCGACTTCGCGTAAAGGGTTATCATCGTTTAGTACCATGGTCCTGCCTTCCTATAACCTCGACCGACAGCGCGAACTCATCGCGATGTATCCTCAACAACCCCTGAAAGGTCAGTTTGCGCTCGTGACCGGAGCCAACTCAGGAATCGGCGAAGGGTGCGTTCGCCACCTCGCCGCCGCAGGAGCCGGAGTCGTGGTCAACTACGTTCGCGGGCCCGAAGCCGCCGACGCCATCGTTGCCGACATCGTCGGATCGGGTGGACGCGCCATCGCGATCATGGCTGACGTGAGCAACGAAGAGCAGGTCATAGCGATGTTCAAGCAGGCGGTCGCCGAGTTCGGCACGCTGGACATCGTGGTCCCCAACGCAGGGCTGCAGCAAGACAGCAAGTTTGAGAACATGACCGTCGCTCAGTGGGATCTGGTCATGAACGTCAACCTCAAGGGTCAATTCCTTTGCGCCCGAGAAGCGGTCCGCGAATTCGAACGACGTGGCTTCCGCGACGTCAGCCGAGCCCTTGGCAAGATTGTTTGCATGAGCTCGGTGCACGAAGTGATCCCGTGGGCAGGACATGTCAACTATGCAGCCTCGAAAGGCGGCGTCAAGCTGTTCATGCAGTCGCTCGCCCAAGAGATTTCGGATCGACGCATCCGCGTGAACTCTATAGCACCCGGCGCGATCGCAACTCCGATCAACAAGCCGGCATGGGATACCGACGCGGCTGAAGCCAAGCTGCTCGACCTTATTCCCTACAACCGAGTGGGGATTCCGGACGACATCGGTCAGGCTTGCGTGTGGCTGGCAAGCGACGCCAGCGACTACGTGGTTGGAACCACGCTCTTCGTCGATGGCGGCATGACCCTTTGCGAAGGCTTCGCGACCGGCGGCTAACCACGTGAGCACTCCCGAGCACCGCCGTCTGGAAGACCAGAAGAACGGAACCGCGCACTGGTACCGGTGGGGCACCTTCTTGTCCGACCGGCACTGGGGGACCGTCCGCGAGGACTACTCTGCCGATGGCAATGCTTGGGAATATTTCACCCACGACCAGGCTCGATCGAGGGCGTATCGTTGGGGTGAGGATGGCATCGCGGGATGGTGCGACCGCCATTGCGAACTCATCCTTGCGTGGGCGTTTTGGAACGGCAAAGACCCAATTCTGAAGGAGCGATATTTCGGCCTCTCGAACCCAGAAGGCAACCACGGCGAGGACGTCAAGGAGCTGTACTACCACCTCGACGCGACGCCGACGAGCTCGTATGCGCGAATGGCGTACATCTACCCGCAGGAGGCCTATCCATACGAAGACTTGGTGACGACCAACCGGTTGGCTGGACCGCATGCCAACGAATACGAGCTCGTCGATACGGGAGTATTGTACGAGGATCGGTACTTCGAGATCGTGTTTGAATACGCGAAGGCCGATGAGCACTCCACAGTGTTCGAGGTTACGATTACGAACAAGGGTCCCGAGGCGGCCCCGATTTGGGTGTTGCCTCATCTTTGGTTCCGAAATAAGTGGTCGTGGCACGACGGCGAGTATCGACCGTCGATCCACATGGGCAACGGCAACGAACTCATCGCGCACTCAGATCGGTATGGCGATGTGGTCGTTCACTTGCCTGACATGCATGAGTTCTTGTTCACCGAGAACGAGACGAATACGGAGCGGCTGTTCGGCACTGCCAACGAATCGGCTCACGTCAAGGACGCCTTCCATCGGTACCTGATCAATGGCGAAAAGGATGCCGTAAATCCTAACCGCACGGGCACGAAGGCATGCGGCGTGGTCAAGCTGGAACTGAAGGCTGGCGAAACCCAAACGATTCGTGGCTACCTAGCCTGTCCAGGCTGCACCTTGTCGTCCGATGCTTGGGAACAAACCGTTGCCGCCCGCAAGGCTGAAGCCGACGACTTTTACGCCACGATCAACCCGAAGGACAAGCAGCAAGCCTTGATTCAAAGACGAGCCATCGCCGGGTTGCTTTGGTCGCGGCAGTATTACTACTTCGACTGGGACCGCTGGGCGGTCGGTGACGCCAACCAACCAGCACCTCCCGCCGGGCACGCCGTTCGCAACAATGGCTGGCAGCACATCCACGCGAAAGACATCATCCTGATGCCCGACGGATGGGAATATCCCTGGTTCGCAGCGTGGGATCTGGCGTTCCACTGCGTCACCGCTTCCCTGGTGGATCGCGACTTTGCCAAAGACCAGCTTCTGCTGCTGATGCGCGAGTGGTACATGCATCCGAACGGGCAGATTCCCGCCTACGAGTGGGCGTTCTCGGACGTAAATCCTCCGGTCCATGCATGGGCTGCGCTGAAGATTTTTCGCGATGAGCGCGACCGTACGGGGGTTAAGGATTACAACTTCTTGGAGCGGGTCTTCCACAAACTGCTCCTCAACTTCACGTGGTGGATCAACCGTAAAGATCAGCTCGGCAACAACCTTTTCGAAGGTGGATTCCTCGGGCTGGACAATATCGGCCTCTTCGACCGTAACACTCAGCTTCCGAATGGCGACGTGTTGGAGCAATCCGACGGCACGAGTTGGATGGGCATGTACTGCCTCAACATGCTTTCGATGGCCCTCGAGTTGGCCCAACACGACGACACATATGCCGACGTCGCGAGCAAGTTCTTCGAGCATTTCCTCTACATCGCCGACGCGCTCAACTGCAGCGACATGTGGGACGACGAGGATGGATTCTATTACGACATCTTGCGCTATCCATCGAGCAGCGAGCGCATCAAGGTGCGCACCATCGTCGGCATCATTCCCTTATTCGCGATTGCCCCAATTCCTTCCGAGCAAATCGCGAAGTTGGACGGGTTCAAGGAGCGAATCCAATGGTTCATTCGCCATCGACCAGACCTCGCCCAGGCATTCCATCAAACGCTGGATGTAGACAGTCGGCGGCAGAGCTACCTATCGCTCGTGCCTAAGGAGCGGGTCGCAAGGATCCTCAACAAGCTGTTCAATGAGGACGAGTTCTTATCCGCTTACGGAGTGAGGGCGCTTTCGAAGCATTATAAAAATCGACCGTACGAGAAGTCGATCGAAGGAGCACTTCACCGCATCGAATACGAACCGGCCGAGTCTCGCACCGGCGTCTTCGGCGGGAATTCCAACTGGCGCGGCCCCATCTGGATGCCCATCAACTATCTCCTCGTCGAGGCGCTTCGACAACACAGCATCTCATGGGGCGACGACCTTCTCATCGCTTTGGACGAGGGCGCCGAGGGGACGCACATTGGTGAGTTGGCGGACATCCTAAGTCGTCGGCTGATTTCGCTTTATGTGCCGAGCAAGAAAGGATTTCGAGCCGCCATGCCGGACGACTTTCAACAGCGGAACAAGGAGTTCTTGCTGTTCTACGAGTACTTCGATGGCGACACGGGGCGGGGTTGTGGAGCGAGTCACCAGACAGGCTGGACGGCGCTCATCGCGAATTTGATTGCGGATCGGCGGTAGGAGGAACTCACCTCATGAGTGCAGAACGGCAGCACTAAGCTACTCCCATGCCTTCCGCTTGTCCGAGCGCTTCAAAACAATTTAGTTTGTTGTCCACCCCCACCGGTTCACTCGAGCCTTCCTCCTTTACAAAGTCTAAGGCCGGCGAGCGTTCACCGACACCCCCAGGGGTGGAGCGTGGTCAATTCCTGTCCCTGGATGGTCCCTAATAACAGGCCGTTGTGTGAAGCGAATTACTTTCCGAAGGCACTAGCCATGCTCCACCCTTGGGGGTGTCGGTGAGCAGGCCGTAGGCGAACCGGTGGGGGTAGAAAGACTACTCCCACAAATCTTCCCAATCTTCAGCCTCCGGCCAGAGGAATACTTGCCCCTTGATCAGCCGGCAGCCCTTGTCTGCCTTCCCGATCGCCTCCATCTCAGCGTCGGTCAACGGTTCTCCACAAACTCCTTCCAGAATTCCCAACATCTGCTCTCGCTTCACTGAGAACGGAATGGGGATCGAGCCGCGCTGGATCTGCCACTTCACGCACACCACCGCCGGGTGAATGCCGAGGCGAGATGCCGCCGCCACGATCGCCGGGTCTTCCATATCCACCGTATCCGTAGCAGTTCGGTCCCGTTCGGGGCGGCTGGGCGAACCGATAGGCGAGTATCCGATTGGCAAGATGTCATTCGCGACGCAGAAGTCGAACAGTTCGGGCTGCTGAAAGTGGGGATGAATCTCCATCTCATTGGCGTGAGGTCGAACATCAGCACTCAGCAACAAGCCCGAAAGCTTCGACACCGTCATATTTGAGGTGCCGATATGCCTCACCAAGCTGCGGGAGTAAAG
>CAMFIS010000081.1 GCA_945952345.1 uncultured Fimbriimonas sp.
ACCTTCTTGACGAAAAGTCGGCGGTGCTCGGCAACATCAATATTTATCCTGAGGTTCGACCGGTCTACCGATTCGCTTATGCTCAATCGCGAGTTCCGTTTGACGAAGCAGGTATCAATCAATTCGCGATGTCGGACTCTTTTGGAGACCGGTCAGACTTCTCATTCTTTGGCAACGTTTACAACCGAACCCAAGAAGGCACCTACGACCGCATTCGAGTTAAGAAAGACCTGTACACGATCAGTACGACTTTCAATTACGAGACCTTTGGCAGAGTTACGGATCGAACCTTGAATTACCAAAAGCCGCTGGAGCTAGCCTACGAAAAGGGCGGGCCGGCTGGGAATTGGGGTTACTTGGTTCAAGGGCGAGCGAGTCGAATAATCGACATGAGTCATGTAAGCGCCAATCGGGTCACGTTCAAAGGAAGTCTCATGGCTCCTCTTGTCCAGAGAGGACGGCTGACGATGAGTGGTAGGCTCGATGGCTCCGTCTGGGCCGACAGCAATACCGCAGGGTATGTTGGAATAGAGGGAGGACTTTCGTACGAAATTCTGCACGGTTTGAACTTAAGTGCAGGCGCTTACGGCTACCATAACTTTGGGGTACAGACTTTCCTGGGAGATAACTTCATCACAAATCAAGGATATGTCGTTCGGGGAGATTGGCTCGGGCCGTCAAACAGCATGTCGTTCTTGTATCGCTATGACCCCGCAAAAGGGTGGTTCGATCGTCAATTCCGCTTATCTCAGGTTGTCGGGTCCATCGAGCCCGTCTTCGTCTATCGTCAAGCGCCAAGGCAGTACTTGCTCGGTATTCGATTCCGATTTCAGGATATCGCTCGGCTGCTACAGAAAAAGCAGATCGAACGCTTCTCCGGTCCCGACCTTACCGGAGGCAACTGATGAGTTACCAGTTTGATGCCGAAGTCTGCGGCGACTACGCTCGCTCAAGTCGATTGGAGTGGCTACTCACCAATGGGATCGGTGGCTTCGCAATGGGGACGCTGTCTACCTCCAATACTCGCCGATACCATGGCCTGCTTATTGCGGCTCTCACACCCCCAACCGAGCGAACCCTTCTCCTTGCCGCGTGCGATGCGTTCGCCGTCCAAGGCAAGAAGCGAGTCGCCCTCAGTTCTAATCAATATCCTGGCGCTATCTACCCAGACGGTTACCAGAACATCGAATCCGTTACGGTCGGGAACAGCGTCCGGTGGACCTATACGGCCGAAGGAATGCGGGTTGAAAAGACGATCTCTATCCACCAAGGCACTAACACGGTGAAGGTGACCATTCGGAACTTGGGAAAGAAGCTGATCTCGATTCAGCTCCAACCGCTCGTTTGTTTCCGAGACTTTCATGCCAACTTCACCGAGCGAGAAGGTTTTCCCGAGCAGATCGAATATCACGCGGATAAGACCGTAATTGGCGAGGGCTCTCATACCCTCGTCATCTCGCACCCTGGAGCTTTGCGGCGGCCCGTTCATGGTTGGTATTACCGCTTCGAACATGACCGCGAGACGGAGCGTGGTCTCGATCCCCGCGATGACCTCTATTGTCCTTGCGATATCGAATTTCAAGTCAAACCCGGAGAGTGCTGCCAGATGGTGGCCTCGACGGATGGTGTCACCTCCTTTGATGAAGAGGAGAAACTAGCGCCAAACTTGTCCCTCGTGCAGCGGTTAGAAGCCGCCGCAAACCACTTCATCGTCCAGACCGAAACAAGGAAATCCCTGCTGGCCGGATATCCATGGTTCAGTGACTGGGGTCGAGATACGATGATCTCGCTTCCCGGAATATGCCTTTGCACCGGAAACATCGCACTGGCCCGACAGATTCTTCGGGACTATGCGTCTCAGATGGAGCACGGCCTTATCCCCAATCGATTTGTAGAGCGCGGCGAAAAGGCAGACTATAACACCGTCGATGCGACACTCTGGTTCGCGAACTCGATCTACCTTACACTTGATCAAGAGTGGGATGAAGAGTTCGCTCGCGAGATGTTCGAGAAGCTCCAAGAATCGATTCGTTACCATCGGCACGGAACCGTCTTCGGCATCATCGTCGATCCAGCCGACGGTTTGCTGACCCAGGGCGAGCCTGGCGTTCAACTCACGTGGATGGATGCAAAAATCGGTGATTGGGTTGTAACGCCACGCCACGGCAAGCCCGTTGAGATTAATGGGCTTTGGATCAATATGCTGCACGTAGCGGCGTGGATGGCCGAAAAGCTCGGCGAGGACACATCGCAATTTTTGACTTTGGCAAAGATGGCGAAGAGCCACTTTGAGGCAAAGTTCTGGCACGAGGGACTTCACTACTACATGGACACGGTCGATCCGAACGATGCTTCGTTGAGGCCAAATCAGGTCATTGCCATGAGTTTGCCTTTTAGCCCGTGTGATCCCAAACATGTGGCCATTGCGCTGAAGTCTATTGACCAGCACCTGGTTACGCCGGTCGGACTTCGAACCCTTTCTCCCGAGGACCCGAGCTACCATGGGTCCTTCCAGGGGCCATTGAGGAGCCTCGATGAGGCGTACCACCAAGGAACGGTTTGGCCGTGGCTGTTTGGGCCTTACATCCGGGCGATGATGAAATCTGGAGCGACCAAGGCGGCGGCAAAGAAAAAGCTTGCGAACGTCGAGGATATGCTGCGTGAATACGGAGTTGGTGGCATTGCCGAGTGCTACGATGGCGATGCACCACACCATGCGGGTGGGTGTCCTTGGCAGGCGTGGTCAGTGGCCGAGATTTTGTTTGTGACGAAAGAACTGTTGGCTTAGGGTCGGAGTTTGGCCGAGGTTGCGCGGTTCAACTCTCTCCGTTCGCCGCGCAGTGGTCCAATCCTTGTCGAGAGGCGCATTAGTTCACTTGTTTTTGTGAATGGCCGCACGCCAAACGAGAATTGCCCGCCAAAATAGTAGGTGCAATCGGACGCTTTACATCGTCCTTTTCTTGCTTTCCCCTATGAGTCGGCAATTCGTGCATTTGCATAACCACACCGAGTATTCGTTGCTCGATGGGGCAAATCGTATCCCCGACCTCATTGCCCGCGCAAAAGAACTCGATATGCCCGCGATGGCGATCTCGGACCATGGCGTTATGTTCGGCGTCATGGAGTTCTACATGGAGGCGAAAAAGAAGGGAATCAAGCCCATTTTGGGAGTCGAGGCCTACGTCGCGCCGAGAGGCATCGACAAAAAAGATGGTCGAGCCGACCGAGAGAATTTTCATCTCTTGCTTTTAGCGAAGGACATCGAAGGATATCGAAACCTCTGTAAGCTCTCTTCGGTTGCGGCCCTCAAAGGATTCTATGGAAAGCCTCGGGTAGACCACGATCTGCTCCGCAAGCACAGCAAAGGTGTCATTGCGACATCGGCGTGCCTCGGCTCGGAAGTCTGTCAAGAGTTGATGAGGGGCGATTACGATAAAGCCCAATACATTGCGGGCATGTACGCCGAAATCTTTGGCAAAGAGAATTATTTCATCGAGCTACAGGATCACGGACTCCAAGAGCAACGGGCCATCTACGAGCCGCTCCTGCGCATTGCGAAGGAAATTGGAGTCGACACGATCGCGACGAACGATGCTCACTACCTGTGCAAAGGCGACGCGCGCCCTCACGACGTTCTACTTTGCATTCAGATGGGTGAAATGGTGGCGAACACCAAGCGGATGAAGTTCGAAACGGAAGAGTTTTACATCAAGTCCGCCGACGAGATGGCTCAACTCTTTCCTCAGAACGAGGACGCACTGGAAAACACGCTGAAGATCGCGGACATGTGCAATGTCGATCTCGACAAATCTCGCGCTCCAATGCCCGCTCCGACCGTACCAGAAGGAAAGACGAGCTTTGAGCACCTTCGGGACTTAGCCTACGAAGGACTCTACAGCAGGTCGAAAGGCGCAGACGAGAAGACCGACCGCCTGGAATACGAACTCGGAGTCATCCAGGAGACCGGCTTTGCCGACTACTTCTTGCTTGTTCGGGAATTTGCCGAGGAGACCCGGAACCGCAATATTTTCTTTGGTGTCCGAGGTTCTGCGGCAGGCTCACTGGTTTCGTACACCGTTGGAATCACGGACGTCGACCCAGTCGATTATGACCTCACGTTCGAACGATTCTTGAATCCAGAACGAATCTCTATGCCCGATATCGACATGGACTTCGAGGATGCCCGTCGGGACGAGATTATTCAGTGGGTAACGGACCGGTTTGGCGAAGACCACGTTGCTCAGATCGTGACATTCGGAACGTTGGGGGCGAAAGCCGCAATCAAAGACTGTGGGCGAGTCTTGGGCTACTCGCCGCAAGAAACAGACAAGGTTACGAAACTTATTCCTGGTGTACCAGGAATGACGCTGGACAAGGCCTACAAGGAAGTTCTTGATTTCCGTCAAACCGTGGACAACGATCCACGCATCAAAGAGCTTTTCCAGCAGGCGAAATCAGTGGAAGGCATCTCGCGCAACTCGGGCGTTCATGCTGCGGGAATTGTTATTTCGAAGGACCCTTTGGTGGACTATGTACCACTCTACCGGGGAAACGACGGGCAGGCCGTCACGGCATTCGAGATGGGCATTCTCGAAAAGATCGGTCTCCTCAAGATGGACTTTCTGGGTCTTTCCAACCTCACAGTCTTGGCAAAGGCCGTCGAGAATATCCGGAAAACAACCGGCGAAACGATTGATCCTAGGATGGCGCCCGAGGACGATCAGAAGACATGGGACATGCTCGCTCGTGGTGAAACCACCGGCGTATTCCAGGTGGAAGGTGGCGGCATGACGCGATGGATCATGCAGTTAAAGCCTCAGAACGTGCGAGAACTTGCGGCCATGATCGCGCTGTATCGACCTGGTCCGATGGGTGAAATACCGGTCTTCATCGACTACAAATACGGCCGCAAAACTCCGCAATATCTCGATGAGCGTATGGTGCCTATTTTACAGGAAACTTACGGCGTCATCGTATACCAGGACCAGGTCTTAAAGCTCGTGCAGGCACTGGCCGGATTTAGCCTCGGCAAGGCCGATATCCTTCGTCGCGCCATGGGTAAGAAGGACGCCAAAGCGATGGCAGACATGAAAGTGGAGTTCATGGACGGTACTGCGGCGAATAATATTCCATCTTCGTCGGCGGATAAGATTTGGGAATTGCTGCTCCCATTCGCAGGTTACGCATTCAACAAGGCTCACGCTATCTGCTATGCCCTGCTGAGCCATCAAACAGCATGGCTGAAGGCGAATTATCCGGTTGAATACATGTCGGCTCTGTTGGCCGTCTACCGAACGAAAGAAGACCGCGTCACGGCGTTTATCGAAGAGTGTCGGCGAATGAAAATCCCGGTCCTTCCGCCGGATGTCAACAAGTCGGAAAGCGACTTTAGCATCGAAACGAATGCCAAAGGCACAATGGCAATCCGTTTTGGACTCGGAGCGATCAAAGGCGTTGGCGACGGCATCGTCGATGCGATTATGAAGGAGCGAACGGAAAACGGCCCGTTTATTCACCTTTATGAGTTTTGTGAACGAATCCGGCCGTCGGGATTGAACCGCACCGCTACCGAAGCCTTGGTGAAATCGGGGGCGCTCGACAGTATCGATGAAAACCGAGGGACGAATCTCGAATATCTTGAGGCCGCCTTGCTGTACGCAAGCGATATGACTCGGGATAAGGCGATGGGTCAGGACTCGCTCTTTGGGGGTGGAGACGAAGAGCAGGGCGCTTCAATTTCTTACCCAGCTCTCCCTCCGGCGCCACCCCTCAGTCGTTCAGAAAAGCTTGCCTTGGAAAGGGAAGTGTTGGGAATCTATGTTTCGGATCACCCCCTGCGAGGTCTGGAGCGATTGCTGTCCAAGCAGAGTTCGCATCAGTGTGGTGAACTTGCAGAAATGGATGAGGGCCAAACGATCAAACTTGCCGGAGTGGTTGCATCGACTCGGTCGATCCTGACCAAGAGCGGCAACCGAATGCTCTCACTCACTTTAGAAGACTTTACGGGTGTGGCATCCGTGATTGCATTCGCCGCGACATATGAGAAGTTTCGGGATGTTCTCGTCAAGGACAAGCTTGTTGTTCTCAAGGGTGAGACAACGGTCAATGAGCGACGAGGCGAACGGTCGATCGAAGTTCGATTGTTTGAGGCTTCCGAACTGGATGGGTCGTTGGATATGCCAGCCGATGAGGCCCCGCAAGGTGGTTCAATCATTGTTCGAATTCTGCGGGCAACGTCGGCGGAACTTCTTCGTCTTAAGACTTTGTTGGTGGATCATCCAGGCGACCACGAGGTCTACATTCAACTCGAACCGAGGAACGAGCATCCGCTCATGCCACTGCAAGTGATGTCCAAAGCGAACGAAATTCTTGAGCGCGAGGTGAACAGGATCTTTGGAAAGGATGCATTCCAAATCGTGCCGCACCAGGAATTCCCTGGCGGCTTCTAGCGTTTAGAGTATCTTATGAAAAGTACGATGCGTGTTTTTACGACTTTAGTCCTTGCTGGTCTCTCGTTGACGGCCTTCGCTCAAGACCCCTTTGACCTGAAGGTGGCTGACTTCCGAATTATTCAGGACAAGAATGTTCAGAAGGAAATAGGGCTGACCGAGGGTCAGCGTAAGACCATGAATGGATTTGCCGACGCCAATAATGCCGCAGCAAAAGCCAAAGTCGCCGAGTATCAAAAGGCAAAGAAGCAGCCTGACGCAGCCTTCAACAAGTTCATGTACGACCATGCCGTTGAACTTCAGGGCAAGGTACTCAAGACGCTTTCTCCAAACCAATTGAAGCGAGTGCGGGAAATCACCTTGCAGGCAATTGGACCGAGAGCTCTGCTTGTTCCTGCAGTTGCGACCAAAGTTGGCATGTCCAATGCCGAACTAAATGCCCTTTCAAAGGCAATTCACGACGGTGACAATCAAGTCGCTGCGATCAAGAGTCAGGTTGCGGCGAAAATTCGAGAAAAGTACAAGACTCAGAAGCAGCCCAAAACGAAGAAGGAAGCGGACGATCTTAACGCGAAGCTGAACGCTGATCTCATGGCAGAAATGAAGAAGCATGAACCAGAGATGCAAAAGATCATTAACACTTCGCAACAGAAGGCAGCCGCAATTGTAAAGAAGCCGTACCAAGAAAAGCTCATTGCCCTTTGTGGAAAGCCATTTGCTCCGGCCGGAGCGATCAAAGGCGTGCCGAAGGGACCCAGTGCCAAAGGCTAACGAATGACCATCGCGGAGAAATTCTCATTACTGAAAGACGAGGGCAAGAAGGCCCTCGTCTGTTTTTTCACGGCTGGAGATCAGCCCCTCGAGGATATGCCAAGAATTGCGGCTCTTCTCGAATCGAGCGGTGCAGACATTATTGAGATCGGGATTCCGTTTAGCGATCCGTTTGGTGAGGGGCCAACCATCCAAGCCTCCAGTCAAAGGGCACTCGATCATGGAGCAAGCCTCTCAGAAATTTTGGAAGCTATTGCGAAATGCAACGTAAGCATTCCCCTGGTAACGATGGGCTATTACAATCCCGTCCTTCGCTACGGGTTGCAGGAGTTTGCCGCAAAGTCTCGTGAAGTTGGGTCCACCGGGACGATCATCTCGGACCTCGTGCCTGACGAGGCAGCCGCTTGGGATAAGGCCTGTGCATCGAACGGACTCGAAACTATTTACTTGGTTGCTCCGACGTCCACCGATCAACGTATTCATGAAGTGGCGAATCAGTCCACCGGCTTTGTTTATATCGTCTCTCGAACCGGCGTGACCGGTGCAGAATCGGCCGTCCCACCCGAGGTCTCTGGACTTGTTCGGAAGGTGAAGAGCCTGACCAATAAGCCTGCCTGCGTTGGCTTTGGAATATCGACGCCCGACCATGTCCGCCTCGTCTGCCAAGACGCCGATGGCGCGGTTGTGGGTTCAGCCGTGGTTTCGATGCTGCATAAACATTGGGGTACGCCCAAAGGTGAGGAGATAATCGGCAAGTTTGTGCGGTCGCTTAAGGACGCAACCAGTTAGGCGGCATCTTCGCGAAGCGCATTTATTGCGGAATCCAGCATCGAGGCGACTCGTTTGGCTCGCATTCCCATCGCCTGAATTAGGGCGATTTGTTCGATTCGGTCCGTTTTAACTGTGTAAGGCCATGGCTCAATGCTGACGGCTGCGCTCTGAGCGGCCATCGTCGCCACTTCGGAAGCGCCGATGATCAGCTTCTCCTCCTTGGTTAGTTCAAATTCTTTGGGACCCTGGAGCGCAATTGAAAGTTCTCGATTGAGTCCCCACGCGTCGGCGAGCTTGCCAGCATCTTCGCGAATGGTCCGACCAACGACATTGCGGTATGCGTCTGCGATTGGAATTTGGCGGAATTGAGCGATGGACGCAGCATTCTCATAGTCTTCCGAGAAGACGCGGGCGACAAGGCTGTGCGAGAGGCACGAAAATAGACCGAAGGCGGAAGCCCGCACCTGAAGCGCCGAGTTAACAGAAGTAAAGTCTTGCTCGAGTGCCGAAGGTGTGAGGACGGAAACAACCATGCTTCCCAAACTCATGTGAGTACTGGATACCGTTTTCGTCTTAACGTGCGATCCAGAAATCCAAACGTCACTCGCAATGGCAAGTTGACTCAGGGCTCTGGGTCCACATTGCTGAACAATATGGATTGCTTGTCCTTCAAACCCGATCATCTCGCAAACCATTTCAACCACCTTGGACACCAAGAGGTCGGACGCCAAGATGGTCAGCGTCGTACGCGCGTCTTTCTCATGCTCATTTTTGAGCAGCATTGCGGCCGTCGGCGGCAAGGGAGCTATGTTGGCGAGTGGCATGCGATTATCAGATACCCTGATAAAGTTTTCGGGCTTTGGTACTGGATTCCTAAGGGTATTTCGACTCAGGTATACTTTTCGCTCGCTGGAGCAACAATGAAAGAAGGCATTCACCCGACCCTTTATCCCATCCTTTTTGTCGACGGAGAGCACGAATGGACCGGCGTCTCGACGATGAAATCGGGAACGACCCGATCCGTCAATGGCGTTGATCACTACGTGGTAAACCTTGAAATCAGCGCGTACAGCCATCCGTTCTACACGGGCCAGAAGAAGCTCGTCGACACTGCGGGCCGAGTCGAGAAGTTTATGCGACGATACGGTCAGCAGACGGGCAAGTAAGCGGCATCGTACGATCGTTGATTACTATTCCTCGAGCAGATAGCACCCTTATGCGCGTATCTAAAACGGTTGCGTTTTCTTTAGCAGCAATTGGTATTGGCGTTGCCGTGTATGGGCTTGCCGCATTCCGAGTCCGGGGAGAAGCTGGTGGATTATCGAAATCCATCACTCCCGCATACTGGATGGAGCGTGCAACGGGGCGAGATCTCTTCGACCCTGACAAGCGAATCTGGTACAAAGGCGTTCGAGAACGAAAAGAAGTTTGCATCACCTTCGATGACGGTCCCCATCCGTTGTCGTGTAAGTCGATCCTGTCCACCCTGAAGGATAAGAAAGTTCCGGCAACATTCTTTGTGGTAGGCAAGCAAGTCGACGCCAACCCGGATCTCGTAAAGATGATTGTTGCCGACGGACATGAAGTCGGCAACCACACCTACGACCACGTTCGGCTTTCCAAGCTGACGCGTGAGCAGGTGTATGATCAGATCAACGAGTGTGACCTTGCGGTTGAAAGGGCAACGGGTCTCAAGATGACCTTCTTCCGGCCGCCTGGCATGCAGTACACCGACACCGTGCTCTCGGTCGTCCACCAAAAGGATAAGATCATGGTGCACTGGGTCATTGGCGCAAAGGACTTTATTGGCACCGTTCCCAGCGACGAGCTGACGAGCGAACAAAAGAAGGAAGCACCTATAACTCCTGACAAAGTCGTGGAGTACGTGGTGAAGCAGCTTCGCCCGGGTGCGATTATTCTGTTGCACGATAATCCGGTGACGGCGACGGCATTGCCTCGACTTATCGACGCGGTGCGACAGAAGGGATTCGAATTCAAGTCCTGCAAGGACATGATGGAAGAGCTTCCACAGCACGTGAAGATTGATCCGAACCCGCCTGCGCATGGCCCGGATCGTGTTTTGGCAAGCCATAATTAGGAATGCATCCGCATCGCGTCCCTCTTGAGCAGAGCGATCCCACCATTTTCAATCTGATCCGTCAGGAGGAGGAGCGACAAGAGCGCAACCTCGAACTTATTGCATCCGAGAACATCGCTTCACTCGCGGTGCGCCAGGCAATGGCGAGCGTTCTGACCGACAAGTATGCCGAAGGCCTTCCCGGCAAACGATACTACGGCGGATGTGAAATCGTCGATCAAGTTGAGCAGCTCGCGATCGACCGAGTCAAAGAACTTTATGGCGCCGAGCACGCCAATGTTCAACCTCACAGTGGTGCGACCGCCAATATGGCGGTTTACATGGCGATGCTGAAGCCGGGAGACACGCTGATGGGCATGAACCTCGCTCACGGTGGACACCTCACGCACGGTTCGCCGGTTACCTTCAGTGGCCAGTACTACAACATCGTTTCCTACGGGGTTTCTCCCGACACGGAGTTGATCGATTACGATGAATTTCGTTCCGCGGCCCTTGAGCACAAGCCCAAGATGATTGTGAGCGGAGCTTCAGCCTATTCTCGCCAATTCGATTTTCCAAAGATTCGAGAAATTGCGGACGAGGTCGGCGCGCTGCACATGTGCGACATGGCTCACTATTCTGGCCGTCTCGCTGCGGGTGAGTACCCGTCGCCGGTGCCTGACGCAGATTTTGTAACCTCGACGACCCACAAGTCGATTCGAGGTCCACGAGGCGGAATCATCCTCTGCAAGGAGCAATTCGCAAAGGAAATTGATAAGTCGGTCTTCCCGGGAATTCAGGGTGGTCCGCTGATGCACATCATCGCTGCCAAAGCTGTGGCGTTTGGTGAGGCATTGCGACCCGAGTTCAAGACGTATGCACGGCAGATTCGCCTGAACGCAAATGCCTTGGCCAATGCGCTGATCGAACATGGCTTCCGAATTGTGAGCGGAGGAACTGATTCCCACCTGATGTTAGTCGACCTTCGACCGTATGGCGTCACCGGAAAGGTTGCCCAAATCGCGCTCGATGAAGCCGGGATTACGACGAATAAGAATTCGATTCCGAACGATCCAGAGAAGATGTTTGTCACGAGTGGAATCCGACTTGGAACCCCGGCTGTAACGACGCGCGGAATGAAAGAAGCCGAGATGATCGAGATCGCTGGTTATATCGCAGAGGCGGTCAAGAATCACGACTCGGCTGAGAAGCTGCATGCGGTTAAGCAATCGGTCATGGGCTTAACGTCACGTTTCCCGATTCATTTGGTATAGGCGAGGCGCGTTCGCGTCTGTCGTATTGAGGCCATCCTTACGGCAAAAACTCGTAGATCCGCACGTTGGCGTCTTCATAACGAATCTTCGCCTTTGGGTCTTTCTTGAGTTCATCCTGCACGGCGTCTCCCCAACCGGTACTGCAAAACATCCACTTGGTCTTCATATCCCGCGGGTAGACCACCGAGATGGGTTCTTCTTTATCTGGAACCTTCATCGGGTCGTATGGGCTCGTTTTGCCCATGTCGCGGCCCGCGCACGTGAGCGTCATCCGCCAGTACATCGCTGGATCGTAGCGATATTGGAAGATCGGGTCCATGCCGCCAAAGAATCGATTCTGTTTGTCCCAGTAGAAGAGCGGTCCGAAATCTGACCAGACCGACTGCCCGACCAACTCACCTGGCTTGGTGTGAGCCTGAAGCCACTCAGTAGCGGCACGAAAGTCGGTGGCGTTCTTGTTGTGGGTTCGCGTCGCGCTCTGCAGGCACATCATCGACAAGACATAAGCGGCGTGAATGCCAACAACCGCCGCCGCAAACTTCCGAATGCCTTTGCACTGATGGAAAATCAGAATGGTCGCGAGGATGGTGAACGGTGCAAATTGGTCGACACCTCGGCGGGTAATCGCAAATGAAAGCATAAGGGCGAGACCGACAACGCCGAGGCAAGCCCAAAGAACGGCGGTGTCCTTTTCCTTGTCACGGAATCGCAGCCATGTGACAAGGCCTATTGCGAAGACGATGATCGGGGAGAGGAACGCACGGACAAAGTAGGGAATATTCCCCTTGTCGAGCTCGACCCCGAAGTTCTTAACCTCACCCGCTTTGCGGACTTGGGCAAGATCGAGAAGTTGGACCTTGAGCAGTTGTAAGCCGTCGACCAGCCCAGGGCGGATACACCCGACCGCGAGGGCAACCGCCAAGCAAGAAAGTTCGAGCCACGGGTTCCACTGCTTCTTGTACAGTCCCCGCTGGAAGAACGTAAAGATCCCAACCATGACCATCATATAAGCCAGCGTTGGGTGAACTAGCCCAAGCAAGGCAGAGCCGAGAATGGCGAGTCCGGTGGAATCCGTCACGAACGCGGCGAAGATGAGAACGAGAAGGGCGGCCGACAGAACCTGTGGCCTTACGGTATCCATCCGCGTCAAGAAGCCCAGCGAGGCAGGAAGCATCGCAAGGCCGTACCAATGATTGAACCCAAGACGAACGACAGCGGTTCGTGAGATGATGAGGTTCAACAGCATCAGATACGCAGGTCCGGCGGCGAGAATTAAGACTTTGTCTTTGAGGGCCGTGAGTGGCGCAAGCAGCACATGGAATCCCCACCAGATGTCCGAATTGTGTTGGGAGATGACGCTGTAGGTCACCCAAGGGAAGTTACGGTAAAACGGCCCGTTCTCCCAGTAAAGCGAGGCATGGCCCAGGTGGTAGAAGTTGTCTCCATCATAGACGTACTGGCAGTAGGCGCACAGAGCCACTACAAGCAGCAGCGAGACGATGAAATATTGGAGGAACGCCTTCACGCGATTCCCTTAACGTTACGAAGCAGGTAGGCGCCGAGGGCGAAACAGACGGCACACAATACAAAGATGAACGAGTATCCGAGGGGAAGGTAATGCATAATCGGATCTTCGCCTACCACCGGATTTGGAAGTTGCTTATACCCAGGTGCAGCGATAAGGAAACCGGCGAGGGGAGCGGCAACCGACTGGGGCAACGTCATGGCAATGTGCCAAACCGCCATATCTTTACCGGCATGTTCATGACTCGGTAGGACATCTGTTCCCAAGGCATAGTCTACGCTGATGTAGGCTCCATAACCCAGGCCGAAAAGAGCACCCACTCCGAGAGCCATCGGCATGTTGTGACAGAGAATGAACATGGGTGCGACGATGGTTATGAGTGCGTTCGAAAGGTAGACCACGCGCTTTCGGCCAATGCGATCCGAAACCACTCCTCCATATATTCCGGTGATACTAGATACAATGAGAATGAGGCCGAGTAGGATTGGTGCGGTCCCTTCTACTTTATCTTGAGCGACTCCAACCACGTCGACCAAGTAATAGTTGACGAAGGGCATGACGGCGTAGAAGCCGGTCATTACGAGGAATCGAGTAAACCAAACCCAGGCGAAGTTCGTGTGCTCCTTTGGGTTAATGATGAGTGATCGCAGATACTCGCCAAGGCTAAAAGGCTCAGCTTCTGTGATCGGCTTTTCCTTAATACCGAAATAGGTTGTCATGCCGAAGACCAAGAGCATCCCCGCAACGAGTCCGTAGCGAATAAGTGTCATGCCGCCAGGAATCAACATTCCGACGCCAATTGCGCCAAAGAGAGTTCCTAATTGAGACAGGAGGGCCATGTAGCCCGAGGCCTTACCATGCTCGGCTTTCGGAACGACGTCGGGAATGACGCCCATATAGGAACCTGATGCGATATTGCTCCCAATTTGAACCACCAAATAGCTCAGGAAATAGGCCGCCAATGATTTCAGGGTCATGACCGAAACTACCATCATAGCCAGGCCAATAATGTTTACGGCAACACCCGTCGCAATATATGGTTTGCGGCGGCCCTCTGGACGAGTACAGCGATCCGACATGGCACCCGAAATCAGCGGCACGATGATCGCTGGTACTGCTCCGAAGCCAGTAACTAGGCCCAGCATTTGAGCCTTGTGCGTACCCGCTAGTATCTTCATGTCGTGCGGTAGCAAGATGAGCAGCAAGGCTCCCCAGTGAAAGTTGGTGGCGAACCAGTACGCAGAAATCTTGAGGTGCTCGAGCCACGTCAGCGGCCGATTTCCGTAAGGCGACGAAAAGTCTTCCGCCTCGGGCCGAGGATAATTCGAATTGATTTCCACTGGCGAATCCATGAGAAACTTGGAAGCGACAGTTTACTTGTTTGCGAGAGCGTACTCGTAATCTTTGAGATCGTCGATGTCATAGGCAAACTCGGCCGGTCCGCCTTGGACCAATCCAACTCGACATCCCAGAATCGTTTCGACCTTGCGCACCACGTCCGTGGTTGTAAGGCTCTTCGTGATGTACTTCCAAACAAAACCGCCACCAAGGAGCTTTGCCATCTTGGGCAGACTCTTGCGGTTGGCAACGACCGATTCCACTTGGGGAAGGATTTTGAGGAACGTGTCAGGATTCATCAAGTAAATGCAGCCGAGGGTGTATTCGCCGTCCTTCAGCTTAGCAAACGTACCCGAGGCGCTCGGGAAACGATCGAGGTACTCATCCTTCGATATAAGTGGAACACAGATGTCCGCATCTGGCCGGCACATTTCGATGAACTTTTGGATGTGCTTTCCTTCGATGAAGGGAAGGTCTGTCGTCAGGATGATGACTTTTGCGGTCGTGCCGCCATCCGCTTTGAGTTCGCGGATCGCCATTGTAATGTTCTTGCTAAGATCGCCAGTGTCGTTGAGCTTGTTCGGGACTCGGATGCCGTAGGCGTCCTGAACTTCTTTGGGGGCAACGAGGATGACTCGGTTGAT
>CAMFIS010000082.1 GCA_945952345.1 uncultured Fimbriimonas sp.
CCTCTCCGACCCACACGGCATCGACCGCGAGACACGGCGCGAGATGCTCGACGAGCTCATGGGCCTGAACGAGATGAAGAAGTCATCGACCGGAGATCCGGAGATCGACACGCGCATTTCGCAGTACGAACTCGCGTTCCGAATGCAGACCTCGGTGCCAGACTTGCTCGATATCTCGAAAGAGCCGTCGAACATCCTCGAGATGTACGGCCCGGACGTGAAGCGAAAAGGTTCGTTTGCCTACAACTGCCTGCTGGCTCGCCGACTTGCCGAAAGGGGCGTGCGCTTTGTACAGCTATTCCACATGGGGTGGGATCAGCACTTCAATCTTCCCAACGCGATTAGGGCCCAAGCGACGGACATCGACCAGCCCTCGGCGGCGCTCATCAACGACCTCAAGCAGCGCGGCATGTTCGACGATACGCTGGTGGTTTGGGGCGGCGAGTTTGGCCGAACGGTGTACTCGCAGGGAACGCTCAAGCGCGACGACTACGGCCGTGACCACCACCCGCGATGCTTCTCGGTGTGGATGGCGGGCGGCGGTATCAAGGGCGGTCAGGCATACGGAAAGACCGACGACTATTCCTACAATATCGTCGAGAATCCGGTCAGCGTTCACGATCTGCACGCCACGATGCTGCACCTCTTGGGCATCGATCACGAAAGGTTGACGTTCCGATATCAGGGCCGCGACTTCCGGTTGACGGACGTGAGTGGCGAGATTATCCAAGAGTGGCTTAAATAAACTTTGAACCTCGTCCTGTTCTTGTGGTTATAGATAGGCGACAAGAATAGGACGAGGCTTTGGACGATCTGACTCTCGCACAACGAATAGCCGCCCGCGAGCCGCGAGCTCTCGACGAACTCGTCGAGCTGCACCATTCGGCGATCTTTCGGTTCCTGGTTCAACTAACCCGGCACCGAGAAGACGCTGAGGACCTGGCGCAGCAAACCCTCATGCGAGCCATTCGAGGCGCGTCGCGATTCGATGGGAGGGGCAGCCTTCGGGCGTGGCTCTTGGGAATCGCGTTTCGAGAGTTCACCAAGCATCGCCGCCGGCGAGTATGGCTGCCGCTCCTGAGCGAAGCAATCTCGACGAGTCGCGATTTCGAATCGGTCAACGATTCGGAAGCCTTGCTAGCCGCCCTTGCAAGGCTCAAACCGGACAGACGAGCGATCTTCCTGATGCACCACGTCGAAGAAGTCTCGGTGCTCGAAATCGCAGAGGCTCTGCAAATTCCGGAAGGGACGGTAAAGAGCCGCCTGCATACTGCTCGCCAACAGCTTCAATCCTATCTTGCCACCGGAGAAACGAACTATGTCACCGAAGCGTGCTGATATCGAATCGGCGATCGAGGGCCTTAAGCTTGAAGGCTCGACGCCAGAAATGCGAACCCAAGCCCGAGCCAAAATGAGTGGGCGTCCGGCTAAGATTTTGCCCAAGCTCGCCCTTGGCGGATTGCCCGCCGTCGTCGCCGTTGCATTGTTATGGCCGCATGGCCCGTCGGGAATGGCGTGGGGCCAAGCCCTCAAGAACAGCGTCGATGCTCCTCGGGCCCATAGCGTCTCTCGCTATCGCAATGGCAAGATCAGCTCCGAACAATGGACTGAAGGCAACAAACAGGCATGGGTGCTGTATGGCCCTGATAACGAAGTATTTATGGAGTGGCGCGGTGATGGCGAACGGACTCTGAATTACATGCATGTGCAGCCACTGCTTCGCGGACCTAAAAATCCCAATCGGCGAAGCTTTGGTGAAATCAACCGGAGAAAGCCGGGAGGCGAGAGCCTGCACATTGAGATCGGTGGAAGCCTCGAGCAGTTATTGAGGAAGTGCAAGTACTCCGTCCTCAAGCAAACTGCGACGAAACTGAACGGCGAGGACGTCACTGAGTTTCACGTTCAGGTAACCAAGCCGTACCCACAAGATTTGATCGTGGTCGTCAAAGAGAAGACGGGGTTGATTTGCGAACTTCGTCAGGGAGTTGACAAGTTCGTCCAGAAGATCGACTACCCAGATTCGATTCCGCCGAAGACGTTTGATCCTTACCAACCGAGCATGAAGAACGTCGAAGTTTACGACCGACTGGATCAAATTGCGCTGATCAAGAAGCGAGTGAATGCCGGTTTAGGAACCGACAAAGGCGTGACGCTACGGCTAGCTGTTCTGGATTACACCGGCGCTATTTGGCTGGTTTGGACCGGACTGCCGGTCGACGGCCAAATGCTGCATCCCTTCACCGTTGACGGTTTGAAACTCGGCAAGCCATTCGGGCCCCGAAAGCTAACGTCCAGCGCGGACGGCAAGAACGACATTCCGGAGTTCACGAAGGATAATCAGCGCCTCTACGGCATGAGTCGCGAAGCCTTGACAAAGGTTGGATCAACGATCGATGTTACGATTCCGACACCCAAGGGCGCGGCCCACTTCAAGAATGTGCCGGTGCTGAGAATCGGAGGCGCCGAAGGCTACTCGCCGTGGCACCACCAATCGCTCGGGGTGGAGCCGTTTAAGTAGTCGGAAACCACTTCATCAGCTCATGAACCACCAGGTCGTGCCCAGCGCGGTTCGGGTGGTTCACTTGCGACATCAGATTCGGCAACGGTGTGCCTTTCGCGAGTTCGGTTTGGAAGGCCGCGTAGCTGTCCACGAGACCGACACCGTTCTCTTTGGCCAGACTCCGAATCTGGTCGACCTGTTGGTTCAACGGATCGGTGGGATTGTTCATCTTCGCGCTTTGGTCGGGCGTTGGCGTCAGCAGGAGAACCTTGACGCCTTTTGCCTTGGCCTGATCGATCATGCTTTGCCAAGCCTGCTTGACGGCAGTTGAGTTGATGCCCCGGTCATTGAGGCCATAGTCGATGGCGACGATGTCTGGCTTTTTGGTGAGCACGTCGTCGGCGAACCTCTTCGCTCCCGAAATCGAGTTCTCGCCGCCGATGGCAGTCACCGTGACGTTGATCACCGCAAGCGGGAAGAGCTTCTTGAGTTCGATGTGGAGCAGGTGGGGATAGGCGTTGAAGGTGTCGACGGTGGGCGTCTTGAAGTATCCGGCGGGAACACTGTGGCCATGGCAAACAATCTGTACCATTCGGTTCTGCGGCCACGCCTTCTGCATGAGCGCAACCGTCTCTTGCAAGTAGGTTTTCGGTTCGGCTTGAAGGGCGATGGCGAGAGCGACAGCGGCGATCACAAGCTTATTATAGAGAGGTTGGCATCATGACCTGAAGTGCACCGGGCAGAATCTCGAATTCAACCGGCCAGCCTTCCAACTCCTCACCATCGGCGAGAACGGGCATCGGACTCTCCGCTTCGATCTTTACCTTTGACCCGCGAAGAACCTTAACTTTCGGATGCGCCAGATGGGCGCCTTTGAACACGCTCGGAAACGCTCTTAGAAACTCAAGTTTGCCGAGGTCTCCAACCAAGACGATATCGAAAACTCCGTCGGAAATATCGGCATTGGGCGCGATCTTCATTCCGCCGCCATAGGTGCGAGCATTGGCAACCGCACAAAGCATGACCTTCTCGTCGGTGGTTTCCCCGTCGATTGTCAAACGAATCGACACCGGGCTCATCTTGGCTAGCGTTTGAACTACTCCGAGCAGATAAGCCGCCGTGCCCCGCACATATCGGATTCCGTGATTGATCCGATGCGCAACTTCGGCGTCGAACCCACACCCCGCGATGTTGAGGAAAACTCCCTTTGGTTCTTTGCCCACATCGATTTTGGCCGGCTCGCCATGGATCATCGTCTTGACGGCAAGATCGGGATCGGTGCCGAGTCCGATGGTTCGGGCGAAGTCGTTTCCCGTTCCCATCGGCAGAACTGCAAGCGGAACTGACGAACCTATAAGTCCGTTCGCGACCTCGCAAAGCGTGCCGTCACCGCCGCCGGCGGCGACGACCGAAGCTCCGCCGAGAATTGCGAGACGAGCTAACTCCGCTCCGGAACCGGTGGCGTGATTCCCAGTTCGAACCGCTTCGCCAGGCGACGATGTCTCGATGATTTCCACCGACAAATCGGCAACTTTGTGCTTCTCGATCAGCCTCAGTAGCTCGTCCTTCCGCGATCGGGAGCGCCCGCGCGACGAGGTCGGGTTGAGGATCACGACGATGGAGCGCGACATGGCTACTCGATAAGGCCGTGCTTCTGGGCCAGCAGAGCCGCTTCGGTTCGGTCGTTCAGATGCAGCTTTCGCAAAACAGCTCCGACATGCGTCTTCACTGTCTTTTCGGAAAGGAAGAGCGTGTCCGCAATCTCCCGATTCTTCAGTCCCTTGCCGAGCATCTCCAGCACTTCCATCTCGCGGCGGCTGAGTTCGGCGAAGAGTTCCTTGCGCTGCTTGGTCGCCTCGCCGAGGCGGGAAAACTCCTTCAATACACGGGCGACGAGATAGGGGTTGAGATGGCCCTCGCCCTCGTGGGCTTCCCGGATCGCAGCCTTGATCTCTTCGATCGGACTGTCTTTGAGCACGTAGCCACTAGCTCCCGCTCGGATGGCTCGGAAGAGGCTGTCGTCATCACCGAACTTGGTCAGGATGACAACAGGCAGTTCGGGATGCTTCTCCTTGATTTGCCGGGTGGCCTCGATACCGTCCATCTTGGGCATCTCGATGTCGGTAAGGACGATGTGCGGCCGCGCGGTTTCGAGCTCTTGCAAGGCCATCGCTCCGTTTGGAACATGGGCAACGACGACAAATTCGTTGTCGAAGCTGAGGAGTTCGACCATGGTGCGGCGTAGAAGGCTGTCGTCTTCGGCGATGAGGATTCGAATGGGGCTGCTCATGATTTCTTCGGGGGATAGGGAAGCTTGGCTACGACTTTGGTGGCACCAGAAACGGAATGGATTTCGACCGAACCGCCAACGCTGGATGCGCGTGACTTAAGCCCGTCGATGCCTTCGGATTCGATAGCGCAATCGAAACCCACGCCATCGTCGGAAACCGTCATCGTCATGTCGGTCGAGTTGTAAGCGACAGAGATCTGAACGTTCTTGGCTTGCGAGTGTCGGACCACGTTGGTCAAAGCTTCTTGCGCGATACGGAAAGCCGCGTGTTCGATGTCCACCGATAGTTCCTGGGGCTCGCCTATGACTTCAATCGAACTTGCAATCTCATGTCGAGAGGTGAGATTATGGACGAAGTTCTGAAGCGCGGGCACGAAGCCTTCGTGGAGCGACTTGCTGCGCATTCGCTTCACCAGATACCGCAATTCGTCGGCGGCTAGCCGCGCGGTCTCGCGACCCTCGGCCGCAAGTTCTTTGGCGCGAGACGGATTCTGCATCGCCACCATCTCGGCCAACTCCAACTGCTTGGAGAGCGTCATGAGGTGAGCTTGGACTCCGTCATGAATCTCCATCGCCATATGGTTTCGATCCTTGGTCACGCTGAGCTCCTCCCGGCTGCGCGAGGAAGCCTTGGCGAGAAGCGTAACCAATGAGGCGAGAACGATGAGGAAGAAGTAGCGGAAGACAGCATTGAAAGGCTCTTCTGAGTGGAGTCCGTGGGTCGCCAGGGCCGCCCCAACCAGGACCATCGCGGCGACCGCCACCGACCAGAGCAGGCTAAAGGTTCCTGCCGCTTCAGCAAGCGGAAAGAGGTAAAGCAGGCCGATGTTGCTGAGTGGATCACGGTTGCCCATCCAGATGAGCGTGCTCACCACCGCCACATCGATTGGCGGGAAGACGTACTCCCATTCGAGCTTGGGCGGGTTTTTGAACGCGAGCCAAGTGCGGATGAGCAGATAGACGACGACCACGCCGATGAAAGCCCGAATTCGCTGGAAGTTGGGGTCGGGAATCTTGTCGTGCGCCCAAGGCACTACGATCCAGAACACCAGAAACGGCACGCATGCGAGCAAGTGCGCGCAGAAGATCAGGTGCCGGGTGCGTTTTGGCCGGGCGTCCACGAGAAGAGGATAGCATAGACGGTTAACCTTGTCGGCGGGAATACCAAGCATCGGTGAGGACGATCGCGCTTCCGATGGCGAGGCCGGGCAGGATGAGGGCTTGGAGAGCGTGCATGCTCTGAGCGAAAGTGGCGAGGTTGAAGGATGGGACGAAGTTCATATCACGTGTTTCCTTGTGATTGATTTTCATCCTTGTGAGGGTGGCGAGCCATCGGCCAACGGTCGCATTGGCAAGGGTGGAAGGTCTGAGTTTGTTGGGACCGTTTCGATTACCCCCTTCTCAGCCTTTGGGGAGAAGGGATGGGGATGAGGGGTTTCATTCAGCGAAGCAGGCTTCGCAGGCCAATGCTAACGTAGGCGTTAGCAATCCCAAATAGGTCGCTCACAACTCACAACTCGTAACTCAAAACTATTTCATCAACTCCTTCACCACGTTTCCATGGACGTCCGTCAATCGGAAGTCGCGGCCCTGGTAGGCGTAGGTGAGCTGCTTGTGGTCCACACCCATCAGCCAAAGGATCGTGGCTTGGAGATCGTGGACGTGGACTGCGCCATCGGTAAACTCCATCTTGCTCGGGTTCAAAGCGTTGCCATCCTTATCGGCGATATTGTAGCCGTAGTCGTCGGTGCGGCCGTAGCTGGTGCCTGCGTTGCATCCGCCACCCGCCATGAAGACGGTGAAGCAGCGGGGATGGTGGTCTCGGCCGAAGGAATTGATGTCCAACGACCCTTGCGAATAGCTGGTCCGGCCAAATTCGCCGCCCCATACAATCAGCGTATCCTCGAGCATGCCAAGACGCTTGAGGTCTTTGATGAGCGCGGCTGTGGCTTGGTCGGTCTTGCGAGCCTGATCTCGAATGCCGCCCAAGATGCCGCCGTGGTGGTCCCATCCTTGGTGGTAAAGCTGGATGAACCTCACGCCTTTCTGGGCGAGGCGGCGAGCGAGAAGACAGTTCGCGGCGAAAGTACCCGGCTTTTTCGAATCCGGTCCGTACAGTTCAAAGACTTCATCGGATTCTTTGCTGAGATCGGTCACGTCGGGAACGCTGGTCTGCATGCGGTATGCCATCTCGTATTGCGCGATGCGGCTTTCGATTTCAGGATCGAGTTCTTTTTCGAACTGGGCTCGGTTGAGGGCGTTCAGTTTATCGAGCATCGCTCGCCGGCCCGATCCACAGATGCCATCCGGATTGCTCAAATACAGCACAGGCTCCTTTCCCGCGCGTAGTCTCACGCCTTGGTATTTCGAATCCAAGAATCCGCTTCCCCAAAGACGGGCATAGAGCGGCTGGTCACCCGCGTTGGCGGTCGCGAGGACCACGAACGTCGGTAGATCTTGATTCATCGAACCCAGGCCGTAGCTCATCCATGCACCCATCGAGGGCCTACCGGCTTGCTCACTTCCCGTCTGGAAAAAGGTGATGGCAGGGTCGTGGTTAATGGCTTCGGTGAAGACGGATTTGACGAAGCAGCACTCATCCGCGACGTCGGCGATGTGGGGCAGCGCTTCGCTGATCCAGGCTCCGCCATGGCCATGTTGGGCGAATTTGAAAGGTGAACCCGCTAACGGAATCACGCTCTGGTTCGCGCTCATTGCGGTCAGCCGCTGACCCTTTCGAACGCTCTCGGGAAGCGACTGACCGTGCAGTTTGTTCAGCATCGGCTTGTAATCGAAGAGGTCCTGTTGCGCGGGGCCACCGGCTTGGAAAAGGTAGATGATCCGCTTGGCTTTGGCAGGGTGGTGAAGCTTGCCGAGGATTTGCTTCTCGTCGCCGAAGGCAAGCGATGGCAAGAGTGAGGAGAGCGCCAACGCGCCGAGACTCTTCGCCGAGTTCGCGAAGAACTCGCGGCGGGTAAGGCCCATCAGGGGCTGAAGGGGATGGTCGGGATCGAACAAATCCGGGTTTCCTCCAAGGCGATAGTTACAGTTTGCACTATGTCGCCAACATCTGACGACCTAGTTGTACAATAAGAAATATGCGCTACACGGTCGTATTGGAACGAGAAGAAGACGGCGGTTACATTGCCAAGGTCGCCAGTCTTCCGGGATGCGTGAGCCAAGGCGATACCTATGAACAGGCGATGGCAAACATCCAAGAAGCCGCCGAGCTCTACATCGAAGATTGTCGAGCCCACGGTGACCCGATACCGGTGGAAGCCGGCACGGCTCAAATCGAACTCCAAGCATCGGCATAATGGGTCGTTTGCCTCGCGGACTCAGTGGGCAGCAGGTTCGCCAAGCCCTCGAGCGAGTCGGATTCGAATTCTCCCGGCAAAAGGGAAGCCATATGATTCTCAATCGAATGGATCCCAGGGCGAGAGTTGTCATTCCCGATCATCGAGAAATCCGAATCGGGACATTGCAACAAATTCTTCGCGACGCAGGTCTTTCGGTCGAAGATTTTGAGAAGCTACTTTAGAGAGAACCATGAAACAAGTCGATAAGATGAGACACCTGAAGGCAATATATGGAGCCGATGAAGATCGGATCATCGCCGAATATGCTGCTGCCGAACTTGCGGGAGAAGTAAAGCGTGAAAGCAACACCTACGAAATGTCTGCCAACGAATACGCCAAGAGATTGTATTACAACACATTCAAAAGAAAGCGCTGACTACCTCTTCCACACCACCGCATCCGAGTTCATCGTCGCCTGCACCGTCACTGTCATCGCCGCCAAATCGACCGCATCCAGCTTCTCATCCGGCTTCGAGTCGCCGACATGGATCAGCTTCTTTGCGTCGTCTGGGGTTTTCTGGAACTGCGCCTTCTGCTCGGCAAACGCGGACGACAGAATTTGAACTTCCGGCCTCGTCGGATGCCGACCCGAGAGCAACTCAAACGCTAGACCGATCCGGTCCTCCAGTCCCGGCTTTGCTTTCATGACTCGTTCGGCCAAAGCCCGCGCAGCTTCCACGTACTGTACATCGTTGAGCAAAACCAGAGCCTGGAGCGGAG
Organism: uncultured Fimbriimonas sp.; assembly: GCA_945952345.1. GTDB lineage: Bacteria > Armatimonadota > Fimbriimonadia > Fimbriimonadales > Fimbriimonadaceae > Fimbriimonas. The sequence continues at coordinate 8,870 of CAMFIS010000082.1, forward strand.
TGTTCGTCGAAGGTCGACGAACGATGCATGCTTCTCGAGAAGTCGCGTCGAACACCAGCATGCTCGGCACCGGCGTCGTACGCTTCCAGGTTGTATACAGCGAACGCCGGTACAAATCCGCACCCTTGCTCTGAACGAAAGATGGCGTCATTGTGTTGTTCTCGGTCCAGATTCCGGCGGGTTGGTAAGGGTTGACCGGGGCACCGCCGATCTTCTCATTCAGCAAACCAGACGCGGCCAAAACAGTATCGCGAACCATCTCTGCTGAAAGCCGTTGACTAGGTCCTCGGGCGAGCAACTTATTAAGGGGATCGACCTTGTTCAACTTCGCGGTTCGGGCCGAGTCCTGCCGATACGTCGCCGAGAGCGCCATCTCTCGCATCAACCCCTTCACGTTCCAACCCGACTGAATAAAGTGTCGCGCCAAGTAATCCAGCAATTCTGGATGGGTTGGTTGAGAACCTTGAACCCCAAAGTTTTCACTTGTCTCCACCAGCCCCGTGCCGAACATGATCTGCCACATGCGATTGACCGCAACTCGCGCGGTAAGAGGATTATCCGATCGGGTCACCCACTGGGCCAACGCTAGGCGATTATTCGTCGAAGCTGCCTTCAGGACCGGAAGGGAGGCCGGGACGTTGCGGTGAACCATGGTCTCGGGCGTGCGCGGAGCGTTATAGTTGCCCCGGAAGAGCAAGTAAGCCGGAATCTCTTGACGAGAATCTTCCATTACCGAAATCTCGGGAATCTGATTCTCGAACTCGGCGACGTCGCGCTCCGACTTTTGCATCGCGGCCATCGATGCTCGGTATTCGGGATCAATCGCGGATTGATAGTAATCGCCAAGCGAGCGATCCGGTTTAGCCAAAGCGCGATCAAAAGAAGTCGGATCGAAAAGTTGATGTACTTCGAGAGGAGACAGACTCCGCTCGGCGTAGGCGATATCGTCTAGCTTGCCGCCTTTGAATCCGGCTTCACGGAACCGCTGGCCAAACGACCAATCGCCACCGCTCGGACCGAGGTCGCCATAAGCGTGGATCGTCTTCCAAAGCTTGTCTTGCAGAATGGTCGTCTCCACCGCCTCGCCATTGACATACAGCGCCATGCCGTTCGCTGCGCCGGTGCCATCCCAAGACCAAGCTACATGCGTCCATTTACTCGCGGGAATCGGATTTTTGGTTCGAATTCCTACCCCGTTACCGGGCCAATGCCGCATCACTCGCGCGGTCAGATAGCCATCTTCGAGAATAAGATCGAACCCGCAGAAACCGACATCGGTGCCTCCGGTACGGTGGAGCAACACTGTTGGACCTTTGTTCGTACGTGGGTCTTCCATCCAGAACGACCAGGTGAACGGATCCCAACGCTCCACGGCTTTGAGTCCTCGAACAATGATTCCATTCTCGCCGTCGAGTTGCAATGCCTTTCCGCTGTGACCATCGACAACGGCCGGCGAACCAATGCGATCGATCTTGGCGGGATCGGAAACCGAGTTCGCAAGTTTGTCGTCGTCGAGCGAAAAATGGGCGACAAGTTCTGGAAACTGAAGCTTTGTCGGCTTGTTGGCTAGCCATTGATCGTAACGGCTGGTCGAACTAGCCACTGCCGAATAACGTACTGCCCGGGCAGCGCCCGCAGCGTCTTTCAGGAGCGTGAGTCTCGTTTCCTGCTCCTTAGAAGGAAGAAGCAACGAAGGAGTGGGAACGATTTCCGAACTCAGCAGCAGCCCGTACTCGTCGATCGAGTTGAAGTACGCAAACATTTGGTAGTACTCCTTCTGCGTGATCGGATCAAATTTATGATCGTGACATTTGGCGCAGCCGAGCGTAAGGCCGAGTATCGATGTTCCGAACGTGCTCACGCGGTCCGAGGCGTACTCGGTTTTGTATTCGAGAGCGATAGATCCGCCTTCATTCGATTGTCGATGCAGACGGTTAAATGCGGTCGCCAAACGAGTCTCCCTCGTCGCGTTCGGCATCTCGTCTCCAGCGAGCTGCTCGGTCAGGAACTCGTTGTAAGGCATACCTTGGTTGAAGGCGCGTACCACCCAATCGCGATATGGCCACGAAGGCATGATGAGGTCGGATTGGTAGCCGTAACTGTCCGAGTACCGGGCGGCATCGAGCCAGTCGACGGCCATCCTTTCTCCGAATCGAGGACTGGAGAGCAGACGATCCACAACACGGTCGTAGGCGTCGGCTTTGGTGTCGGAAGCAAATGCGTCGATCTCTGCTTCGGTCGGCGGTAGCCCTGTCAGATCCAAAGTGACACGTCGCAACCAACGGAAACGGTCGGCAGCAGGTGATGGCGTCAATCCTTCTGTCTTCAGCCTCGCCAAGATGAATCGATCGATGTTGCCTTTCGGCCAGGTTCCTTCAACGGAGGGAATTGGAACTGAATCCGGAATCGGTTCAAACGACCAAAGCTTGCTGTATTTTGCGCCTTCCGCGATCCATTGCGTGACTAGCTTCTTCTCTTGCGGCGTAAGCTTCTTGCCGCTGTCCTCCGGCGGCATCGGAGCATCCTTGTCGTTGATGCGCTCGACCACCATGCTGTGCGCCGTGTTTCCGGGCACGATCGGGAACTTGCCGCTTCGGTTGGCAAACGCGCCTTCTTTGGTGTCCAGTCGCATGTTGCCCATTCGAGTTCCGGCGTCGGGGCCGTGGCACTTGAAGCACTTGTCGGAAAGGATCGGAAGGATGTCGCGGGAGAAGACGATGGTTGGCTTGGGAACCGGTGTGGGTTTCTTCGACTTCTGTCCAGCACCAATCAAACTCAGACTGAGACCGCCCAATCCAAGCGAAAAACCAAGCGTCTGAATCACCCTCGATACGACGACCATCAGTTGGTACTTTACCGGTATTTAGGTTGAAATGAATGGGAGATGTGGGCATCTTGCCAACAAAAATCTTTGGTTAGGTGTACCAGGACTAAGAACGGACTATCCCTTGGCGAAGAGATCAGTGAGAAAGGTCGATGCTAAGACTTTACAGTGTTCCATGCAGCCGCTCCACTGCCAACTCCCGGCCTCGCTCCGCTCAAGGCAGAGGTCGTTGACAGTGCCACAACTTTTATGACGGTAGAATCGGGCGATGAAGAGTTGGGTTATCTTCACCGCCGCCGCATTGGCATCGGTATCCCTCGCACAGAACGACGAAGACTTCGCCAAAAAGGTGAAGCAGTACACCACCGAGTCGTTCTTCCTTACCGAATACGTCGACCATCTTCCGCTCAGTGGCAAGGTGCCCAGCCCGACCAAATACTTCGGCGATATCATCGGCGCTCCCAACATCCTCCACCACGTCGATGAAATCAATGCCTACATGCGAGCAGTGGCAAAGAACTCCGACCGAGTGATGGTGCAGAGCATCGGCAAAAGTGAGGGCGGGCGCGAGATGATCGCCGTTATCATCTCCGATCCCGAAAACCTACGAAGGATCAAGCAGATTCAGGAGAACAACGCGCTCCTCGGCGATCCTCGAAAACTGATGGACTATAAAGGCGACGGCAAGCTCGATGGCGCCGACGCCAAAGCCGACAAACTCATCGGCGAAACCCTTCCGATTTATTACGCTACCGGCGGAATGCACTCGCCCGAGTCCGGTCCGCCCGAAATGCTGATGGAACTGGCGTACCGACTCGCGACCGAAGAATCACCGACGATCAAAGCCATCCGCAAGAACTCCATCGTCATGCTCACGCCGGTGCTGGATACCGATGGCCGCGATCGGTACGTCGACACCTATCTGTATCGCAAGAAGAACCCGACCAAGCCAGCAATTCCATTGCTGTATTGGGGCGAATATGTTGCTCACGATAACAACCGCGACAACATCGGCATGGGCCTCGCTCTCAGCAAGAACCTCATCACAAACTGGCTGAATTATCACCCGACCGTCCTCCACGATCTCCACGAGTCGGTGCCGTTCCTGTACATCTCCACCGGAACCGGGCCCTACAACGCCTGGCTCGATCCCATCACCGTCGACGAATGGCAAATGATGGCCTATAACGAGATCGACGAGATGACCAAGCGAGGCGTGCCGGGTGTGTGGACACATGGATTCTACGATGGCTGGGCCTGCAACTATGCGTTTTACGCCGCCAACGGACACAATGCCATCGGCCGATTTTATGAGACCCAGGGCGGTAGCGGAGCCGACACCGGCATCCGCCAAACGGGCGCCGACTCCACCCGCCAATGGTTCCGTCCGAACCCGCCTTTCCCTTCGGTGAGGTGGTCGATCCGGAACAATACCAACCTCAGCGAGTCAGCCCTCCTCATGGGCATGCACAACGTGGCGGTCAACAAAGACAAGTTCCTTCACAACTACTATCTGAAGTCCAAGCGCAGCGTGCTGAAGCCTTGGAACGAAGGTCCATCGGCGTACGTATTGAGCGCAAAGCTTGGGCGTCGTTGGAATCTCGGCGAACTCAAAACGATCATGAATCGCCAGGGGGTCGAAGTTACGACCCTTAGCGAAGACATGACGATCGATGGCAGGCAGCTATCGAAAGGTTCGCTCGTCGTGCGAATGGATCAGCCGTATTGCCGCATGGCCGATATGCTGCTGGACAAACAATTCTATCGAGCGGACGATCCGTCTCCGTACGACGATTGCGGCTGGACCCTGGGGCCGCTTTTCGATGTCGACACCGTACGGGTTAAGGACAAATCGATCTTGACCAAGACCAGTGCGCCAACCACTGCAGAGTGGCAAGACGCCAAGCCATTCCCAATGGATAAAACCAAGATGGGACGCGTGGCATTGGTGCACACGTGGCAGAGCACGCAAAACGACGGCTGGTTCCGCCTCGCGTTCGATGCGGCGAAGATTCCTTACACCTACATTTCGGTGCAAGACCTCCGCGACACGGCTGACCTCGAGAGCAAGTTCGACGTTATCATCCTTACTCCGACCGGCGGCGACGCCCAGTCGATCGTCAACGGCGTGAGCAAGGACGGCGAACCGATTCCGTGGAAGCCGCTCGAAGGATTCCCCCACCTTGGTGGGCCCGCCACGACGGATAACATTCGGGGTGGAATCGAACTTCAAGGCATGGTGAACTTGCAGAAGTTCTGCAGCAGCGGTGGACTCTTCGTCTGCATCGGCAGCAACTGCGCGGTTCCGATTCAGTACGGACTGGTCAGCGGAGTAACGATGACCGATCCCAAGCAGCTCTTCGCTCCGGGCGGCGTGTACCTCGCCGAGAAAGACACCAAAGATAGTGCGATCACTGCAACCTACGACGACCAAGTTGGTGTGTACTTCTCGAATGGCCCCCTCCTCTCCGCCGGCGGTGGAGGCTTCGGTGGTGGACGACGTGGCGGTAACGCTGGAGATACCGGTCGGGCCAGCGGTCGTGGCGACCTCACCGATCCCGATGTGGTTCAGGGCAGACCTCCGTACACGGCGAAATCCCAACCTGGTGACGCGGCGCCAGTGCCCTTCCAAACGGGCCAAACCGCACGCCCGAAGACTCTCCTCCGGTTCGCCAGCGTGGATAAGCTCCTCATCAGCGGAGCGCTCGACCACGGAGACGAGCTCGCGGGCAAGGCTGCACTAGTCCAATGCCCAGTAGGTAAAGGCAACGTACTTTTGTTCGCGATCAACCCGATGTGGCGACAATCCACGCAGGGTTCATGGCCGCTGATCTTCAACGCGATCTCAAGCTGGAACAGCCTGAAGTAATCCACATGTCTGGCGTGAAAACCTCACGCCAGGCAAGCC
>CAMFIS010000083.1 GCA_945952345.1 uncultured Fimbriimonas sp.
CGAGCTTGAACTCGACTTCTCTTCTTTGAGGATCGACATGAACAAATTGAAATTTACGGCAGTGGGCATTCTATGTGGCGTCGCGGGATTCGTCGCCGCGTCGCCATTCGAAGTCGTGGTGACCGAGACTTTCCCCGGCAGCAACTCGGACAGCTCGCTTTGGAAGGGCGTGCAAAGATACGGCTTTTCGGGAACCGGGGCTTCGGCCTCGGTGCTGTCTGGCATACCCGCTAGCATGGTCAATGATCCAGCCGGGCTTTTCTTCGCAAATGGCGAGTTATTCGTTGGCAACCGACACGGCAATACCTTTGCTAGCAGCGTTTCCCGATTCCTTTACAATTCGTCGACGGACAGCTTTTCAGCGAATGGGACGATCACCGGGAACGGCCTGCTTGGCGTTCATGGAATTGCCATGCGGCCAGGAACCAACGACCTTTGGGCTTCCAACGTCAACAACGGTTTGTCTGGATTCACGGTTACTCCGTCGTCATTCAGCAACAACGGGACCTTGATGTCGGGGGCTAAGCGCGATGTCTTCTTCTCGGCCGATGGCCGTTACCTTTACGCGACGGAAGGAGTCTCGGGCACTTTGCAGCGATACGACTTCGTGACGAACTCGTTCAACTCCTACTCCATTTCGGGTGCGAGCGGTTTGCACAATGGCAACTGGCGCGGCAACCACTTATTCATTAGCGACTTCGGCACGAACAACGTTTGGGATCTAGGCTTTGATGCGAATGGAAACGTTGTGTCATCGTCGATCGCGGCCGTCGTTTCCGGTGCCATTGGCGTCGCGTTTAGTCCGGATCAACAGGAAATGTTTGTTTCAAGTCACACGGGCAACAAGATAGATCGGTTCTTGTTCAACGGCACGACGTCGGCTTGGGACTATGAGAGCACGATTGCGACGGGCTACAACATGGGCGACATCGAAGTTCTGGCCGTGCCAGAACCGGCTTCGATGGCCGTTATCGGTCTTGGCGTGGCGGCGTTGTTGAAACGTCGGCGGAAGTCGTCGAGCGTTTAGCTTTTAGCGTCGAGCTTCGAGCAACATTCCATCTCGCCCACCATGTGTGGGCGGGACGCCCACAACTCCCAAGGGACTGTAGACTTTGGCAATGATCCCTCCACTCGTTGCCGCCGCCGAGGCGGGAGACATCGCCGCGCTTACTTCCCTTCTCGATTCCGACGTTGACATTAACGGCGCGGATTCTCGCGGACGAACAGCCGTCATGGCGGCGACTCACGCCAACCAGGTCGAGGCGGCTCGAATCTTGATCGACGCTGGAGCGAACATCGACATTCAGGACAACATGCAAGACAATCCATTCTTGTATTCCGGTGCCGAAGGCCTGCTTGAGATCCTTCGCCTCTGCATCGCCGCCGGGCCCAACTATTCCCTTGTGAACCGATACGGCGGCTCAGCCTTGATTCCTGCGTGCCACCACGGCCACCCGGATTGCGTCTTGGAATTGCTAGAGCACTCGAAGGTGAACATCGATCACATCAACCGCCTCGGCTGGACGGCGTTGCTCGAAACCGTCATCCTCTCCGACGGCGGTCCGACTCATCAGCGTATTCTCCAGATGCTTGTGGATCATGGAGCTGACTTGGCGTTGGCCGACTTCGAGGGTGTTACCGCGCTGGAACATGCGAAGAAACGTGGCTACGCCGAGATGGTGAGAATCTTGAGCAGCTAGGGGATTTGTTCCAAGATGTTTTGGGGCTTTATGACCTTGACTCCCCTTCCATCTGGCCCGTCTTGACTCCGAAAGATGTGAATGTAGAGGTCTTTCGACGGGCCGTCCAACAAATCGAGGGCATGCTGGGAGAGCTCAAGTACTGCTTGAAATTCTGGTTGGCATCGATAGGTCAATGAAAGGTTCTCCATGTCCTCGCCAAGGCCAACATTCCAAGGAAATTCGTCTGCCGGTATATAGCCACATGACTTCATCGCGTCGCGATACGCCGTAACCTTTTCAGGAAATTTGAGCACCAAGAAACTGCACATCAGTTCTACTTCTCCCTCACGATGAGCTAAAGTAAATCCTCCATAAGGATCGTTGTGCCGAGTCAAATGGAGACAGTCGAAGAGCTCACCTTTGACAAATACTTGGAGAATGCGTTGCCATCGCTCCTCAGAAATGGGAGTCAGATTTTCCTCAATTCCGTATCCGGTGAATCCGCCACTTGGGTGCGACAAATAAACTTTGAACCCCTTGAATCGACTGACAAAGGCGGCCGCGAGGCGTTCCAGCAGTGCTCTTCCCCTTCCCATGTTTCTAATTAACGATACTCCCTTAGAAATCAGAATCCGAAATCAAATTTGTTTCACAGCAAGGCAGACCTTGCAGCCCAAAGCTCAAACAGGTTTGAGCACTCCCAAAAGTTGCATAACCCAACTGAAGCCTGAATCCTGACAACCTGAAGCCTCCATTCCACAGGCGGGACGCCTATGCTCCGGCAGGGTATACTGTTCCCGATCACACATGGATTGGGCGGCACGGCCAGGTTCTGAGAATCTGATTTAAGACTCAAAGTACACCGTGCAAGAAACCCGCGCGATCCAGAGGATACAACCTGGACAAAAGCATATGGTTCAATTGAGCATGAAAGAGCTCTTGGAATCCGGCGTGCATTTCGGGCACCAAACCCGACGCTGGAACCCCAAGATGAAGCGATACATCTACGGCGCCCGAAACGGCATTTACATCCTGGATCTTCACCAGACGATCAAGATGTTCGAGGACGCTCTCAACTACGTCAAGAAGATCGTCGAAGACGGCGGCACCGTGCTGTTCGTCGGCACGAAGAAGCAAGCTCAGGCTGCCGTCAAGGAAGCCGCCGAGCGAAGCGGACAGTTCTTCGTTTGCGAGCGATGGCTGGGCGGAACGCTCACCAACTGGAAGACGATCAGCCTCCGAATTCAGCGCCTTAAGGAACTCGACCGAATGGAAGCCGACGGCTACTTCGATCGACTTCCGAAGAAGGAAGCCCTGGATCGACGCATCGAGCGAGACGAGCTGCAGCGATTCCTCGGCGGAATTCGAAACATGAACGCCATGCCGGCCGTCATGTTTGTGGTCGACCTGAACAAGGAAGCCATCGCCGTTGCTGAAGCCAAGAAGCTGGGCATCCCGATCGTCGCGATCGTGGACACCAACTGCGATCCGGACAAGGCCGACGTCATTATCCCGGGCAACGACGACGCGATCCGCGCGATCCGACTCGTGACCCAGAAGATGAGCGAAGCGATCCTCGAAGCCCGACCGCTGAGCGAAGCCCTCACCGAAGGCGTCCTGAGTGGCGACTCCGAAGCAGGCGCTGAGTTGGACGACGAAGCCCCGATCCACGTGGACGATGAACTTCTTAAGGCTTTTGGAGCGGATAAAGAAGGCGCGTAGCGGCGTAGGAATAGGCTTATGAGTTACACAGCAGCAGACGTTAAGAAATTACGAGACGAGACCGATGCCCCGATGATGGAGTGCAAGGCCGCTCTCGAGGAAGCCGGTGGCGACTTCGAGCGAGCCAAAGAAATTCTCCGCGAGAAGGGTAAGGCAAGCGCCGGCAAGAAAGCTGGCCGAGCCACCAATGCCGGCCGAGTCGCCATCGCTTTGAGCGATGACGGTAAGACCGCAGGTTTGGCCATCGCCGAGAGCGAGACCGACTTCGTATCGAACAACGAGGGCTTCGTCGCCATCGTGAACGAGATCGCGAAAGCCGCCCTGACCGGTGGAACGCTCAGCGAGGACAAGATGAAGGAGTTCGGCGACGAACTCATCGCCAAGTTCCGCGAGAACTGCGTGGTCAAGCTGGCCGAGCAGGTGAAGACCGACGGTAAGTTTGCCGCGTACGTTCACCACGATGGTTCGAAAGGCGCTCTGATCGACTCGACCGGAGACAACGCTGGATCGGAATCGGTCCGCAAGGTCGCCGTTCAGGTCGTGGCCGCTCGTCCGCAGGTGGTTTCGAAGGATGACTTGTCGAAGGAGCTTCTGGACAATGAGTACAACATCCAGTACACCCGAGCCATCAACGAAGGCAAGCCGGCGAACATCGCCGAAAACATCGCCAAGGGCCGTGTGAACAAGGAGTTCATCAAGGAAGCCGTTCTTCTCGAGCAGCCTTTCTACATCGACCCGTCGAAAACGACCGCACAGTACTTGGCCGAAGAAGCCAAGGGCACCACGGTAACCGGATTCCGGTTGCTGGCCGTCGGTTCTGGCGAGTAGCCGGAGCATGGGCGTTTCGCCCGTGACAAGCCCCGAAGAGATTCTTCGGGGCTTTTTTATTGTCGGAACATCGTCGCTTCTCTGCCAAGCGTTTGAAATTCCTTGGGTGGCACGTATCGATGCAATGGAGTCTCTAGTTTCTGGGGACGGGAGACATATCGATGCGTGATTCTTTCATGGATAGAGGTGCCAGCCAATACTCAAAACGACGACTCAAGTGCCTCTATCCATGCCACCCAATTCTTACCTATTGATTTCGCCCCCAATAGAAATCCACTCGCTCGGTGTCGATAGATAGAGGGCCAATCCGAGAAGAATCGCTTGAGTTCGCTGGTCGAGGTTTCGCGGAAACTCGATCAATGAGATTCTCGCGTCATCTTGAGGATGCTTGATAGCCAAGGCATTGTCGAACATCTGCGGACTTCCCGTCCCACTGAACACGTTTACTAGCCCATAGTCGCCCAGGTGAACGAAGAATCCGTCGCTCGATCGCCTTCCGTCCGCGACAGATTTTCCAGTTGATTCATCGTAGATCGTCACCGAGCGGATGGCTACGGCATGAACTCCCCCGAGGGGCAAGTCTCCGTGCGTTCGAAGTTCATACTGCCCTACCGCAAGTGCCCCGTTTCCATCCGAATTCGTGGAGAATCCGCCAAGGTCGTGCCCCTCACAAGTAATGGAGAAGGATCTCATGCCGGTCCATCGATAAAGAAACCAGGTTGGTTTGTCGACAACTTGCCACTCGATGAACTCAGAAGACTGATCCATAACCTCTAGTTTGCTCCCCCAAGGATGACGCAAACCCGGGTAGAAAAGCCAACGGCAGTAAGATACTAGCAGGACGATGGCGAAACCGATCAAGATCATTGGCGCGATTCTGATTGCCTCCTTCGCCATCGGTGCCGGTTTTGAGTACAACGCCAGACGCCAATACAACGCGGAAGGCGATGAGATCCGACGCGACCTGGACCAACTTCATGCGCTTGGCGTCCCAATAACCAAAGCTGAATTCGATAAATTTTTCCCCGGATTAAGCACAACCAATTACCATCAACCGAGCGAGATTTCAATCCCCTTCATGATCCATCCCAACCGGCAAGATACCGGAAGCTCTTGGCAGGTCTTTTGGAATGCAACGCGAATCGACCAGCCCATCATCGAGCAATACCTCGAAGATAGCGCCGGATTGCGAGAGAAAGTCACCAAGGGAGGAGCCCTACCCGCTCACGACGAATGGCAACTGCAATCCGTAATAACGGAGTTCTTGTTGGCATCCCTCGCGGCGGGATTCAAAGGTGAAACTCATCGCGCTTTGCAGAACCTTGAAATCGCTCGAAGAATCTGTAATTGGTCTATTTGGACAGACAGTCCTATCTTGACCAATTCGTCGCTAGAAGACTTGTTCAAAGCTGCTATCCACATCTATGAACTGTGCCCAAATATGAGAAGTGCAATTCTGGCATGGCTCGATCAGCCGAATTTCGTCGGCCCCAGAAACACCGACGAGCTGATCAGCCTTCAATTCATCGAGGATGCCATTGTGCTGGAGGCACTTGACTCACCCAAACTCGATCGATTCTGTCCTCCGAAGTTCCTGCAAAAGTGGTGGAAAGCGCCAACCGTCCAGGACATCCTCAACGATTGTGGGGATCACGATCTCGACTTCATCCCAAAGAGCCGCACGGCCAGACATATGAAAGTCAATTGGCTAAGAGGTTGGGTCGCCGCGTTCCAAGAATATCGGCGCAAAGACAAAGATCTTGCCAAGGTCTTCCGACTCGCTAAAGACGGCCACGACTTTCATGCAATTTCCAATTCGCTCTACCAAGGCGTCTGCAAGGAGCTCGAATGGTCCTGGGGGTTGGATTCCGATTGCACCGAGATGCGGTCAGTAAGCAAGATACTGCCAAGAATCCTGAGGCAGCTCGACTCCGACAAAACTCCCAATCCAAGCGAAATCCTGAGGTCACCGGGAGTCGATCCTTCCCTGTTCGATGTTCATGTTCAGCACGGTACCTTCGACCTTGAAGTGAAACGCTGGGATGATACGCGGAAGACAGCGTTCACGAGCTACCGATTTGGAATTCCTAGCGCGGCGACCGAGCCGGATTTCTCGTTTGGGGGAATGAAGCAATTAACGGCCATGATCGCCGCCCGCAGAAAGCGCCTTCGGAGTTAGCACATCTGCTCCCTATGTGAAATTGGCAAGGGTTCAAAAGTAATCGCCTTGCGAATCGCATCGGCATGATTTAATAGGGACGGCGATGGACAACAAGATTGTGAAGTTTGGACTCGGGCTGGGAGTATTCCTGATCCTCGTCGTCGCATGCGGCAAGCTTTACGAAGGTTATCTGTTCCGCCAGAGGCAAGCCGAGATCGACACACTCCTCAGAAAGCTGAACTCAAAAGGCTTCGTTTCCGACGGCGACACCTTCGCCCGGTCGATTCCCGATAGCCAGAATGCCTGGGTCGAGACGAAGCCGCTTCTCAGCAAGATCGGCGGTCCGCCCCCGGCGGCCGGGAATCGAAATATCGACTCTCAGGCGTTGCTTAGCTACGGGACCAAGAGCGATCTCGGCATCATCGAAAGCGTCCTCGCGAAAGATGCCCGGGAGCGAGTGACGATCGTCACTGCCTTGCGAACCAAACAGCACTTCGTGATTCCTCGCAACTTCAATGAGGGATATATGATGCAGTATCCGGAAGGCGATCATCTGAAGACTCTGACAAATGAAATCTGCTTAGAAGGCCTTGGGTATCTGTTCAAAGGCGATGAGTCCAAAGCCGAGAACGACCTTGTCGCCGCCTACATGCTCGGCGCAGAACTGATGGATCGAAAAGAACCGCAAGCTCGGGCTCTTGCTTACGAAATCTATAAGATCATATCAAAAGCCGAACTTCGAAGGATCGAATTTAGGCCCGATCTACTCACCCCGATCCGCAGAATTTCCACCATTTGGAATCCAAAGTTCGATCGTTCACCCTTAGAGATCTTACGGTGGGCGTTTCTGTCGGATGTCGCCATGTGCCGAAACTTCGACGATCCGGTCATGGATGTTCCTCACCTCGACGGCATCCTCGCCAAGCTCGATAATAAGTATCCGAAGGGCAAAGAATTCGACGCCTACTACAGGCTGCGACCATCAGATCACAAGGTCGAATCGACGGCTATGCGACGGTGTCTTGTTGCGACATTGAAACACTGGGACGAGGCAACGACGTTATTAATGGACCCCAACACGAAGGCGTCGATCAAAACTCTCGACAAGGTTACGAAATTGGTTCGCCAAGATCGGCAGTGCCCAAAGCCGCTAGACGACCGATGGAACGAGCTTTACAATCAGAACCTTGGGCAAGAAGGGTTTATGCTGCTTACCCTCATCGACCTCAAAGAAGAAATGTTTCGTCAGCTCGAGTACTTACAAATGAATGGACAGCCCGCAAAGCACCTCTTGGGGGCTATTCGCGAAGAGGACACGTCCGTCAAGTACGCAGTCTTGCCCCTTAAGAACGGAATACAGATCGGCGGCGGAGACGTGGGACCAGATGGCCTGGCAGTTAGGCGATTCTGTTACCCTCCGGCGGCCGGATTACCGGTCAACAACACGAGCCTCGAAACGGTCGTGCGAATGAGAAAACGAGCCGGAATACTAAAGTAACTTGCACTTTTAACAGAGAACCACTACAATTCCACTAACGGGTTTCTAATGCCTGGGGGGACATCGTGAATTGGCGGTTACTGGTCTACTTGTCGTTTTTCGGCCTAGCCATGGCGCTAGCCACAGTTAGTTTTATCCCAACCAACTTCGAGTTGGTGCTGTGGATATTCGTGATTGGATTCTCGGCCTACTCAGTCGGGAAGAACTGCCCAGAGCAAACCTTCATGAACGGTTTCATTCTGGGGATTATCAACACGATCTATTGCGTGGCGTTCCGAATCGGCTTCTTTCAAACATATTCATCGGCCCACCCGGAACTGACAAATCGATTTCAGGATCTCAGTCCGATGATGGTCGTCAGCGCCTACACGGTGATCGTCGGAATCGTGCTTGCATTGCTCATCGGATTCAGTTCATCGTTCGTGGCGAAGCAGCAGCAAAAAGCATAGGCTCTTTCTCGCCCAATTTTCCGTTATAGTGAAACGGGGGGACGATGAAGATACGCAAATACACATTCGCGATTTTCGCAGTCATCCTCTTGTGCATGGTGGCGGCAGGAATTGCGCGCTGGTACTCCTCCAACAAAGACGTTCGCGAAATCAACCGTTTGGTGGCGGAGTTCAAAAGCCACGGCATTCCGACGAGTCTGGAAGAAATTCAGCGCCTACCAGATACGCAAAACGGTTGGTCCGAACTCAAGCCGATCCTTGTCAACGACAACAAATCCGAGCGACAAGAGGTGTTCTTCGAAGGCGGATATGGACATCTCATCTTGAAATCAATCGAGCCGAAGAAGATGGCGTCGTTGACGACCTATCTGATGTCGTACCGATTTACGACCCAGCGATTTGCCGACTTCCGGTCACATAAGCCTCACTTCGATGCCGGCACAAACATCGACAAGTACGCCGACTCCATTACATCGTATGCCTTCGACGCGTGCGTTTCTGCCCTCGAACATGCCAGCAAGCATGAAGCCTCCGAAGCGGACACAGATCTAAATGTTGCACTGTATCTTCGGAATGAGTTGGTGGCGGCAAATAACACATTTGCACTACGTTCGGCAAACTCGATTGGCCGATGCCTCCTGGACACTTGCGCGAGGATGGTAGAGTTCGACCCGAAGAATGCGGAGATCGTCACGGCGTTTATGGATAAGGCGGAGTTCACCGAGGCTAGCACGCCAGCGCTCTTGAAGTACGAATTTGCGTCGAACATGGCGTACCTGCGGGACATGGACTCGACGAAGTTAGACAAGAACAGTCCGCCGTGGCCCATGAGCTTGTTTGTGGCCAAGAACGATCCGGATGTTAATGCCCCAGCCGGAAGGAGGTATTCGTCCTATACTCCTACCCCTCATACCGGCAGCGCGCTCATTTCGACTCCGCTCCCTCCCGCAACGCAGGCGCCGCCGCCGCATCGCCCAGGCGACTTCATGCCCGAGAGCCGAACGGTGCGCAAAGAGATGATCCAGAAGTTTGCGCAGTGGTTCACCTTGCTCCCCGAAATAACCGCCGCCGATCTGCATCAACTGCCCGATCTTGGTCACCTGTATCCGATTTCTTTGCCGACGGTCGGAGAGGATCCTGCCCGTGCCTCAATTCCACGAGCCTTCACCAGGATTAACGTCTATGAACTAGGGGGCTATGAACATGATCCGAACCAATTCTTGGAGGCAGTTCAGCAGGCCAAAGAGTTCCAATGGGCAATCCATTTGCTCGATCATCTCATTCGCGAAAAGCGGAAGTCGGGTCAGTATCCCAAGGCAATCGACCAATCGAACGAACCTACTTGGCTCAATGGCCTGATCTATCGCCCCACACCCACTGGTTTCCGCATCGAGTCGAAGAAGAAGGACCCTGACGGCACGCCGGTTTTTCGTCTCTCGATTCCGGTCAAGGCGACGATGAACGCCCAAGAAATCGAAGTTGGCCATGAAGCGGCCTTGAGTCTTCCCCGCAACTCGTGGGGCGAATAGCAGAATCCTGGTTTGCATGAAGCTCTCTAAAGTTATCCTCGCCACGATCGTCGTGATCGCGTTGTGCTTCATATTGGCCAGCCTGAGCCGGGTCTATATCGCGCGAAAAGAAGTCGACGAAATACGTTCGCTGATCGCCGAAATCAAAGCCGCCAAGGCTCCCACCTGCGGTGAAGAGATCAAGCCAGTGGTCGCGCCCCAAGATAACGCTTGGCCCGAACTCGAACCCTTCTTCGTCGACCGCAAAGCAAAGCCTGTTCTTCGCATATACAGCGGCGACTTAGCCGGGAAGATGTTACTTGCCGCTCAGCCACGACACCAGGCTCTGCTCCGGAAGTATCTCGAGAGATACCGCTCCAAGGTAGACCGCGTTCGGGCAATCCTCGCAGTCAAACCTAACTTCGAATTGCCGTTCGAGCACAAGCGGGGCTACCACTCGCCGTACATGGGCGGCGCGATCAAGGCATATGCCCAAAACGCCTGCCTTTCGGCCTATGAGCACGGACTCTCACACGAAACGGGTGAGGCAGTCAAAGACCTGGTCCTCGCGAGGAACATGGCCAACCAACTGTTTGGCTCCAACAACATTTCGGATGTGCGCACTGCCAACGAGATCTCAGACGCCATCGTACTGGCATGCACACGGCTAATCGAATTCGATTCGACGATGTACCAAATCCCGCAAGAGATTCGGCGTCAGACCGGCGTGCGAACTCCAATATCCCAGTTCCTCATGCAGACGAGGTTAGTGGACCTGCTCGAAACCACTCGGTACCTCGACGATCCCAGTGCCGACAAGAAATCGCCGATCTGGCCGATCAGCATGTTCTCGCGAGATGACCTGTACACGGATGACGTGCCGACCGAAGCAGCGAAACGGCCCACCCACCCGGGTGACTACATGCCTGAGAGTAAGGCGTATCGCAAAGCACTCCTGGCGACGCTCCGAGTCTGGACGCCATTCATCAAGACGATTCAGCAACACGGATCCAACTACACGCCCGGCATGCCTCAGCTCGATATGGTTTGGAATCCCGAATCTCAGTACGCCATGGGCAATGAAAGCTATGTGGATTACACATGGGAGAATTCCGACCTGGAAAACCTGCGATCATCGAAGGATGCTCTGATGGTTCTTCGCCACGCCGACACCATCGACTGGAGCCTGGATGTGATGGCCGCGTTGGCCCGCGAGAAGGTGAAGTCCGGTAAATTTCCTGCGAAGCTGCCGGCTCAATTCGATAATCCGATGCAGTTCACCGACTTCGGCGGTTTGATCTATACCACGACAGGCAAGACGTGTTACATTGTCAGCAAGCTGCGGAACGATTACTCCGCCGCATATGTCAAGCTCGGACTTCCGAGCAGCAAAGTGTTTAACAAGAATGAAATCGGCGAGGGGCTTCAACTGATTTACAACTACCAGAAGGGACTGATCAACCGAAACGGAGACGCAAAACCTTCGAAATGAAAGCAGGCAAGATCATCCTCGTCACGATCGGCGTGAGCTTGGCTGTCATGGGCGTATTGGCCGTCAAGGCGCGCATCGAGTATGAAGGCGATGGCAGCGCGATCAATTCTCTTATCGCCAATTACAAAGCGGAGCACATTCCCACCAATGGCACCGAGATTCGTGCCCTCATTCCCAACAGAGAAAACGCATGGATCGAAATCGAACCACAGGTTCTGAAATTCAATGGCCGAGGTTGGGGTGTTTTGTTCAAGGGCGGCATTGCGATGGAGTTAGTGCTGGGTGGTGATTCGCACGACTTTGCCTCCTTCGATAAATACCTCGCGATCAATCAGGATCGGCGCGAAGCGATCATGCAAGCTCTGGACGCTAAGCCGGGAATACAGGTTCCTCACAACTATAACGAGGGTTTCGAGATGCTGATGCCCGAGTACGCGGCGATGAAGAACGTGTGCAAGGAGTTCTGCCTAGCGGCGTACGCAGCAGGACTGCGACATGACATTCCGCTGATGGAAAAGAACTTCTCGTACGCAAACCGATTTGCCCAATACTGCTATAGCCAACCAGAGTTGATCGGTGCGTTTGTTGGCATCTCGATTCAGCGCTCCATGAACTCGACGGGACTACGCTT
Source organism: uncultured Fimbriimonas sp. (assembly GCA_945952345.1). GTDB lineage: Bacteria > Armatimonadota > Fimbriimonadia > Fimbriimonadales > Fimbriimonadaceae > Fimbriimonas. The sequence continues at coordinate 11,972 of CAMFIS010000083.1, forward strand.
GGTGGAAGTCGACCCTTCCCTGCTGCCGGATGTTTCGAAGTACTTCCAATCGAAGGAGTTGGAACCCGAGTTTAAGATGTACCGAGCCATGCAATCGGACTTCGTCGCTCAGTTGGTATCAGCGCGGTACTGGGATTCGCCACTGGCCGATCGGCGAAAGTACCCGTTCCCGATGGACAAGGTCTTCCCGCTGCCAAACGAATCTGAAATTCAGAAGGCATCGAGTCCGAAACAAGGAGACGAAGTTCCGACCAGTCCTGCGATGCGGCGCTTCCTTCGAAAGCGGTTAGAAGTGTGGGAGTCGCTGATTCCCAGTCTGAAGGAAGGCGGGCCCGCGCCGAGCCAAGACGAATATCTCAAGGCTTATGACTTCATCGAGCATTTGCCGCCTGCACTTCAAATCTATGGGCCAATGGTCTCGACGGACTTCACGAACATCTATCATAACCTCGACAACGTGACGCTTGTTCGAGACTCTTCGGTTGCACTCTGGAAGTCACTGGATTTGCGGGCGAAGACGGGACATTTCCCTCAGTCGTTGGACCAGACAGGCGTGAAGATCCGGAGCGTGACGGACTCGGGCGAGATTTTGTATCAGCCAGCCGGTAACACGCTTGTGATTAAGACCAAACGCGACAACCCAGATACGCATAAACCTGCGATGGCGATCTCGTTCCCGCCAACTTTGACTATGGATTTGACCACCGTGAGCAGTATATCGGACCCGAAGGCGATTGCGCAGGCGTTTCGCGAAAACCGAATCGACTTCAATGGGTCACCATCGAAGTCGAAGTCTCACCCTTAAGACTGTTCGATGAACGGATTCTGACGATCCTTCATCGCGGCAATCCAGAGCTTCTCCTGCTCCTCGTATTCGTTCAGCGGCAGATCGACACGCCCGTAGCAGCATTCCTTTTCGCCCATCCGCACCGCCCAACCGGCATCTCCCCAACTGTAGTGCCACCACTCGTCACGGCAGTTTGAGAATCCTGCGTTCAGCATCGCCTCTACCAGGATAGTGCGATTACGCTGAGCTTCATCGGTAAGGCCAAACGAATAGGTTGGCGCGGCTCCAAATCGATCATAAGGAGACGTAACATCGAGTGCTTCCCCTTTTTCGTCCACGAGCCAAACATCGACCGCCGCGCCCGTGCAGTGCCCGGGGGGAGCCTTTTGGTCGGTTGGTGCTACCCATCGGCACACAGTTCGGCGTAGGGCGACGTCGTCCCGATTTGGAAACGTCTCCTTGGCGCATTGCCAAACAAAATCGTAAATCCGCTGTTGACGATCGAACGGCCGCCAAGCGTCGATCACTCCGAAGAAGACTCCTGAGGGCAGATTTAGGGACGCCTGATGCAGCATGGCGCACACGTGCGCACGCAAAAATGGAATCACCTGCGGACGGAAGATTTGAATCTTTGGACACTCTACCCGAACATCGAGCAACGGCTCGCCATTCTCAACTTCCTTGATGTGATTCAGCAAACGGATGGGCTCGGGTCGGCCCTTTGTGCGGTCCCATTTGATGGGCGGTCGAGCCTTCACCGGTCAACCACGTCCACGATGTCGCCCGGCTCGAGCAGGATGTCTTTGTTCTTGTCACGCTCGAAGTCTCGCCAGCGGATCTTGACTTCGGGCTTGTTGATCTTTGTCAGCGACTTCACGACGATGAAGTAGCCGGGGTTGAGCACACCGTTCGCTTGACGAATCGCTTCCTTCGCGGTTAGCTTGGGAGTCCACACACTATTATTTGGTTTCCGAACAAGACCGGTGACCGCGACATACTGAACCTCGGCTTTGGTCTCGACTCGAATCGAGTCGCCACGCTGCAGCTTCACACCCGCATCCTTGTCGAGATCGAACGGTCCCATTGTGATTCCTCGCAGAACGAAGATTCGTGTCGAATCTCCTCGCGGGCCGATTCCTCCGGCCGATTCCACGGCAGCTTTGAGGCTCATGCCATCGTAGAACGGGAATGCCCCGACATTCGTCACTCCACCTAACACGTACACTTCAGGCTTCGAAAGCATGATCGGAACGCGAATTCGATCGCCCGGACGGACGATGGAAGTTAGGGGAACCGGTTGGCCGTTCACGTCGACACATGTTGCCGAGGTGGCGTCGCCGCTCTCGAGAATCTCCACGAGCGAGAGAAGGTCCTTTGCCGTCATGTTCTTCGGCGCGGTCAGCAGGAGTTCGTTCTTGACTGCCCCACTAATGGTCACGGCGGACGACGGATCGGATTCGAATTTGATTTGAACACGATCGCGAACACCGAGGGCATCCGAGATTCGGTCTTCGATGAGAGATTTGACAAAGCTTGTGTTCCTCGTCACGACCACGATCCGCCCAAGTGATGGTACAGATATCGAACCATTCGGTGCGACCCGGTAACGTCCATCGAGTTGAGTTTCGGATTCGCAGTGGACCACGACCACGTCCCGGACCTGGGCAGTTTGTTCGGCAGACCAACATGCCGCAAGGGTGAATAATAAGATGGTAAAAAGAATGGGGCAATAAGACGGACTGG
>CAMFIS010000084.1 GCA_945952345.1 uncultured Fimbriimonas sp.
TCGCAAAGCCGTGGATAGCCGAGCCGAAGCGATCTTGAATGCCGGGACAATCCCTGTGCGGGCGGAGTTGGAGGCGCAGGCGATTCTGAGGATTGTCGAGAGAAAGCTCAATCGGAAGTCAGCTCTGTGGCGAGATGCCTCACTCACCATCATCGACTTTGGTGCCACGAATACCCATATGTACGTCGTACAGAACCAGCGGTTGCAGTTCATTCGCGGTGTGAAATTCGGATCGGCGATGTTCCACGAGGCGGTCTCGAAGGGACTTGACGTTTCTCCGGCAGAAGCCGAAGAGATGCTTCACGATCCGATGACGACGCTCAACGAGGAAGGAATTCTCACGTTGCCGTACGGAGATTCGATCGCTCTCGTGAACTTGCAGACGGAATTGGAGAAGCTTACGCGAGAGGTGTGGCGATTGATGCGATATTTCCGTTCGTTGCACCCCGAGCGAAGCTACGCGGGAATTTTGGACCAAGCCATCCTCGTTGGTGGCCTTGTGGGTCTTAACGGATTCTCGAACTATCTGGAAAGGGTCTTAGGCTTGCGAATCGAATTTGCGCGGCCGATCGCGGGCATGATGACCCGATTCAACCAAGACACGTTCGCGAACGTGTCCAATCGACAAGAGGCCTATTCGGTCGTCATGGGTTTAGCCCTGGCCGGCCTTAGCCAAAACCAACTTCAAAGGAGTCAAGCCGACGGTGGACGCGAGTACAACTGGATCCGCACAGCATAAGATCAAGACGATCAATGTAGAGGTCAACTTGTTGGAGGCTTGGGCTGTTCAGCGGGTGGACTTGGAAGCCAAGGTGGTGCGAAAAGCCCTCCTCTTGGCTGCGATACTCGTCGCGTCCGTCCTCATAATTCCGGTTTTGGCTACGGTCGGAACGGATAACACAGTTGGTCTCCGCCAAGCGAAGGCGAACTTAGAGACCAGCTATAAGCGGCGCGATGAACTGGAAGCCCAGGCGAAGACGGTGACCCCGAGCATCGAGCGCGACGTACTCGTTACACAATGCCATCTCTACTCCAATGAGGTTCGCGACGAATTGGCGACGGTGATCAACGCAGCTGATGACAGCATTTTCTTTGAGGAAATGACAGTTGAGGCAAACGGTGGGGAGTTAACGATCAAGGTCGCCGCCGATGCCACCAGTCCAGAGACGGGCCGCACGTTCGTTGCCAAAGCGGGCAAGGGATCGAACGTGATTTCCTCGACCCAAACCTCAATAAAGCAAACCTCGTTGACGGCAACGAGTATTCGATTTGACTACATCAAGAGGGTAACGATCGGCAAATGAAGAGCGTCGCGATGATCAATAAGAACGCGGTGCAAACCATTGAGCGAGCGACGATGCTCATCGGAATCTTGTCCGTGACAAGCTGCGTCTTTTTCATCGGCCGAGGAGCGGTGAACTATTTCGACAATAAGCGCACCACGTCCGAACTCGACGCCGTTCACAAAAGAATCCAAGAATTGAGCGAGACAGTTTCTAAATCTCGTCGAGTCAAATTTAAGCCGATTAGAGAGAAGGAGCTTTCGCTTGTTCAGACCGCTCTCGATCGGTATGCAACGACGAGCGACTGCCAATTGGTCGAAGTGACTTCCAACAATGATGAGGCGCCATACCTCTCGCATTACCGTAAAAATACCGAAGTAACAGGTTGGAAGCAGACTTCCTTGCAATGTCAGGCGGTGGGGACGATTGGAAACATTCTCGACTTCATACATAAGGTGAGCGAGTTACCGGTTCCGGTCGAGGTTCAGACCCTCGAAATAACTCCGAATGGCAAAGTGCAGGCGGGTCGGCCCGTGGTCGCTGTCAAATTCGGAATCCAAGTCATGAGACGAGAGGTGAAATCATGAAGATGAAAGTGGGAGATTCCCGACAAGCCATTATCCTTGGCGTCGTTGCAATCAGCGCCATCGGCTTTATGCTCAAGACCTTGTCCGATCAGTTTACGAGCAAAATTTCCAATGCACCGATGGTAGTGAAAGACCTCCGCGGTGGTCCCGCGCCGACCGCAGGACGAACAAGTGAGGATCCACGACCAGAAGGTGATTCCGCCGCGAAATCCGAAGTCGTGGCAGCCAAGACGGAAGAGACTTCGTCCTTTGCTCTCCCCGACACTGCCGGAAAAGTCATTCCGGCCATGCACGATCCCTTCGCGACGGTGCAGTCCAAGACTCGCGCGATCGTCAAGAATGCTTCGCAGGAGACGATTACCACGGATCCGGAACCGATGGATCCAGGGTACAAGGGGCCAATAGTGGGCGGCACACTGCCCAAAGGCAAACCGGAGGGATTCGGAACTGGAGATTCCAAACAAGCCGGCGACCCAGGTCAGGCGAAACCCGAAGGTCCCGCCAAAGGCACGTCTAAGCTGCGTTTAACCGGATGTGTCGACGCTGGCAGGTTAACAGCGATCTTCGAAATGGGCGGCCAGACAATCAATGCATCGGTCGGAGACGCAGTGGAATTTGGATTTACGGTAGAGACCATCACGGATGATCAGGTCGTGCTCCGCAAAGGAAAGCAAAGACTCAAGATTTTTGTGGGAAGAGAGGTCGAAATCAAATGATTTTCTGGATGTACTCGGCGTTGCCAACTGTTGGCCATGACACGAAGCTCGCAACGGCGTTTGGGCATTATGTTCGTGCCGTAGGTAAGTCGGGTCTTCATCCCGACGCTAAGATTGCGCACTACAAGCCCAAACTAGATCTTTCGGGTCCAACGACCAAACAGAAGTGGTCACTATCCATTCTGCCGGTTGCCGAATCCGAAATCCATGCCACCTATTTGCCGGGACTTCCTACCATTGAGCCAACGGCTGACGATCAGCAAACTGCGGCTTCGGCCTTTGCGGGCAGCAAGGCAAAGCTGGTCACGCTCAATCTTTCGTCCACCGCCATCGAGTCGGTGATTTCCATCCTCAGCAAGCAGACAGGGGTGAATATCGTTCTCATGTCGAAGGCGGATCAAAAGGTGACGCTAAACGTGCGGAACATGCCGCTGATGGATGCCCTGAAGCACTTGTCCATGCTGGCCGGAGTCCGAGTATTGAACGTCAACAACACCATGGTGATGGCCGACGAGCAAACCCTCAAGAGCGCCTACCCGGTCGAATATGACAAAGCTTACGCTCCTAAGGTCGAGACAAAAGTCGACCCTAAGGCTGATCCGAAAGAGGATCCGAAGAATATCAAAGTCGATCTCCCTGTCGATACTGTCGAGCGGATTTACACCTTGCAGTATCAAGGCGGAACTCAGGTCGCCAATGCCCTCAAGGAATACGTATCGGGCAAGAAGGTAACGATCATAGCGTTGCCAAACACGACGATTCCTACACTCGGAACGGGTTCGAACGGCGGATTGAATAGCGTCGCCGGCACCGGTTCCACTCAAACCGGAGCCGCTGCAGAAGGACGCCTGAAGCGAGTCTTGGTGAGTGGTCCTGTTCCCGCGGTCGAGGATGTCCTCAAGTTGTTGTCGCAGATGGATATTCCTCGCAAGCAGGTCGAAATTCGCGTCACCATCCACGATGTCTCCAACGATGCGCTCAAAGATGCAGGCTTCACGTGGGACTTTGGCCAGACGAACATCACCGAGGCCGTCAACGGCAACTTCAACGTTGGAACCTTTTCGCGAACGGGACTCTCCTTTGTCAATACGATTCACGCCCTTGAGCAGACCAACAAAGCCAAACTCCTCGCCTCGCCAAATGTGAGTGTGATGGATGGCGAGCTTGGCTCGATGCTCATCGGTGAGAAGCGCCGATTCCCGGTTGTTACGGGCACCAACTCGAACGGCCAGTTCATCTACTCTACCGAGGAGCAGAACGTGGGTATCTACCTGCTTGTCTCGTCGGATGTGGCCGAGGATGGCACGATCACTTTGGCCGTCAACGCGCAAGTTTCCTCGATCCTTGGATTCCTCCAGCTTAACGGCGGAAGCTATCCGCAGATTTCGACTCGTGAATCAAAGTCGACGCTGATCCTGAAGGACGGCCAGACGATGGTTATGGGTGGACTTCTGCGCGACGAAGAGATCGTCAATCTTCAAAAAGTGCCGCTGCTTGGCCAGATACCGTTCTTTGGCGAACTGTTCAATAGCCGCAAGAAGCAGAAGAACAGCTCTCAGCTCATCATAAGCATCACACCTCGCGTTGTCTCGTCGCAATGAACATCGATAAACCACTAAGCGAGATTTTTCTCGAAGAAGGATTCGTCACTCGCGAAGAGCTGAACGATATCTTGGCCCACCGAGAGGACACAACCGAGCCTCTTGGTGATTTGCTTGTTCGCCTTAAGCGAATCACCGAGAAGCAAAAGCTGAAGTGTCTTGGCCTTCAGATGGGTGTACCCTTCATCGACCTAGCCAAGGTCGAGCTGGACCAGTTAGCCGCCAACATCATCCCCCACTCGGCCGCGGTTCGACTCCTGGTCATTCCTGTTGAAGTGACCGAAGTCTCGGCGTCGGTTGCCATGGTTGACCCACTTAACCTATCGGCGCTCGACGAACTAACCAACTTAACGGGGCGCGATATCGACCCGTTGATCGCGACGGAATCCGATATTCGCGAGTCGATCTTCCGGGCATTTGGTGCATACGACGACCTCGGCGAAATCCTTGGCGAGGCAGTGAAAGGCGTCGATACGGAGAACGTCAAGCTCCAGAATGCCGAAGAGGAGGAAGCCGATCCGGCGAATATCGTCGATCTGAAGGAAGTCGGCGATGGCGCACCGGTTGTCAAACTCGCCAACGCCCTGCTCGTTCGAGCGATTGGAATGCGAGCATCGGACATACACATCGAACCTTTTCAGCGAAAGGTCCGGGTTCGCGTTCGAATCGATGGTCTCCTTCAGGAGATCATGGTTATTCCGAAAGATCTTCAGCTTCCTTTGGCTTCTCGTCTCAAGCTCATGGCTGGTCTCGACATCGCCGAGCGCCGCGCTCCTCAGGATGGCAGGTGTACGCTGGTTGCGCCTCAGGGCGAATTTGACTTTCGTGTCTCGACTTATCCAAGTGTTTTCGGCGAAACCTTGGTTATCCGAATTCTCGACAAGAATGCGGCGATGATCAACTTGTCGAAGCTTGGAATCCACAAGCAGGGACTCAAGACATTGATCTCGCGGTTGGAAGAGCCGCAAGGTCTGATCCTGGTTACTGGTCCAACCGGTTCTGGAAAGACAACCACCCTTTACGCATCTCTCCACCACCTGAACTCGATTTATCGCAACATCATCACGATTGAGGACCCGGTCGAATACCAAATGGAAGGAATTACGCAGGCGAACCTGAACGTTCGCGCGGGTGTTACTTTCGCATCCGGTCTTCGCTCGATGCTTCGTCAAGATCCCGACGTCATCCTGGTTGGTGAAATTCGTGATGGAGAAACAGCGGCGATTGCCACGGAAGCTGCCCTGACGGGTCACTTAGTTTTGTCGTCGCTCCATGCAAACGATGCCGCGAGTTCTATTACCCGTTTGCTGGATATGGGCATCGAGCCCTTCCTTTTAGGCGGATCGATTACCTGCGCTGTGGCTCAACGTCTAGTCCGAACGAACTGTCCCAAATGTTTAGAGGAATATAAACCGGACCCCGAGAATATTCGAAGCCTTGGACTCGATCCGCAAGGAATCTACCTGCGTGGTCGTGGTTGCGAGCACTGTTCAAAGACGGGTTACCGAGGTCGAATCGGCATCTACGAGTGCTTAGACATGACAACCGATCTTCGCCGAATGGTTCTCGCCGGAAAGCATGCTTCGGAGATCCAGAAGATGGCGGAGAACATGGGACTTATAACTTTGCGTCAAGACGCATCCGACAAGGTTGCGGAGGGGCTCACAACCGTTGAGGAGGTCTTGCGGGTAACCGCTGAGCGCACCTGATGCAAGCGTTTGCTTACAAGGGGTTGGATACTGGCGGTGCTCGCGTTGAGGGCCAAATCCTTGCCAACACAATCGACGAAGCTGAAAAGAAACTTTCGATCCAGAACATCGTCGTGCACGTCATCGTGCCTGAATCGGCTAATCGCACTCCACGTAAACTCGACCTTGGCGCAAGCGCGTCCAAGTCGATCTTCGGAAAAGTCTCTGCTCAAGACTCCGCTGACGTCTTAAACAACTTGGCGGTAATGTCGGAAACCGGCGTTCCCTTTGTGGAGGCGCTCGACGCAGTTATTTACGGCGCCCGAACCCCAGCGATCAAAACTTCGCTTCTGGCAGTCAAGGAGGGCATCGTTGGTGGCCAGGGCTTGGCATATTCGCTGAGGCTGGCGCCAAACATGTTTCCGACGATCGTCGTCGACATGGTGCGAGTAGCCGAGTCAGGTGGTAAGTTTGACCAAGCGTTGCGTAACGGCTCCAGCTACCTGGCCCGTGCTGCTGATCTTCGGAAGAAGGTGATGAACGCGATGATGTACCCCTGCGTCATGCTGGGGGTCTCTGTCATCACGGTCCTTGTCCTCATCATTTTCGTTATGCCTCGCTTTGGCCAAGTCTTTAAGCAGATGAAGGCAAAGCTGCCGGTTACGACGGAATTGATGCTGAATGCAGGCAACATGATTCGTGGCAATCCGGTTGGCTCAGCGCTGGCGATGTTCGGTATTGTCGCAGGCATTTTCTTCCTCTTGAAGATTCCTGCAGTTCGTACCTTGTTCGGAGCATTCTTGAATCGAGTCCCAATTCTGGGCGAGCTATTGAAGAGACTTGCTGTCGCGAGAGCCCTGCAAACCATTGCATCGCTCTCGACTTCCAATGTTCAGCTTCTCCAGGCCCTCGAGCAAGGCGCTCGAGTGGCAGGGCACCCGCAAGTAACGAAAGCCCTGATGCAAGCGCGCGATAAAATTGAGCATGGCAGTTCGATGTTCGAGGCAATTGAAGCGACCAATGTTTTTCCCAAGCAGATCACTCAGATGATCGCGATCGGAGAGAAGACGGGGCGACTTTCTCAATTGCTTCAAACGATCTGCTCATCGATGGAAACGGAAATCGATAGTCGGCTGAAAGCCTTGGTCTCTATTATCGAGCCATTGATGATTCTTACTATGGGATTGATCGTGGGTTCGATCACGGTTTCAATCATCGGACCGATCTATTCAGTGATCGAAAACATCAAGTAAAGTGTCCTAAAATTCTACAAACCACCTGTTGTTTCCATAAATCGATTCCGACTATGAATAGTGAAGAGAGGCTTATGAAAAACATTCGGCTCGGAAAGGTTTGGAAGAAAGGCTTCACCCTCGTGGAGCTGCTCATCGTTATCATCATTATTGCGGTTCTTGCCGCCATCGCAATTCCCAAGTTTTCGAACTCTAGTCTTCGAAGTAAGGAATCGGCGCTACGAGGCAATCTCAAGATCACGCGAGACGCCATCGACCTCTTCAAGGCTGATTGTGGCGTGTACCCGGCTGGTTTGACGGACCTTGCGACCACTTCGGCACCGACGGCAGGTCTCGACTCGGCTGGTTCCAGCAAGTCGATCACGGCTACCGACTGGCGCGGACCTTACGTTCAAGCCGTTCCTAAGGATATCGACGGCGCGACCGACTTTACGTTCTCGACCGCTAGCGGTTCGGTAGGTAAGATCAACGCTGCATCGGGCACCGCTCTCGACGGCACCAACTATAACACCTGGTAAGCGCTCGATCATCTGAGCGAATTGCCCGCGAGCTTAGACAGACGTCTAAGCTCGCTTCATTTTGAGGTATTCTATCTCTCCACAAGGAGTTTTCATTGATCTACGTTGTTGTACAACCGAACGAATCCATTGACAGTGCGCTGAAGAAATTTAACATGAAGCTGCAGCAGAGCGGCGTTCTCCGAGAGCTGAAAGAGCACTCGCACTACGAGAAGCCCAGCGAGAAGCGCCGCCGACAGGCTCGCCGCCGAACGACTCGAGGCTAAGCTCGCCAAACAAATTTTGAGGGAGCCTTGGCTCCCTTTTTCATGCATGAGCATCCGCCATATTGATAACGCATCGAGCTTCGAGGTCGATCTTTCATGGCTGGCAAACGTGCTCGATCGCACGAAAGTCGCTCTGGAATTCACTCGCGTGGTCGATGTCCGACTCGTGGATGAGGCTGAAATCTCAGACCTGAACCGACGGTTTCGCAATATCGACGAATCGACCGATGTTCTTACGTTCCCTTCCGGTCTTGCTGACCCATTGCCGTTGGGCGATATCGCCATCTGCGTGCCCTATGCCCAGAGCCAAGCCGATTGTCGAGGAGTCGATCTCAATACCGAACTGGCGGCCTTATTGGTTCACGGTTGCTTGCACCTGCTGGGCTATGACGACGAAACTGATTGCGACCGGACTGAAATGCAGCGCAAAATGAATGAAGTTGGGACGAAATTGGGGATTCCAATCGATGCCGAATGGACGTCTGTACTTCATCAGACGCATGAAAGTGGCGAAGAATAAACCATGAGCGGTCGGCGGAATGTTTTTGAGCCCTTCAAGGTTGCGCTGAACGGAATCATCTTCACGTTCAAGACGCAACGCCACATGCGATTCCACCTCTACGTGGTCTTCGTGGTCATCTTGCTGGGACTATTCGTTGGGTTGGGGCTGCGCGAAATGCTGGTGCTGTTGTTCACCATTTCGCTCGTTGTCGTTGCCGAAATGTTTAACTCGGCAATTGAGGCGGTTGTGGACTTGGTGAGTCCAAATTACAATCCGATGGCGAAGTTCGCCAAGGACATTTCCGCCGGCGCGGTACTCATCACCACCATCATCGCCCTCGTCGTTGGCGCGATGCTCATCCTGGGTGAAAATCGGTGGGAGATGCTCAAGATTCACCTCAGTTCTGAGGCTCCCGTGATTGGGCCGCCGCTCAGAATCATCATCGGCGCTTTCTTGTGCCTCATTGCTACTATCATCGGCAAGGGCCTTGGCAAGCGCGGTCAAATCCTCCAAGGTGGGTTGGTCAGTGGCCATGCCGCTCTTGGATTCTTCTTCGCGACCTGTGCGGTCATGTTAACCACCAATGCCTTGGCGGCGGGGTTGGCTGTCCTCCTTGCCGCGATCATCGCCCAAAGCCGATATGACGCCACATTTCACGCCATCGTCGAACTCTCAATTGACGCCCCAGTAGGTGTGATCATTGGCCTAATGATGTTCACCATGTTCTCAAAGTGACTGGAACGGCGTGTGATTATTTGATATATTGAAGACAAACACATTCAGCATGAGCGATCCATCTTCTGGTGAACGTCGGGCGGCAGGTCCGCTACGAGCATTTAGTCAGAAAATACTATTCGGCATTTCCAGACTCTTCATTGGGCTGGCCAACGTTTTCGCCAAACCGGCGGGTGGCTCGGCAGTCCTTCGCACCAGTAATCTCATGGAAGAAGAGATTCGATCGCTCGTAGACTCGGCCGAAGAAACCGGCGAGTTACAGTCCGACGAAACCGAACTCATTCACAGCGTACTTGAGTTTTCTGATACGGTCGCCCGGGAGATCATGACGCCGCGAACGGACATGGACGCGGTCCCTGCCGACATTAATCCCTACGACTTGGTTGAGCTGATCCAAGAATCCGGGCACTCGCGCATCCCCATCTTTGAGGGCACCGACGATGAGATCGTGGGAATCGTCCACGCGAAAGATTTGTTCCTTGCCATGCTGCGCGGAAAGCCGGTCAACATCGCAACGCTAATGCGGCCCGCCCTGTACGTTACCGAAAACAAGAGCATCGATGAGCTTTTAGCCGAGATGCGTGTGTCGAAATCGCAGTTGGCCGTTGTTAAGGACGAGTTCGGCGGAACCTCGGGAATTGTGACGATCGAAGACATCATCGAGGAACTCGTGGGCGAAATTCAAGACGAGCACGACGACGAGATGCCTGAAGTGTCGGAAACGCTGGAAGGATTTCTGGTCGACGGAAAGACGCACCTCGACGACGTCAACGAAGAAATAGGTTCGGATTTCGAAAGCGAAGATTTTGATACGATTGGAGGTTACGTTTTCGGTCTATTCGGTCGTCAGCCCAAGCAGGGCGAATGGCTCGAACATGCGGGTTTCCAATTCAATATTCTCGAAACGGATGGGAAGCGAATCTTGCGTATTCGGATCGTGCCAACAGACCCACTTGATCCAAATGCAATTCCGCAAACGAATGAGATCCAAACCGCGTAGGAACGCGATATGAGTTTGAACGCCGCGATCCAACCGGATCGGAAGCTATGGGTTCTTCGGAACTTCGATCTCTTCCAATCCCTTCGCGAGCAAGACCTGGAGGAATTGATCCAGTCGAGCCGGGTTGTCACGTTTGGCCGCAACGACCATATTTGTATGGCCGGCGTTCAACACACGCATGCCTATCTGGTGAAGGAAGGCAATGTTCGGATCGTCTACAACCATCCCACCGGCAAACGACTGACGCTCGGAATCCTCAAACCCGGGGAGCTGATCGGCGACGTCGACCTCTTTCACAACGAGTTGCCGATCGGTGAAAGCGCGGAAGCGATTGGCGAAGTACATCTCTACGCCGTGCCCATCGAATTGCTCAAGAAAAAGATCCTCTCAAACTCCGAAGTCACACTGAAGCTGTCAAAGATTATTGGCGACCGCCGAACCGAGGTGGTGAATCTTCTTCAGGACGTGCTGTTCCTCACCGTCCCACAGCGTCTGGCAAAGCTTCTGCTTCGACTCTCCGAGGAGTTTCCCGGTGTCAGCAAGAATGGCCGAACGTTTGTGAATCTCAAGCTCACTCACGCGGAGTACGCAGACTTGGTCGGGGCCAATCGTGAAGCGGTTAGTGCGACTCTGAGCAAGTGGAAGCAGGCAGGAATGGTCGATGTGATCAAAGGCTTTGCGGTTCTGAAAGACCGAGAAAAGCTATCGGAACTGGCCAAAAAATAACGGACTGTATGGTCCGATACAGTTTTGCGACCGAGGCAAGAGTAGCTTACAGATATGAGCATTCTGGCCGCATCTTTGGCACTCCACCTCGCTTCTCCTTTGTCGTTCGCCGCTAACAAGACCTTCGATTTCGGTCGACCCAATCTCGCGCCGCAACAAGTCGTTACTTTTGAGAGCAATACATCTCTGGAAGATATGGTTGGCCGAACGAACAAAGTGACGGGCTCCATTAGTGGCGACATCGACAAACGAAATGGCACCGGAAAAATCGTGGTCGATCTGGCGTCCCTCAATTCGGGAATCGACCTGCGCGACCAACACATGCGCAGCGAAGGCTGGCTCAACGTCGCCAAATACCCGACCGCTACTTTTGAAACCACATCAGTGAAGTACTCCGGCGGAAACAACTTCAATGTCACAGGCAAATTCAGCTTGCACGGCGTCACCAAAACCATTAAGACGACAGCTGTGATCAAGTATTTGCCGGAAAGCGCTGTGACCAAGCGAAACCACTTTGACGGCGACGTCATCCAGGTCAAGACCAAATTCGAAATCAAGCTAAGCGACTACGGCGTCAAGATTCCGGACATGGCCAAGGACAAGGTTTCCAACAACATTAAGATTTCGGTCTCGGTGGTTGGTACGACCAAGTAACTCCATGTTTCGCGGCCTCAACCCCAAGGCATTTCGACCAAAGTTCGAATATCCATGCCACGGCGTTGAGGCTAGAGAAATGTAAACAACCATGAAAAGAGCTTTCCTGATCCTCGCCGTCCTTTCTGTGCTAGGATTCGTCGCGACGTTTCCTTTCCAATCGGTTTATGCCGGGAAAGCGAAGATGATTCAGCGGATCGAGAGGTCCGCCAGTGCGGACATGTTTGGCGACGAAGGCACTCCGATCGGGCAGCCCACGATGTTGATCATCGAAGACCCAAAGGCGTTCATCGGCGGTCCGGACGAAAAGGGTGTTTACAAGGTTGACGAGGGATATTTGAAGGCGAATAGCATCTATCCTCGCCAACTGAAGACGATCGACTTCGTTGCAAGCATGGCGCGCATCGGATTCGGAATTGCGGCGGTGGTTCTAGGACTCCTCAGCTGGCAACTGAAAGCGAAATCGAAATAGCAAATCCCGGCTCTCGCCCTAACTACAGCCGAGGATGCGACTTGAAGAAACTCCAAATCTCCGAGATCGCGTCGACTCCGCTTGCCGTCTCCCGACCCCCGTTGGTTAGCGCGCCGGGAATATCGTGGGTGCCGTTCATGGTCGTGATCAGGCGAACTTCTGTCCCGTTCTTACCGCCTGTGTAGGAAGTTAACGTCGCGTAATTCTTACGAAGGTCGGCGATCGTCGCGACATCCTTGCAGCCGTCCACCTTTGCCCACCACTTCGCGCCGTCCACCGCGCCGGTGCATTGCAGCAGAGCACGGTCACCGGGCTTAAAGGCGACCATCGGGTCCTTCATGCCGTGGATCATCAACACCGAAACCGGATACTTTGGATCGGGAACGCATTTGACTGCGCCTTGCGCGCCGGGAATCCCAACGGTTCCCGCCACTCCGGCGACCGCAGCAAAACGATCGGACATGACCCCGCCCAGGTAGTACGACATCATGGCCCCGTTCGAGTGGCCAAAGACGAAAGTCCGTTTCTTGTCGGTCGTAAACTCCTTTTCGACTTTGTCCAAGATGTCGCCGATGAACTGAACGTCCTTCGGCGTTCCCGCCAACTCCAAGAATCCGGTGTTCCATCCACGTCCGCTCGTAGGTGTTCCGTTCGGAATCACGCAGATGAACCCTTCCTTGTCAGCCAAGTCCTCGATGCCGGTACCAAGCGCGAAGGCATTCATATTTCCCCAAAGTCCATGCAGGGCAAACACCACGGGCGCGGCTTTACCGGGTTGGTATCCCTTAGGAACACGGAGGATGTACTCGCGGTCGATATCACCTTCTTTGATATGGTCGACATAGTGTCCGGGTGCACGGCTCTGGGCGGGAGAACATGAGACACAGAATAGGAGACCATAAGACAACCAGCGAACGTTCATTGCTAATATCTTTGACGGATTGCGGACTCAGTTGGTTTAGCAAATAAAATGGCGGTCGCTGCTTGGGCTAAGCGACCGCCGCGAGGGATATGGGAGGTTTCCTTGCTAGCTCTCTTTATTTCGGAGCCTTATACTCATTTGAACGCCCAGCCTCAAACATCGGTTCCAAGATTTTGCGAATCTGCCAAAATCATTGGGTGAGCAGTAACTTAGGCATTCCTAGGCGCGACGAAAACTACGCGGATTGGTACAACGAACTCGTTGTCAAGGCCGATCTTGCCGAACATTCGTCCGTTCGAGGTTGCATGGTGATTAAGCCGCATGGATATGCCATGTGGGAATTGATGCAAAGAGCTCTCGATGACATGATCAAAGAGACCGGACACGTCAACGCCAGTTTCCCTCTGCTCATCCCAAAGTCGTTTTTCGATAAAGAAGCAGACCACGTGGAAGGCTTCGCGAAGGAGTGTGCGGTTGTCACGCACCACCGACTCAAGATGGGCGCGAACGGGAAAGAACTCATTCCCGATCCCGACGCCGAGTTGGAAGAGCCTCTCATCATTCGCCCAACCAGCGAGACGATCATTTGGAACACGTACAAGAAGTGGATTCAGAGCTATCGTGACCTACCAATTCTGGTAAATCAGTGGGCCAACGTCATGCGTTGGGAACTCCGCACGCGGCTGTTCCTTCGTACAGCGGAGTTCTTCTGGCAAGAAGGGCATACTGCGCATGCCACGTTTGAGGAAGCCGAGCAGGAATCGCTGACCATCCTTCACGACGTGTATGCTAAGTTCGCCGAGGAGTGGATGGCGGTGCCTGTGGTTCGTGGAATCAAGACGGAAAGTGAGAAGTTTGCCGGCGCGGACCACTCATATTGCATCGAAGCGATGACCCAAGATCTTCGCGCGATTCAGGCGGGTACGTCGCACCACCTCGGACAGAACTTCGCAAAAGCTTTCGACGTGAAATTCCAAAGTCCTGAGGGCACGCTTGAGTACGTTTACGCGACTTCGTGGGGCGTCTCGACGCGACTAATCGGAACCCTAATCATGGCCCACAGCGATGACAAGGGTCTGGTTTGCCCTCCCAAAATCGCCCCTCTCCAGGTCAGGATTGTGCCAATGGGCCGTAACGAACTGCTGGAGCAGACGCTTGGTGCAGCGAAGGATATCGCCAGCCAGCTGAAAGCGAAGGGCATCCGCGTCAAGATCGACGATCGCGAGAAGGAATCGCCGGGATTCAAGGCTAAGCATTGGGAGATGCGGGGTGTTTGCGTTCGTATCGACGTCGGTGGCCGCGAACTTGAGGCGGGTGAACTCGGCGTCGCTCGTCGTGACAGCGACGAAAAGGCGATGGTCAAGATTGGCGAAGTCGTCGATTACGTCGCGGGCCTCATGCCTACCATTCAGAACGACATGTTCGAGAAGGCGAAGTCATTTATGGCCGAAAACACTAAGCGAGTGGACACTTGGGACGAGTTCTCCAAGGCGTTCGATGGT
>CAMFIS010000085.1 GCA_945952345.1 uncultured Fimbriimonas sp.
CTACACGTAAGGAGTCGTCGGCAGCGTCAGATGTGTATAAGAGACAGCCAAAGAGCAGGGCGCGAACGATCTGACCCCCATTCCCGGACCCACCATGAACGACGACGTCCTCGACGGCAAAGGCACCGATATCGCCAACCGATTCGTACGCAATCAGGTCATCCAGATGGCCAAGCAGCCCACCGCGCCGAGCGTGGCCGCCTTCGAGAAGCTCCGCGTCTCGCGCAAAAAGGAGCTTCTTCGTTCTCTTGGATTAGATCCTATGCCGGTGAAAACTCCGTTGAATGCGCGCGTGACGGGCACGATTCAGCGCAACGGCTATCACATCGAAAAGGTCGTTTTTGAGAGCCGTCCGAACTTCTTCGTCACGTGCCACGTGTACGTTCCGGACACCGTTCACGGCCGGTTGCCGATTGTGGTGAACGTGAACGGACACTGGGCGCACAAGAAGGACGAGGACCGAATCCAACTTCGCGCGGCGTTCCAAGCAACCCAAGGCTACATCGCAATCGCGGTGGATAGCCCAGGCTGGAGCTTCGAAGGCAACAGCCTCATCGAGCGACGACCGGAAGGCGACCATAACGACTTCGCGCTGGTGCAAGGCGGCTCGAATACCACCGGGTACTACGTGTGGGACACGATGCGCGCCCTCGATTACATGTCCACGCGCACCGATACCGACATGTCGAAGATCGGTTTGACCGGCGCGAGCGGCGGTGGGCTTGCCACTTTGTACACGTTTGCCGCCGACGACCGGTACACGGCCGCGGTTCCCGTGGTGTACATGGCGAGCATGGAATTGGCGCCCGACAACGGCTGTCTCTGCAACCACGTTCCTGCGACTTGTCAGATTGGCGACCGCTCGGACGTGATGGGTATCCAAGCACCAAAGCCGGTTTACGTGATGGGTGCGCAAAACGACGGCGAATTCCCACCGGATGCGACCAAGCTGACGGTGAAGAAGATGAAGGACACGTGGGCGCTGTTCGGCAAGGACGGCGATGTGTATGGCCAAATCTATGGCGGCGGACACGACTACAACCAGCTGATGCGCGAGTCCTCGATCGGGTTTTTCAACAAGTATCTTCGCGGCGTTGGTGACGGCTCGCCGGTGAAACAGCCCGCGTTGACGGCCATTGATCCGGAAGATAAGCAGTTGTTGGTTTTGGATCCTCCGATTCCGGGTGAGCGAACGATGCGGGACATTTCGCTGGAGTACCTAAAGAATGCTCCTTCGGAAGTGTCGGTGGAAGAGTTCATTCGAGTCAACGGCGGACGTCCGGCCAAGTCGGATTCCCACTGGAAAGAGGTTGGGGCAAGAGAAAAGTTTGCCGTAACCTTCGAGTCCGAACCGGGCCTTGTGACGCCAGCGATCTACATCGACCGACCAGGCGACACGCTGACTATCGTGGTCGACGACAATGGCAAGGCATCGGCGATCGAGCGAGCCGGCAAGGTGAGCGGCAAGTCGTTCTTCATGGACCTCCTCGGCACCGGAGAACTCTCGAACTTCGAGCTCCGCTTCCCGGTTTACGCGGGCCGGTCGGTTGCGTTTACCGGCGGCTGGCAGATCGTCCGAGCGGTGCAGGAATTGCGCAAAGCGCACAAGCATATCCAAATCGAAGGACATGGTCCGTTGGCGTCGCAAGCGGTGATGGTCGCCGGTCTCCTCGATCCTTCCATCGAAAAGGTGACGGGCTACGACTGCCTCCACGAATGGGCGGATGTGTTCAAGTCTGGCATCTCAAGTTATGCAATTCAACCACGCGCGCACCTGTGCGGATCGTTGGAGAATCTGAGGAAGAAGGTCAAGAACGGCGACTGGCACTTCTAGTCAGGGCAAGGGCGAGTAAAGAAGGAGTGGGCCATTTAGGAGCGGTGGGCATCCTGCCCACAATTTCTGCGGGCTGTCCCGATGATGCTCCGCATCCTTCCCTCGCTCCGCTCGCGAGATCTAAGAACCGCGGAGTGCAAACACCAGCGGCGGCACTCGAGATATATCGACTTACCGTTTCGGCGGCTTACCCTGCGGAATCGATAAAAACTGTTCGCGTGTCTTGGTGAGCCATTCGAGCCTGGCCCGGGTCTCGAACAAGACGCCTTCGGTCGCCAAAGCTGAGAAGTCGTCCCCCATTTCCTTGTACCGTGCGATGGCACGTTCACACGCTGCTTCATGCGCCTTCAGTTGAATGAGTGCCCCATCGATAAATCCGGCCCGATCTTTGGAGTTCACGGCGCCCAGGTAGAAGGTACGAAGCCGAATGAAATCGACGGTGTGCGCCGCCTCACCGAGATCGATGGGGTCGGTTAGCCATTGCCCAAGTGCACCAATGCCCAGTTCGGTCACTTCCACCGAACGCTCTCCTCGAGCGCCGACCTCAGCCGACTGCTGCAAATAGCCGTTCTTGATGAGCCGCTCCACCAATGGATAGGTCGTCCCGGCCCGCTTCTTATAGAACGTCGATGTGGACGTCGACAACTCCATCATCAGGGCATAGGTCGTGCAGGGGCCCCGCTTCCACGCGATCCCAAGCACGGTGTATTCCATGGGAGAAAGGCGGGTGCGCGGCATTGCTGCAATTCTAATGCACAAACGATCCTGCCGTCAATTTCCGCACAAAAAATTATTATTACGTTTCGTAATATTCAGAATCGTAATATAATGACTTGGCTTAGAGGTTTAGAGATGAAAAACATCATTCACCGATTCTTTGTCATTTCGAGTCTGGCTGGGGCATTCGCTGCGCAAGCCCAGGCTCAATACGCGATCACTATTCTTCAACCCGGCGGTTACACCGCCAGCGAGGGGCACGGCATTTCCGGTTCGACCCAGTCGGGTTGGGGCACCGTCGCCGGAAACTCGCACGCGACTATTTGGAGCGGGTCGGCGGCTTCCTTCGTCGATATCAACCCCTCGGGTGCAACCCAGAGCTTCATCTGGGGCGCGGCGGGCAACCAGCAATTCGGCTACGCAACGGTCTCGGGAGTGGACCACGCGCGGCTGTGGAGTGGCACTGCCGCCAGCGCTATCGATCTGAACCCCTCTGGGTTTACGGCCAGCTACGGACGCGGCATGTCGACAACGAACCAAGTCGGCGAGGGTGTCAACCAGTTTGGTCAGACTCATGCGCTATTGTGGTCCGGGACGGCGGCTTCGGCCGTGGACTTGCATCCAGGTGGCTTTACGACCAGTAAGGCGTTTGCCACGTCTGGCTCGCAGCAGCTAGGCTACGGTCTCACGGGCGGGCTCGGCCATGCACTTTTGTGGTCGGGCACGGCGGCTTCGGTAGTCGACCTCAATGGTTCTGGCTTTACCGAGACTTACGGCGCAGGGTTGGCCAACGGAAAGGAGGTGGGCACCGGCTACGGAGTTGCGACTGGCGGAAGGAACCATGCTCTGATTTGGACCGGCACGGCAGCCAGCGTCGTCGATTTGAATCCGTCGGGATTTCTCTTCAGCCAGGCATGGGGCGCATCGGGAAATAGTCAAGTCGGGTGGGCTTGGAATAACTCCACCACTTTCGACTTTCACGCGATGCTCTGGACAGGCACAGCCGGAAGCGCCGTGAACCTGCATGCGCTCCTGCCGTCCAACTATTCGACCTCGATGGCGTTCGCGATCGACTCTTCGACGGGGAATATCCTGGGTCTGGCGCACAATTCGACGCTGAATCGGGATGAAGCGGTGATGTGGAGTCCAGTGCCCGAGCCGTCATCGGTGGTGGCGCTTGGGGTTTTGTCGGTTGGGATTCTGAGGCGGCGACGACGGACCTAATTCGATAACGATGCCTCGACCCGAAGGGAGCTCTTGTCCGCCGTAGCCGAAGGCAAAGGAGGATGCTCCGCGAAGCGTCGAGGCTATGCTCTTAGCCTCAACGCCTCGCGGAGCTCGTGGTTGAGGCATCGACCTAAAGCGAGCGTGTAGTTGAGCCATCATTTGCGCGAGCAACCAGCCTTCGCTTGCTATGGCGGTCTAGGGTTGCCCACGCCCCGAAAGGCTCCACACTGAAGGGAGTTAACGACCGGAGCGTTGAGGCTAAAGCATCTTACTCATGAAGGTTTCTAACTCTTTGCCGGCAACCTTGAGAAGGTTACGATCAACCAGAAATCGCCTTCAACCAACCCTGGAGATTGTAGTACGAGGTCACGCGACGAATCTTTCCACCGCCAACTTCGAACAACGCAACAGCAGGAATCGAATAGGTTTGCCCCGTCGCCTCGGGCAGATTTCCGTCTGTGGCGATGTACTTTCCATCGCACATGAACTCCACGCACCCGTGACTTCCGTTGACCATCACGACCAGATCGCGAACTTGCTCGCGATAGCACTTGTCCATGTGCGTCTTGAAGAGTCGAAAAGCCTCGATTCCCACTTCCCGGCCGCCTTCGTTGATGTCGTGCACCACGTCCTCCGCGAGCGTCTCCAGCATTCCCTCCAGATCGTGGCGGTTAAAGGCATCGAAGTAGGCGCGCATCATGGCTTCGGTTTCGGTCATGTTCGAAGGTGAAGTTAACCCGAATGTACAATGGCAACAATGCCAAAACCCATTTCGTTTGGAGAGAATTCGCACGACTACGAGCCAAGTTCGACAACATGGATCGTGGGGAGAAAGGGGTTCCTTTCACTACTATATGCATTTCGGGGCAAACGGGAAATTCAGATCGAGCAATTACTGAAACCGACCCGGCTGCTTGCTTGGGTGCCGGTAGTCTCAGGGCGAGTGGCAAGGGTCAAGATTCACTCGGAATCCTTACAGCTCGAATTTGAGATCTTCACGTCCGACTCAACCTCATTCGAAATCCGGCCACCGGAAGTCGGCAGTATTCGATTAATAGGCCCACGAGTGGAAGTGACGCTCACTGGCATTGGACGAGCCCTTAATCGGAACGCTTGGCGTGACGTCCACACTTCAAAAAACATCATGGGCTTCATTGACGCGCAGTGCGAACGGCCCGAGTGCGAAGAGGACTTAGTTTGGTTGGCAGCGGCGTTAGGCAGAAGCCTCATCGAAGGTACGAATTAGGTGAGTCCTAGGACCGGCGTAACACATCGTGATAAACCGTAGTCCATACCCTTAGGCACACCGCCGGGAAACGTGACGATGCGAAGATATCACTCATTGAATTCTGCAAAGCTCCTTAATATTGCCGCCATTGGCGTCCTGTCGTCCGTTGCTTTGGCGGGTGCCCCGACGATCTCTTTCCATCCAGCCGGCAGCGCACTCAAGGTCAAGCTCGACGGCAAGATCGATTCCAAGACGGCGCACGTTGGCGATACCTTTACCGCCACCGTCGACATGGGAAAGAGTCCCGACTACTTTGGTTTGCCCAAAGGAACGAAGGTCGAGGGCCACGTCGTAGAAGCGACGGCTCATGAAGGCAAAACTCCGGGCTCGCTAGCCCTCGCTGTCGACGATGCGATTCTGCCCGATGGCTCCAAGGTTGAGATCTCTGCTTCCATGATGAAGATGGATCGCGCAAATTTCACGAATGATCACGGACGCTATATGGCGAAAAACATGGCGCGGAGTGGATCGACGAATTACGTCGCCACAGGTGCTTTAGTCGGCGTCGGCCTCGCCGCGATCACAGGTTCGGATCTGCTCGCCGGTGGCCTCGTGGGTGCCCTCATCGGATTCCTCATCGCGAACTCGAACAATATGTCGGCTCATGACGTGACCTTGAGGCCAGGCGCGGTGTTCGCAGTTCGCTTTGACCAGCAAGCTCAGTTCGTTATCGCGAATTAGCCCGGCTTCACTACCGGATTCTTTGGCCGCAGCCCCCGAAGCTGCGGCCCAGTGTTGTGCGATTTGTAAGAATCCTGTAAGGTACTACCATGTCCGATCTCGACATGATGCTCCGCTTCATGTTGCAAGCAATGGTAGTGCTCGTTGCCTGCCGCGTGTTCGGATGGCTCGGCAAACGGTTCCTTGGCCAGGCCCAAGTCACAATGGAGATGCTCACCGGCATCATTCTGGGACCTTCCGTTTTCGGACTGTTAGCACCTCAAATTCAGCGAAATATCTTTCCTCAGTTTACGACGATCGGCGATCTGACTTCGGCCAAACATCCTTCGATGTCGGTGCTGTACGTCGTGGCCCAAATTGGCCTCGTTTTGTACATGTTCGTGGTGGGATTGGAGCTCGATCTCTCCCATATCCGTCGGCATGTTCGATCCGCAATATCGGTCTCTGCGGCGGGGATCCTCGTTCCTTTTGTGCTCGGTTGCCTCTTGTTTTTTGGGTTCCTGGGTAATCGCACGGACATGCTCAACGCGGCGATGTCGCCGACCATATTGGCGGTCTATGTGGGTGCGGCAATGAGCATTACCGCGTTCCCCGTTTTGGCTCGGTTAATTTATGAAGCCGGAGTTCAGAACACGACGATCGGAACATTGACTCTGAGCTCAGGAGCCATGGACGACATCGCGGCGTGGTCGTTGCTGGCGGCGGTTTTGGCAGCCTCCAAGGGCAATCCATCCATCGCGCTTTGGGCGATTTTGGGAGGTATTGCGTTTGTCGCTGTCATGCTTTCTGCGGGCCGACGAGTCTTGACCTACATCGAAGCGAAGGCGGCGGAGAACGCCTTCAGCCTCGTGCTGGTACTGCTCTTCTTCGGCGCGTGGTTTACGGATGAGATTGGAATCCACGCCGTTTTTGGTGCCTTCATCGTCGGGGTGGCGATGCCCAAAGGCGCGGTCTCAGAGCAGATTCGAGCCCGCATTGAGCCTCTGGCAACTGGGCTCTTCGTTCCCTTCTTCTTTGTATTCTCTGGGCTAAATACCAAGATCACTTCCCTAGTCGGACTCGACGTGTGGCTCATTGCCTTGCTGGCTCTCGCCGTTGCCATCGTTGGAAAGGTCGGAGGATGCTATGCGGCAGCTCGAGCCTGCGGAGAATCGCATCGCCAATCACTGTCCATAGGAGTTCTCATGAATTCGCGAGGGATGATGGGGCTCATCATCCTCAATATCGGCCTCCAGCAGAAAATCATTTCGACCCAATTCTTTACGATCATGGTGATCATGTGCGTAGTGACGACATTCCTCGCCGCGCCCCTGTTTCGCAAGATTTACCGACCCGAGTCGGAAGCTGAGCTCGCAGCCGCCCACGCCTAATTTATCGAAAAATCTCCTACATTTTTCTTACTCGCGCTGTATAAATGTAGGATGCACG
Source organism: uncultured Fimbriimonas sp. (assembly GCA_945952345.1). Lineage (GTDB taxonomy): Bacteria > Armatimonadota > Fimbriimonadia > Fimbriimonadales > Fimbriimonadaceae > Fimbriimonas. Next base: position 7,176 of record CAMFIS010000085.1, read on the forward strand.
ATGTGGTGATCATCGGTGGGGGGCCTGCCGGGTCGACGACGGCCACGATACTCAAGAAGTACCGGCCGGAGATGGATATTTTGGTTTTGGAGCGCGAGAAATTTCCACGCGAACATGTGGGTGAAAGCATGCTGCCCCCCATCGGGGCGGTTCTGAATGAGATGGGTTGTTGGGACAAGATGGAAGCGGCCAACTTCCCGATCAAAATCGGCGCGACTTTCCGCTGGGGCAACACCAAAGACCTGTGGGATTTCCAGCTTTTCCCGCCCTCGCTCTTCAAGGATCAGCCTCGGCCCAATAAGTACGAGGGCCAGCGGTTGCACACGCCTTGGCAGGTCGAGCGGGCGATTTACGACGACATTTTGCTGAAGCATGCGGAGTCAATGGGCACCGAAGTTCGCGAGGAAACTAAGGTTGCCAAGGTTCACCGGGACGGCGACCGAGTGACGGGAGTCGAGCTTGAGGACGGAACGATCGAAGAGGGCCGATACTACATCGATGCGTCGGGAAGTTCGGGCTTCATGCGCCGCCAACTCGGCATCGACATCGTCGAGCCGAGCAGCCTTCGTAACGTGGCGATTTGGGATTATTGGACCGACACCGAATGGGCGTACAGCATCGGCACCGGCGGCACTCGGATTTTGGTTTTAAGCATTGGATACGGCTGGCTCTGGTTCATTCCGGTGGGCGAAACCCGCACCAGTGTCGGCTTTGTTTGCCCCGCCGATTACTACAAGAACATGGGGCTCTCGAAAGAGGAATTGTACGAGAAGGCCCTGGCCGATGAACCTCTGATATCGAATTTGTTGAAGGATGCGGGTCGGGAGAATAACGTTCGCGCGACTCGAGATTGGTCGTATTACTCGGAGCGGATGCACGGCGAGAACTGGTTCCTCGTCGGCGAGGCGGCGGGGTTTGCCGACCCGATTCTTTCCGCTGGCCTCACCATGGCTCACCTTGGCGGGAAGGAGCTCGCGTACACCATCATGGCCCTCGACGACGGCAAGATGGACGGCGAATGGCTGAAGAGTGAGCTCTCGGAAAACCAGACCCGTCGCGTGCGACAGCACATTCAATTTGCCGACTTTTGGTACACCGCCAACGGCCAGTTTACGGACTGCAAGGAGTACACGTCGGTCATCGCGAAGGAGGCCGGTATGACCTTGAATGCGCATGACGCCTTCCAATGGTTTGGCTCGGGCGGATTCATTCACGAGAACCTCGGCGCGGGCTTCTCGGGGTGCGAGTTCGACACGATGAAGGACACGATCGAGGTTCTGACGCAGACGACCGCGAGCCTAGAGTGCCAGAAATACAACCACTTCACGCTGAACATGGACGGGGCGACGGTCGAGGAGTTTGCCGTGTACCAAGAGGGGAAGATCTTCCCCGTCAAGCGATGGCGGCGTGGGAACGAAACCCTCCCTCAATCCGGCCTCTATTGGGTGATCGTGCAGTTGCTCCAGCATCGAAGCGACTTGCCGTTTGTGTTTGGCCAGATGGCGAAAGCGGTCATGGATAAGGGTCTGCGCAACGATATCGAGGGCGGGCTCATCTTTGCGATGGGCTATCTGGAATCGATGATCCGTGGCAACTGGGTGATCGGCACCCACGACCCTTCGATCACGGATTTCGAGTTTGAATTTCCCAAGCTGCAGGCGGGCATCAAGATGAACGACGACACGTTTGTTGGGCACTCTTAAAAGCTACTGAACTCGACCACGCCGAGCCTTTTTCGCGTAGTTTTGTACCTCGCGAGGAAGGTTTGGGTGGTTGTCGAGGTACCGGCCGATCACATAAACCGACTCTTTAAGCCCATTTCGGATGCCAATGGAATGCCCCAAACCATGCAAGGCAGACACCTGCAGCGCAAGATTAGGCGAATCGAGGCAAACCTGGCAGACCGCGAGAAAGTAGGCATCATCTTCGGCGGTCGTTTCGGGAGAACCAGGATAGTAAGCACAATCGTCCCACCACATAAAGCACTCCGAATCTAGTTGATTACCCAGAACCTGGCCACATTCCGTATACCGAGCAAATGGTTCGAATCCGGAAAGGAAGATGTTCGGCAACGCGCGCCAGGCCCGGTTCCTCAAGTCACGTGGCAAGATGCTGTTGACAATCATGCTCTTTCTTAGTCCGATCACTTGGCCCAGCCTTTCTTCGCTCACCACGTCGACGAGCAAAGCTTTGTAGTGTTCCCACAATGCCACCTGATATTCGGCATAGGTGTTTCGAACCTCGAAATGTCCGGGCGGCGTCTCCAAATCCCAATTCACCATTGACTGGCCAGTCCGGATTTCCTCGAGCCAATCCTCGAAAGGCACGACCGGGCGAGGGGCCGGATATTGCCATTCGATCGACTCGAACATAGTGGCAGTGTAGCATCGGCGTGGTAGCCTTGCCATGTCGAGATGAGTACGAATTGGGCCCAGAACTTCACTTATAGCGCCTCGGATGGCATCTCGCCGACGTCGACGTCCGAGGTCCAAGATCTTGTGGCACAGGCGACGCGGGTGAAGGCGTTGGGCACTCGGCATTCGTTCAACAACGGTGCCGACACCGAAGGGCTCCACATTGACACGTCCGGGCTGAACGGCGTTCTCGGCATCGATCGCGAGCGGATGACGGTTCGGGTTCTGGGCGGCATTCGCTACGGGGAGCTCTCGTCGTTTTTGGTTCAGGAAGGTCTGGCTTTGCACAACCTCGCCTCGCTTCCCCACATCTCGGTTGCTGGCGCGGTGGCGACGGCGACCCATGGTTCGGGGGTTGGGAATGGCAACTTGGCGACGGCGGTTCGGTCGATCGAGATCGTGGATGGCGAGGGCTCTGCGCGGCGGTTCCAGATCGGCGATCCTTTGTTCGATGGCGTGGTGGTGAACATCGGAGCCTTGGGAATCGTGACCGAGTTGGAGTTGGCGGTCCAGCCGACGTTCGATGTTCGCCAGGTGGTGTACCAGAACCTGCCGCTTTCAGCGGCGGACGGCGCTTTCGAGGAGATCATGGGCAGCGCGTACAGCGTGAGCTTCTTCACGACCTGGCGTTCTGAATCCATCGATCAGGTTTGGCAGAAGCATGTCGGGTTGGGCGGTGACCCCGCGCCAACATTTCATGGGGCGACGTCGGCTTCGCGCAAGCTGCATCCGTTGCCCGACCATCCGGCGGAATCCTGCACCGAGCAACTCGGGGTTCCAGGTTCGTGGCACGAGCGGCTCGCGCATTTCAAGCTAGAATTCACACCCAGCAGCGGCGACGAGCTGCAGTCGGAGTTTATGATTCCGTGCCAGTATTCGTTTGCGGCGTTGACCGAGTTAGCCAAGATTCGAGAGCAGATCGCCCCGGTTTTGCACGTGAGCGAGATTCGCACCGCGGCGGCGGATACGCTGTGGATGAGCCCAGCGTGTGGGCAAGATGTGACGTGTATTCACTTTACGTGGCGAAAGGATTGGGCTCGAGTTCGGGCTTTGCTGCCGACGATCGAGTCATTGCTTGGAGAGTTTGGGGCCATTCCTCATTGGGGCAAGCTGTTCTTGATGGACTCCTCGGTGATTGGTCCGAGGGTGAAACGGTTTGACGAGTTCAAGAAACTGGTGCGAGCGTTCGATCCGAGCGGAAAGTTTCGGAATGGGTATCTGGATCAGGTGCTGGGTAGTTAAGGTAGGGTGTTGTTGGCGTCTCGCCCACAGTAAATTACGGTGTGAGCTTCGCCCATTTATTGTGGGCGGGACGCCCACAGCCCCCAAGGCTGGTCAACTCTCCCGATATGCACTGCTCCATCGGAATTCATCTGGGCGTTTACATAATCGAGCCACCACAGGATTTTGGTGGATGTACTCGACCTTGCTTCGAAAGTGGTCTTCGTTTCGAATATATCGATCGAACGTTTCGCTTTGCCAGATTTCGGGAAGCTCGGGGTGCAGCTTCTTCAGTTCATGCCCAGTGTACGACTTAAGCGAATGCATCGCCTTCTCCAAGGACTGGCCCTCTTCAAATCGGGCAAGGGTGTGTGCGTGATTGGGCATCACAACCCAGGCAAACAATTCGTATCGCTTTCCATCGAGGAACTTGATCGAATTCGAGAGGAGTTCAGCGCACTGCTCTTCGTGAAGAATGCATGAGCCCGAACCTTTGTCCAGCCAATCTTCGATCCTTCGCATTCGCTCAAGGTCTTTGTCTGCTTTAACGTCTTTCAGCTCTTCCTCAAGACGTTCGAGAACTTCACGAGGAAGGCTGTCAGCCAAGCGAATCGTGAGATTCTGCGTGTAACCGCCGGCGTCGAAATGTGGCAATTTTCGACCTTGATACCATCCCTTGTGCTCGTCCACAGTGGCTCAATTATGTACAGGATGGGGGTTGTGGGCGTCCCGCCCACAGTTATTTTCAATGTGAGCGTAGCTCACTTGTTGTGGGCGGGACGCCCACAGCCCCCAATTCCCTCCAACACTTTGTCCAACTCTTCCGGACTCTCGATCCATACCGTCTTTTCCTGATATTTCTCCGCCAACTCGACCAGCTTCGGACGAATTTCCTCGTGCACCCGCCAAAGCGTCTCGAACATCAGCTTCGTCACATCCCTCAGGTCGCAGCCTTCTGGACCGCCGACCCGCGTCTGACCTTGAGACGCAGCAATCTGCCTCTCGCAAGCCCACCAGAAATGCACCCAGATCGGATGGTCGACGAAGTACACCTTGTCGGCGAGATCAAATCGAGCTTCAATGGTATCCCATGGACCGAAGCCGTCGATGATCCAGTTATCTTCGGCCTGAATTGCCAAGAGAGTGGAGCGAACTTCCTCGACCGGAGTCCGTTCCCAGTTCGGCCGGAATTGAATCTGATCGACTTCGGTGAGAGGCAACCCGGTCGACGTTGCCAAGGCGAGTGAGAGCGTGGTCTTGCCTCCCCCGCCATTGCCGATAACCATCACTCGCTGCATAAAGCCAGCTTACTTGTAGTTAGGAAATCTATCGCGGCGGAGAAAGTTGCCTGGAGCCTTCAAGGTTAAAATGCGCCTTCGGCGGGGTCGCTCCGCTCCTCGGACTATTTAAGATCCGCACTTTCCAGGGGTCTACGCTCGTACCTCACTTCGACACCCTGGCTACTATATGTGACCCTCCGCGTCAAACCGTGCAAAAATCTCTATGACTGGCACAGCCCCAGTCACCGCAGTGTGAACTGGTACAGCCGATCCTGGTAAGTGTATGAAAACGCCCTTTGGTCCGGACGCCAGCGCGGAAGCCCCATGGAGCGTTCGTCACTCTCGGCATTCTTGCCCGAATAGCGAATCGTCGCCTGGTATCGCCAGTTCTTTCCTTCGATATCGGAAACCCAAAACTCGTCGCCATTCCCTGCCCATGCCTTCACTTGGCCGTTCTTATAGATCGAGAGATCCCATAGGATGCTTTTGCCATCGGGTGAAATTCGAAAGCATGATACGGTCCGATTCGACGGAACTTTGACCGTGTACTTGCGAACAGCGTTGGGCTTTTCGAAGTTCCACGTGACGAAATGCTGGCTTCGCTTTTCTGGCCCCATCAGCACATCCTCGGTGGTCGTAACCTTGCCTCCTGGCCGGATTTCGGGCATCCAAGTCAGGTCGTGCTTGGGCTTTGGCAATTCTTTGACGTTGGCGACATCGATCGCAGACCGTTGCCAGCATTGGGTCTTACCCGTAAGGTATTGCTCGAATCGCCACTCGATCACCGACTTTCCATCCGGCGCCCAACGCAAGACGACTTCGGTGTCGTCACCCGTCTTCTTTTGCTGGTCAAACTCGCGGTGGTTTGCACCATCGACTTGGGTGATGTGCCATTGATGGTCGCCGCCCCATAACACCTCCTTTCCGTTGGGCGAGTAGTACACGTCCAGCACGTTGCCGAGCGACTGATTGAAGGCATTGCTGAACCCAGCAACCTCCGACTTGCCCGATCTCACGTCGAGGATTTGGAACCGTAGATCGCCACCCGGCTCGTTGATGGGATAGGCGATATGCTCGTTGTCCAGCCAGTCATGGACCGGCGGAAGGTCCATGAGGTGCAGCCAGGTTTTGACCGACGTGATCGCCTTCGAATGGGAGACGAGATCGACAGTCGGCTGGCCGACGACGGTGGCGACGATGAGGGCAGTAAGCATGGTCCTTTCGTTGGACGGAGCAGGGTTGTTTCCGTTTCATTCTCCCAAGAAAATCACCTCGGTGGCAACACGTTCGACGAATTCGCGGTCGTGGGAAACGACGATGACGATGCCTGGGAAGGCGAGAAGGGCCGCCTCGAGAGCTTCCACCGACGGGATGTCGAGATGGTTCGTCGGTTCGTCGAGAATCAGGACGTTCGCGCCCTGAACCACCATCGCCGCGATTTCGACTTTCGTCCGTTCGCCCACGCTGAGATTCCGGACGAGTCTCTCGCCGATAGCGCCTCGCATGCCGAGGCAAGCGAGAAAGGTTCGGGCTTGCTCGGGATCGCCGCCCGCGGCTTGATAGGCAGGGAGATTGAGATCGAGCATGTTTCGGCCCTGGCTCACCCAGGCAAGGGAGGCATCGTTCGACCAATCGACCGTTCCCCCATCGGGAGCTTCCAATCCGAGGAGGATTCGGATAAGGGTCGTTTTGCCCGCACCGTTCGGACCCATGATTGCGAGCCTTGAGCGGTTTTCCAGGGTGAGGTCGAGGTTTTGGAGGATCACGCGACTGCCATACGATTTGCCGAGTCCCCTCACGTGGAGGGGCGAGCCAGTGCGAAGGGGCCTTGTCGGGAATTCGAAGCCGAGAGCATCGGCCACGAATGGCTTATCTGGTGAGTCGGTGATCTGCCGTTCGACCCTGGCGAGCACAGCTTTGGCTTGCTTTTCCACCCTCGCCTTCTTGGCTTCATAGAACGGCTTCGCCTCGGCCGAATAGTTCTTCCGTGGCTTCTTACCTGTCTTCACCGCTCGTTGGCGAATGGTCTCGGCCGAGTTCTTGAGTCGCCGAGTTTCCGCTCGGTGGGCTTCCCATTCTCGCTGCTCGCGGGAGGCAGTTTGCTGCTTCTCGAGTTGCATGTCCTCGTAAGTCCCGGCGTATTCGGTCAGTCCGCGCGGCGTCATTTCGTAGATCTTGTCCGGGACTTCGGTCAGGACCGTCCGGTCATGGC
>CAMFIS010000086.1 GCA_945952345.1 uncultured Fimbriimonas sp.
AGGGCCGCGCTAATTCGCCGCCCTCTGTGTTTTCCGCCTCATTTTTTCGAGCTTGTAAGAATAATCTTATACAAGATGTTTTTCTCCCGTTAAACTCGAACTCTCTTGAGTCTGATCTAGCATGCCTGGAAGTGGGGCCACGGTAGGTGACAGATCTAAGGAAAAATCGATGAAACAACACGCGGGAAGAATCAAGGTCTTCATTCTCTGCATCGTCGTCGGATTGCTCTCTTTGCTCGGATGCGGAGGTTCGGGCGGCGGAAGTGGGAACTTTAGCCTCTTCGCAACGGACGACGCCAACACTGGATATTCTGGTGTCTGGGTAAAAATTTACAGAGCCAGCCTGAAGTCGACGACGGGAACAAGTGTCGATGTGCTGACGAGTACCGACGGCATCAGCGTTAATCTGAGGGCGCTTAACGACGGCGCGGCTAAGTTCCTCTTATTGGCACCAGGCCAAGTTCCAAACGGAACCTACAACAAAGTCGTGTTCGAATTGGACAAATCAGTCACGCTCGTGGCGACCCCTTCTGGAATTGCCTCCACCGCACATTTCCCCGATTCACTCGATGCGACAGTCGCCGGGCACTCGAATATTACGCTGGATCTGAGCCCGAATATTACTATTCCCGGTTCAACTAAGGTCATCGCGGACTTCGACCTCAAGAACTGGACGGTTGTGGCCGGGGTCATTACTCCAGTCATGAAGGAGCACGACGGTACCGGATTTGGAGATCCGAATCGTCACGAAAAGTTCGAATTCAACGGGATCGTAAGCGGACTCTCGGGCACCAGCCCAACTCAAACATTTACGCTGACTCTCAAGTCGGGCGGAAGTGTGACGGTCTCGACCGACGACACCACGTCGATCGTGGCCGACGGAACCGCGACGGCCCTGGCCAACAGCCTTAAGGTTGAAGTCTATGGAGCACTCGACCCCACGACAAACAATGTCGCCGCCAAGATCATACGCGTCGATTCGGAATTCTCTGACGAGCAGAAGGCCGTCGGTGGAGCATCGAATGGCAGCGTGGATTTCCACACGTTTACGCTCACGCCGAAATGTGTTCGAGGATTTGTTCCGCAAGGTGAATCGATCACGGTCAACACCGCCACGGCTACGAAATTCCGCGGACGACATGGAGTGAATATGACGGAAGCTGATTTCTATCTTGCGCTGACAGCCGCCGGTTCCAAGGCCATGGTTGAAGCCGAGGGTACCTATGATGCGGGAACGAATACGCTCACCGCGAAGGGACTTAGCTTTGAGGATGAGTCGGAGTTTGGCGACGCGGAAGCCAAAGGCACCACGAGCAATCCTGACTCGGTCGGTCTCGCCTTCGACTTCGCGGTAACCGAGTCTGGCGGATTCAACGGCCCGAGCACGATTCACGTGGTCGTAGCCGCTGATGCGGTGATCAAGAACAAGCACGGAGTGGTGATGACGGTAACGGACTTCTTCACTGCCCTTGCCGGTGGATCGCAGACCCTCGAGATAAAGGGAGCGTACGCGAGCAACGTGTTTACGGCAACTCGCATCAAGTTCGACAATTAGTCGACTCACGCAGGACGTTTGGGCTGGTGGGCAACCACCGGCCCTTTTCATTCATAATCTGTCCACGATGTCATTCAAAGTTGCGGTGCTTCCTGGCGATGGAATTGGACCTGAAGTCATTGCCGAAGCGGTCAAAGTCGTCCGAGCAACCTCCGACAAATACGAATTCGAAGAAGCGATCATTGGCGGAATTGCCTACGATCAAACTGGTCATCCCCTTCCTCCCGCCACGCTTCAGCTCTGCCGAGACTCCGACGCCGTTCTCATGGGCGCCGTCGGCGGCCCACAGTGGGAAAATGTCCAACCCGCTTCGCACCGTCCCGAGATTGGCGCACTGCTCGCGCTTCGGTCCGAGCTCACGCTTTACGCAAACGTCCGCCCTGCCAAGACGCTGAAGTCACTTCTCAATGCCTCGCCCCTGAAAGGCGACCACGGCATGATCGACGTGGTCGTGGTGCGGGAACTCACCGGCGGCATTTACTTTGGGGAGCCTCGCGAGCGACGCGACAACGGTAACACCGCCGTCGACACCTGCGTTTACACCAAGCAAGAAGTCAAGCGTATCGCCGAGCAGGCATTTGCGATCGCCCGAACCCGACGGCATGAGATCGTGAGCGTCGACAAAGCCAACGTGCTTGAGACCTCGCGATTGTGGCGAGAGGTCGTCACCGAGATGGCAGCCAGCAACCCGGACGTCAAGGTGACCCACATGCTGGTGGACAACTGCGCCATGCAGTTGGTTCGATACCCGGGTCAGTTCGATGTGATTCTCACCGAGAATATGTTTGGCGATATCCTCAGCGACGAAGCTTCGATGATCACGGGATCGCTTGGACTTCTTCCTTCGGCCTCGATGGGTCCGTCGAAGAATGGACGCCTTTTTGGATTGTACGAACCGGTCCACGGAAGCGCGCCAGACATCGCCGGTCAGGGCCGGGCAAACCCGATCGCCGCGATCCTCAGTGCAGCGATGATGCTCCGCTACACCTTCAACGACAACGAAGGAGCCGACCGCATCGAGGAGTCTTGCGAGAAGGTGCTCGAAGCTGGACTTCGAACCGCAGACATCTTCGAAAAGGATTGCCAATTGGTGAGCACCACCAAGCTCGGCGACGCCATCGCCGAAGCTGTCAAAGAAGGCTGAGACGCTGTTCTTGAAACTGTGATAACATCGGGCTAAACCCGATGTTATTCCTTGGACTCTTGCTGCAAACGCCTCCGGTTACGATCGATCTGATCCACACAAAGCCAATATCGCCCTACATCTATGGTGCAAATAACATGCAATGGGGCAAGATGGGCTCAGGCTATCCGCTTGTTCGCCAAGGCGGCAATCGAATGACGGCTTATAATTGGGAAACCAACGCGAGCAATGCGGGCTCCGACTGGCATCATCAGAACGATGACTATCTTGCCAAGTCGAACGAGGCCGGCTACGTACCTGGCAGCTACATGAAAGCGGCCCATGCCAACCATGCGGCCGTCCTGATTACCGTCCCAACTATAGGCTATGTCGCGGCGGATAAGAAGGGCGACGGCGACGTCAACAAAACGCCGAACTATCTCTCGACCCGCTTCCTCAAATCGTACGCCAAGAAGCCAGGTGGCAAGTACATCTATCCTCCAGATACGAAAGACCGAGCGGTCTACCAAGACGAGTTTGTCGCTTGGATGGAGCGGTCGAAGCCCGCTGGCCAGCCCATCTGGTACAGCCTGGACAATGAACCCGACCTGTGGGCGAATACCCACGAAAGAATCCATCCCAAGAAGCTCACCTATGCGGAGTTAATCGAAAATAACATCGAGTACGGCCGGGCGATCAAGTCCGTCGCACCCAAGGCTTTGGTATTCGGTCCGGCCAACTACGGCTGGCAAGGTTTTCGTGTGCTCCAAGATGCGCCGGACGCGAACAAGCGAGACTTTCTCAACACCTACCTCGACGCGATGAAGACGGCGGAGAAGTCGTCCGGAAAGCGAGTGCTGGACGTTCTCGATATTCACTGGTATCCCGAAGCTCGTGGCAATGGATTCCGTATCACCGACGACTCACCCAAGACTGCAGGGTTGGACGCGCGGATGCAGGCGCCACGATCTCTGTGGGATCCCGGCTATGTCGAAACCAGTTGGATCGCCGACTCGTTAGGTAAAAAGCCGATCGCCCTTTTGCCTCGAGTCATGAAGCAAATCGCCGATCACTATCCAGGCACCAAGCTGGCGATTACCGAATACAACTATGGCGGCGCTAAGGACCCAAGCGGGACGGTGGCTCAGGCCGACGTGCTCGGCATTTTCGGAAAGTACGGGCTCTTTGCCGCTTGCAACTGGGGGATCTCACCGGATTCGCCTGCACAGATTGCCGGCTTCGCCGCGTACCTCAACTACGACGGTAAAGGATCGAAGTTTGGCGATCTGGGATTGGATGTGAGCGGAGTCAACACTCAAAGTGGTTCCGTCTACGCCGCGCTAAGCTCTAAGAACCGACGACGCCTGACCGTGGTCTTCATCTCGAAGAGTTCCCCACTTTCCACCGACGTTCGCTTTAAGTCGCCAGTAAAGTCCTGTCGAGGATTCCTGATGAACCCCACAAACCCCTCGCAGCCAAGGGCCTTACCGGTTAAGAAGGTTGGCGACGGTTGGGTGGTTGGTTTGCCTCCGCAGAGTGTTGCGACCGTCGAATTCAGTCTGTGATCCGCAACCTTGGTTGCGCGTCGGCCATAGTAATGATATGAGCCTTTCGCATTGCCTCGTCGCATGCGCGATCTTGTCGTCCTTTGGTTGTTCACACCCCACCCCGCCGCTGTCTTCGCCAAGTGCTGTGAAGCAGCAAGGTTCGGCCCGTGAAGTTAAGTTCGCGGTCAAAGACCTGACCTTGGAAGGCACGCTTCAACTTCCAGAAGATGCTAAGGGCAAAGTTCCTGCGTTACTGCTTTTGCCAGGCAGTGGGCCAACCGATCGAAACGGCAATTCGGGTCTCGGAATCACTACCGATCTCCTGAAGCAGATTGCCGAGGAGCTGGCCAAGAACGGCATCGCTTCCCTACGCTTCGATAAGAGGGCAATTGCTCGTTACGCAGCCACATGGCCCAAGGATGCCAGGGCGATGAACAAGTTCTTCGACTGGGATCACTTCGTCGGTGATGCCGCCGCCGGATTAGATTTCCTCGCCTCGCAACCAGAAGTCGATAAGTCTCGCGTCGGAATCCTTGGTCACAGCGAAGGTGCGTTGCTTTCTCTCCAGATTGGTGCCGATCGTGCCGGCAAACCCAATGCACCCAAAATCATGATTACGATGGGTGGGACGGGACGACCGATGGGCCCGATACTGCACGAACAAATCGAGCGGAGCCTTAAGAGGAGCGGGTTAAAGCCGGACCAACAGAAGGTGTATTTGGATTACACCGACAATGCTTGTAAGGCGTTAGTAAACCACCTGCCATTGCCTGGTACCCCACCGAAGGGACTTGAGTCGCTCTTCAATCCGACGGCCCTCGATCTCATCGGATCTTATTGCCGCATCGATCCTGCCGAACTCGCCAAGAAATACGAAGGTCCCGTGCTGGTGATGAACGGCAAACACGACACCCAAGTCTCGGCCGAGCGCGATGCCCCGGTCCTGATCGCTACGTTCAAAGCTCGAAAGAACGGCGTTCTAGATTCACTTCTGGTTCCCGATGCCAGCCACAATTTCAAGTCGACCAAAGATGGAAACGATGACGCGTTCACTGGCCCGATGATCCCTGAAGCGCTCGCCAAGATCGTCGAATTCGCCAAGAAGAACCTGTAAAGCACAAAGAGCCATGCCGACAGTGGCATGGCTCTTTGCTGGGAACTTCGGAAGGATTATCGCGTGCGGTCGGCGATGGCTCGTCGGATCATGGTATCCACGATCTCTTCGGCGGATGGATTGTATTCGCCGCTTTCGATGCGTGCCTTCAGAGAGGCGATCATATCTTCGCGGTCGGGCATATCCAGAACCTGTTTCGTTAGGTCCTTGACCAATTGGGCATCGCGTTCCGATGCGTCTTCCTCTGTTTCAACTCCGAGCACGAGTTTAAGATCCTCGTCTCGATTCTCAACTTCCGGAGCGGTAAACCCGCTCAATGCTTTCTTTACTTCAGCGTCTGAAATCCGCATGTCATTTTCCTTGCTCGATTCCAGACAGGCAACTCGGCTTTCTTATTGTCGGATTCTCTGCTCCGAAACAAGACCCATAAGCTTTGCGTGATCGAGGTCACCCTCGTCGTGCCGTTTTTCTGTCCTTGGCTTTCGCCTACACTTGGTTATCGGTAGCCTTTCCGAAAACCTTTAGAGCAAACCTCACACATTTTTCGAGATTTTTTCTCGTAAAACCTAGAGGCGTTTCAAAACCTGGCACTAAAGCCGGGAAGTGAACTTCCTAATGATAGCGGATTTGAAGCTGAGATTGAGAGTTTCGATGGAATTATTCTCGCACCCAACAAATTCGGGCTTTGCCTTGTAAAATGCTTCCATGACGTTTCCCGAATGGCTCAGCTATATCGAGCAATCTGGGGCGTCGACCATGGGCGTCGACATGAACTGGCTCCAGTACCAGTATCAGGCCCAACAGCAACCCGGCTTGATCGCCCAAGCCATCCTGAGCGGACAAGCTCCGCGCATGATGCAGCCGATGGCTCAGCCGATGATGCAGCCGGTCTACGTCATGCCGCAGCAGCAACCGGCAAAAAGCGGAGCGAGCACCGGAGCGAATGTTTTCATGGGCATCTTCGGCTTCGTAGTCATCATCGGAATCATCCTATGGGGCATCTCATACCTCGCCAAGCAAAGCTCGCAAACAAACGGTCCCAAGGTCAGCATCGAGGGTGGCAGTGGCCATTCAACATACGAACAGCCTGACCCGGATGTTCTAAAAAAGAAAGGGCTCGATCCTGGAGTCGCCTATCCTTACTGGCCGCTGGTGTACGATGCGCGAAATACTACTGCCGAACAAGACGTGATCATCGGACAAATCCAAAACTACGGGGACAAGCCACTGAAGAACTTGCACGTACAATTTGGACTCTACAAAGCGGATAAGACCAAGGTCGGCACCGCCGATGATCGCATCGACAGCCTTGGCCCCGGCGGCACGTGGGAGTTCCATTGCAAAGTGACGAAGAACTACGACAAGTGCCAGATCGACGACATTACATATCAGCCGTAAGTGGAAGGCGACGGCCCTAGCTGCCTGTCCGCAGTATAAGGTCCATTCAACCCAGGACATCTGCCTGCAACCTTGGCTTCCCGGGTGTACACTTTCAAGCACACCTCGAAGGAGAGAACCATGCGTTACGTAGCCTTAGGACAGCTTCCCAAAAAGCATCACATCCAGTTTCGCAAGCCCGACGGCGGGCTTTACACCGAGCAGCTTTTCAGCACCCACGGATTCAGCAGCACCATGTCGACGCTGTATCACATCCACCTTCCCACCGAAGTCACGAGCTGGGAAGACATGGGCTCGTGCGCGCCGGTCTATCTGGAAGAACAAGCCCTGCGTCATCTGCATCTCAAAACCAAGCGACTGCAGCCTCTCGGCGATGCAATCACGGGCCGGATCTGCATGATGGGCAACGGCGACTTGGAGTGGAACCAGGTCCTCGTCGCCGACCAGATGGACTACTTCTTTAAGAACACTGACGGCGACGAGTGCCTGTTCATCCACGACGGCAGCGGGCACATGGAGTCGCTGTTCGGCACCATCCACTTCCGCGAAGGCGACTACATCGTCATCCCCCGCGGCACCATCTACAAGCTCCACTTCGACAAGCTGCCCGTCAATATGCTCGCGATCGTCTCGTACGGCAAGATCGAAGTTCCGAAGCGGTACCGCAACGAATATGGCCAGTTGATGGAGCACGCTCCGTTTAAAGAACGTGACTTTCGACCACCGTCCGATCTGCCGGTTCACGACGAAGAAGGAGCTTTCAAGGTGTTGATTCGAAGCCGGAACCACCTGACCATGTACACCATGCCTCACCATCCGCTGGACGTCGTCGGTTGGGATGGATACGACTTCCCTTACGCGTTCAACATTCACGACTTTCAGCCGATCACGGGCAAGCTGCACATGCCGCCACCCATCCACCAAACCTTCCAAGGCAATGGCTTCGTGGTGTGCTCGTTCTGCCCGCGCATGCTCGACTACCATCCCGACGCGATCGTGGTTCCGTATGTGCACAGCAACGTCGATAGTGACGAGGTCTTGTATTACTGTAACGACAAGTTCGGCTCGCGCAAAGGCATCGAGGAAGGTTCGATCACGATTCACCCGCTCGGAATTCCGCACGGCCCGCAACCTGGAGCCGTCGAAGCTTCCATCGGCGCCAAACAGACTGAAGAGCTGGCAGTGATGGTGGACACCCACCGGCCGTTCAAAATCACCCAAGCTGCGCTGGACATCGAAGACCCGGACTATTGGAAGAGCTGGCAGGTTAAGCGATAGACTTCGCCGCTCACTTTCGCGACGAGATTCTGAGCCGCTGGATCCCTCGTGCTATCGATAAGGAGCACGGGGGCTTTCATGAAAACTATGCTTCCGACTGGTCGGCTTTGCCGGATGAAACCCGGTCGCTGGTGTACCACACCCGGATGATTTGGCTGGCGGGGGCGGGCGGTCACATCGAGGCAGTGGAGCATGGTTGCCGGACCCTCTGGGAGATGTTTTGGGACGACGACTACGGCGGATTCTATTGGAAAGTCGGGCTGGACGGAACTGTCGCCGATCCTGAAAAGCACCTTTACGGGCAGGCTTTCGCGTGCTTTGCATTGGCTAAGGCCGGCAAGGTGGACGATGCGAATTGGGTGTTCCAATGGTTCGACCTCCACGGGCATGACGCTTCGAACGGAGGTTACTTTGAAGCGCTCTGGTCCGAAGGCGAGCCGCACTTAATTGGCGATGAAAAGGACGCGATCGGCACGCCGTACGGGCTGAAGTCGATGAACACGCACCTCCATATCCTGGAGGCACTGACCGAGTTGTACTCCGCGAGCAAGGATCGAAAGGTTGCCCAACGATTGCACAAGGTTTTGCATATCCTTCGGTCCAAATTTGTCCTGCCCGACGGACGCCTTCTCTACTACACGACGCCGGAGTATCACGCCGCTTCGGACATCGACTCGTACGGCCACGCCATGGAAACGGCCTTCCTCCTCGTCGAAGCCGCCGAAGCCGTTCATGACCAGGTCGAAGCAACATGTGAAATTGCCAGGACCATCGTGGATCGAATTCTTGCCGTTGGCTGGGATGAACGGTTTGGCGGGATGTTTAACGAGGGCCACTTCGACCAAGAGCCGCACGATAAGGACAAGATTTGGTGGGTACAGGCGGAGTCGTTCAATGTCCTCCGCATGATGGCGAATCGTTATGGTTCACCCTACGATTCCTATCGAGATCGGCAGTGGCGGTTTATCGAGGATCACATGATCGATCGCGAACATGGCGGCTGGCGCCCGAAGGTCTTGGAAGACGGAACTCCACTTCAGAGCCAGAACAAGAGCGATGCTTGGACCGAAGGCTATCACCAGGGTCGAGCTATCCTCTTAGCCCTTCAATAAATTCTTTGCGCACTAGACTATCAATCAGGTTAGAATAGTCCCATGAATTGGCGAAAGGCAGCCGTCGCAATCGCGGTTATTGGAACCTCGGTGATCGGCATACGAGCTTTTGCCTATAAGATCACGCCAGGCAACATCTTTGGGCTAAAAGTGCGCCGCATGGTGCTTATCGACAATGAGAAGCACACGGGTTTTGACCAATTTGGCCATGCTCTCCCCACAAACGATCCTCAATTAACCAATACCAACACGACCTACTCGTTTACCTACCCGACGAATCGCGACGTGCGAATGGAGATTAAGGGCGCAAATGCCATGCGAATTCGATACGGCAACGAGGACTGGCAAGGAGGAACGGTTGACAACGGTCTCGCCGTCTTCCCTTTTCCTATCAACCGCACCTCCAACTCGACACCGTACGAGATGGAAGTCGTGACCGATGACTGGAAGTTAATCGACACTTGGGACGGGCGCGCGCCATCGAAGAACTTTCGAACGGATCCCAAGCAACCGTTCACGCCGGTTTGGGTCTCTAATCTATCGAATTACACCAAAGACCTAGCCCATGCCTCGTTCAAGGTAGAAATCCTGCCCAACAGCAACCCAACCCAAGTGCATGAATGGAATTCGTGCGAACACTACACCGAACTGCAGGCATACCATTCGGACGCACACAAGCCGATTGCCAGCGCGCGGCTGTACATTCGATATTTCCATCCATTCCAATCCGGATTCTTGGCGTTTGGAAAGTTAGGCAACGCAAAGGATGTAACGCCATTCGATCATTCGGTTAAGGTCATTGCCCTCGGCCGAGGATTCTGGTTCCCGAAGGATAAATATGAGCGATGGGCTCCCGATGGAAGGCCCATGCAAGCTGAGATTTGCGACATAAACCATGTCCAGATGGCAACTACTCCGAAAGGCAAGCGGCAAGTTCATATCATTGTCGAGGTTGGTGAGGACGCCAGCAATGTCTCGGTTAATGTGGGCAAATGCGCCTCGCTGTACCAAAGCGCATCTTGGCGATTGAATCCCAATGACGATGGCAAAACTCGATCGAGCTTGTACGTTGAATTCGATCCAACATTGAAGACGGTCGATGTGCCCATCCGAGTCGGTGCCGGACCGTACACCGAATTGTCTCGCACCTCCAAGTTCGTGGAAGCAAAGCCAGGTGCCGAACCTTCGGGCTCCGCCGCGATCCAGATCTTCGGTGGACCGACGCAAAAGCAAATCGTGGGCAGCGTCAAAGTCCCCGTTGAATATGCCAATGAAGATCTGCAGATTGTCTACATCGGCAAAGATGGGCGGGAGCACGGCGGTATCTCGACGTCACCGACGAACGGTTACATCGGCGCCATCGTCAACGAACCCGACCCAAGCGTCGACGATTTCAAGACGATCATCCTGCGCGGCAGAAAAGTCCGCAACTATGTCTTCAAGAACGTCCATTTGAGCCCAAATTGATGAAGCGATATCGAGACCTCAAACCAATTCCAAAGCTCGTCATCGTGGCGATTGTGGCGGCAGGAGGATTTGCATGTTACAAAGCCGTCGGAGATAAGGTCACGCCAGGCAACATACTCGGACTGCGAGTTGGGCGCATAGCCGTCGTGGACGTTGCCAACCAAAAGGCTTACGACGAAAACGGGAAGGATATCCCGATGAAGGATGCGTTTGTGTCCGACTACACCAATCCGATTCGAAGGGAAAACTCGGATCCTCGAATCCTGAAGGTTGAGATTCCTTACGCACAAGTTGCTCGCATTACGTGGGGCGAAGTTCCCGCGCATTCCACGTCCTCACTACATGGTCAATTCGAGTTTAAATATCCATTGCTGGATTCAAGTGCTTCGATTCCCTATCAAATTGAAGCCTCGGCCGACAATTGGCACGAGATCGAATCGTTTGATCCGAAGCATTTACCGAAGAATGTTTCGATAAGTGAGACTTCAGGAAATGTTAGCGCGTTGTGCACTCTCAAAGTTGGCATCGATCCCAGTCAGCCACGTTCCGAATATCGGCTCGTGATTGAACCTGGAAATGATTCTTCGTACACCAGCACGTTGGGGGATAGTTCGGAGTTCTTCGTAAGGGACTCTGAGAAGATCGACTTGTCCAGAGTGACTCGCCTGAGCCTTCAAAGGCGAGACTTCAAAGTTGCCGCGAAAGGATTGCTCGCCTGCGGAGCGGTGCCAAGTGAATCGAACCGCTTCCAGTTGCCGACCGGCGTGAGCGTTCTCTCGGTTTCCGCGCCTTTTCGTGGCGGTTTGCAGAATCGCAAGTGGAATCAGGATGGAACATCATTGCCCTATTCGGAGCGACAAAGGACTCTCTGGGCTCCAGGGAACAATGAAGAAAGAAAGAGATATCTAAGTGTCGCTCTGGGAGTTGGGTCCGAATATTTGGATCATCCTTACTTCCAATTGCACTCGACGAAGACGCTTGTCCAGGGAGGAACGGATGACGCCGTAATCGTCTGCGAAAAGGGCCATATTTACAATCTAAACTTTTACGCCGATGAAGATGTTGAAACAACGGACCTGAATCTCGACATTGCGTCTGGCAGTTATAACACAATCATGGAAGGAGAGGTTATCGATGTCCCGCGGGGCAAAGAACCCGCCGGAAATGCCTCTTACGAATTGAAGCGCTCCCACGATGCCGGACACGTCTACGATGACTTCGAAATCCGTGTCCCCAAAGAGTTTTCCAATCAAAACTACAAGGTTCTCTACGAAGGCTTCGACGGCAAGCTCCACGACCCTCAGAACTACAGCACATCACAGGATGGCTATGTTGGTTTCGACCTTTTTGGCAAAGAGAGTCGGAGAAAGGAAGTTAAGAAGGTCATCGTACAAGCTCGCCCATATCGGACCGTGACCCTTAAGAATGTTCACCTGTTCCCCAACGGAGCCAGGGTAAATAAGGTTGCCTCGCGATAGGCGACTGTACAGACGAGACGTCTGTCGTCCGACAGCCTAGACGATCCCGCGGAAGTACTCCACCGTCTTCGCCAGTCCCTCGTCAAGCGAGGTCGTAGGCTCCCAACCCAAAAGCTCCCGTGCTCGCGTCGTATCGGGGCGGCGCTGCTTCGGATCATCTTCTGCCGCTTCCATGTACACGATCTCTGACGAAGAACCAGTCACTCGAAGAACCGCCTGGGCGAATTCCAACATCGTCCGCTCTTCTTGCGAGCCGATGTTCACCGGATCGTGCACGTCGCTCATCATCAGTCGGTATACGCAGTCGATCGCGTCGGCATAGAACCCAAATGAACGCGTGTTCGTGCCGTCGCCGTAGATCGTCAGCGGAACCCCACGCAAAGCCTGCGAGATGAAGTTCGGCACTACGCGGCCATCGTCCAGTCGCATGCGCGGACCATAGGTATTAAAGAATCGAATGATGCGAGAATCCACCCCGCGAAACCGGTGGTAAGCCATCGTCGTCGCCTCGCCGAACCGCTTCGCCTCGTCGTATACAGAACGCGGACCGTTGGGATTCACATTGCCCCAGTACGACTCCGGCTGCGGAGAGATGAGCGGATCGCCATAAACTTCGCTCGTCGAAGCGAAAATAAACTTCGCGCCCTTCGCTACACACAGCTCCAAGCAGTTCTCCGTACCGTGCGATCCCACTCGCAAAACGTCGAACGGAATGCGCTTGAAATCATCCGGCGATGCCGGCGAAGCGAAGTGCGCAACGAAGTCTACAGGACCATCGACCGTTAGTGATTTGCTACAGTCTAAATCCAAAACTTGTACATTACGATTGCCAGACAAGTGCGAAATATTAGCCGGAGAGCCGGTGATATAATTGTCGACGATCACCACTTCGTGGCCCTCGGCCAACAACCGATCCGCCAAATGCGAGCCCAAGAATCCCGCGCCACCCGTGAGTACTATCCGCACAGATTCTATTGTGGCGGAAATTCTTACACGGTAAAGTCTTTCCATGCATTTGCCCTACGGCGTGGTGATCCGAAATCTCAAATCCTTTCAGGACTCCCGCGGCCACCTCACCGAGCTTTTCCGGTCCGACGAGCTGCCTGATGGATTCTTTCCTGAGATGGCCTACATCAGCGTCACCCATCCTGGCATCTCGCGCGGGCCGCACGAACACACCCACCAGTCCGACCTCTTCGCCTTCGTCGACGGCGCTTACGAACTTCGCCTTTGGGAAAACCGCGAGGGCTACGAACCATGGGAGCTCAAGCTCGTCGTCGGGCAAGATAATCCTTGTGCCGTCATCGTCCCGCCCGGTGTGGTGCACGGCTACAAAAACATCGGCGACCGCGATGCCTACGTGCTCAACTTCCCCGACAAACTCTACGCCGGCAAGGGTCGTAGCGAGCCAGTCGACGAGATTCGCCACGAGGAAATTAACTCTCCGTTTTCGATGGATTAAAGGTCCCACCGCCTAACCGGGAGCCCGCCTCAAACCGATAATATGAGACTGGGCTCACGAAAAATTCATGAAAGTTGCGGTTGTAGGGACGGGGTATGTTGGCCTCGTAACCGGGGTGGTTCTTGCCGACCTCGGACATGAAGTCATTTGCGTCGATAAGGATCAGGCCAAGTTAGCCAAGATTCGAAACGGAGAACCACCGATCTACGAACCGGGTCTCGAAGAGATCCTGAAACGCACGCTCAGGAGCGGACACTTCGTCGCCAGCGACTCCATCCGCGATGCCGTGTGCGCCAGCGAAGTTGTGTTCATCGCGGTTGGAACTCCCCCCGGAGCCGACGGAACGCCAGACCTTTCCGCCGTCCAAGCCGTCGCCCGCGAGATTGGTAAGAACATCGACAAGCACACCGTGGTCGTCAACAAATCCACCGTTCCTGTCGGCAGCGGTGACATGGTGGAGCTCATCATTCGCGAGCAAGGTGTCTCGCCTGAGCTTTACGACGTAGTTAGCAATCCCGAATTCCTCCGCGAAGGCTCCGCGATCCAAGACACGCTGCGACCCGACCGAATCGTCATCGGCGCAAAACGAAGAGAAGCTGCCCTAAAGCTGATGGACCTTTACGCGCCTTTGCAAAGCCAGATCATTGTCACCGATCTCAAC
>CAMFIS010000087.1 GCA_945952345.1 uncultured Fimbriimonas sp.
CGGGAGGAAACTATGTCGACCTAACGCTCAAGGAGGCAAAACCCACTCAGCTTAAACTGAATCTGAGCCCCAAAGCCTACAAGTCCATCGACTTTGGTCCGAACAAGAACACTCTGGTCTTGGCGCCGAAGGATACGACAGAGAAATACATTGTCAGGCTGGATTCGAAGTCGTCTTTGCCGACAAATATTCAGATGATTCGATATTCAGTGAAGCTGAATAACGGCAATCCTGGCACTACGAAAGCGAAGCGCTAACGCGGCTTTCAGCTTAACGAAGTGCAATCGTCCAAGGTTAGCTTGGACGATTGCATTTGCGACGTCAGTCAATCTTACTGCGTCGAATCTTCTTCACCGCTTTCACGGCCTTAACCGTGGCAAACGTAGAGGCTCCGCCAGCCGCGGCGTAACCCGCGATCGACCAAGCCAGGGCGGCGTAACATGCTGGGCACATGGTTAGGCTCCGTACTGGTCATGGAACTTGACCCAGCTCATCGCGCTGTTCTCTTCGCGGCCCTTCGGCGTAAGGTCGAGCCAGTTGTAGGTGCTGATCAGCATGTCCAATCCACGCTCATAGGATGAATACGTGCGATAGATACTCCCTTCCGCATCCTTGTAGAACACCGTGAGGCCAGGCTGCTCTTCGCTCTTGAGCGGCTGAACCTTGAAGTTGTACATCACAGGTCCGGCGTCGAGGTCTTCGCGTCGGAAAGATGCGTTCATGTCGTAGTTGAAGTCACTGCCGGCGGAGGAAATCCACCGGAAGTTCCAGCCCATACGCTTCTTGAACCCTTGGAATTCTTCGTACGGCGCGGTGGAGATCGCAACATAAGCGACATCTTTCGGGACCATGTGCAACAAGGCTGCGTCCACGCTGTCGCTCACGTACGAGCAACCAGGACATCCTTCCTCCCAGCCTGGCCCGTACATGAAGTGGTATACGATGAGTTGGCTCTTGTCGCCGAACAACTCGGACAGGGTCACCTTGCCGTCGGGGCCTTCGAACGTGTAGTTCTTATCGACCTTCACCCATGGCAAGGCTCGCCGCTGGGCATTCAATTCATCTCGGAGCTTAGTGAACTCCTTCTCTTTAGCCAGGAAATCTTGGCTGGCCGAGATCCATTCTTGTTGCGAAACCACCTTGTGGTCCGCGAGTATGTCTTCAGTTACGAGTGTTTGCATGTTTCAATTCCTCCGATCTTCAGGGGTGGGCGTGGAGTCATCCTCCACGAATCTGGCAAGAGCCTGGAGGCGTCGGTTCCAGAACGCAGTTGTATCGGTTACCCATTCCTGCACATAGTCGAATGGCTCGACTTGCAATCGACAGTAACGGACCCGTCCGCGCTTCTCGGACTTCACCAATCCTGCATTCTCCAGGACTGCGATGTGTTTCATCACCGCCGCCATGGTCATGTTGTGGGGTTGGGCGAGGTCGCTGACCGACTTCTCTCCGGTTGCCAGTGTTCGGACCACCGATCGTCGCACCGGCTCGCTGAGCGCGCCGAAGAGCGTATCCAATTGTTGATCTGAACACTTTACCATTAAGTAAAGTATAGGATATGTTTCACAGATATGCAACCTTTTAGTAGCATTTTGTGAAAAATGTCCGAAAAAGAGCGCCTGTGGACTTCATTCATTCGATTCCTTATTTCCAAGCCGACAATCTGAGCCGTGTCTCTCTGGCAAGAGAGACCGGTGAGCCGCAATGATTTGGCATTTCCACCATTGTGCGGCGAACCGAGAGAGTCGAACATAACGAACGAGTAATGGCTATATCCAGTTGGAACCCAAATTCTGACGTGCTCAGGTAAAACGTCAGCAATGGCCATTCTTCCGTTGCTCATACTCCTCTCGCATCCGAGAAACCCCGACTTCGACGCCGGTCCAAATCCGATGCTGATGCAACACCCGACGATGAACGCGACCACCATCGTTTTCAGTTATGCCGGTGACCTTTGGTCGGTTCCCCGCTCCGGTGGCGAGGCGAAGCGTCTGACCTCATCCCCCGGCATCGAGAGCGATCCCTACTTCTCACCCGACGGTTCGACCATTGCATTCACGGGTCAGTATCATGGCAACAGCGACGTCTTTACCGTTCCCGCCGATGGCGGCGTGCCGAAGCGACTCACCTACCACCCGGCCGGAAAACAGGTGATGGGTTGGGCGCCCGATGGCAAATCGATCATCTTCTCATCGACGATGATGTCCAACACCGATGCGCCGCGCATGTTCAGCGTGAGTGTCGATGGCGGCGTCCCCAAAGATCTTCCCTTTCCGATGGGCACCATGGCCAGCTTCTCGCCTAACGGAAGGGAACTCGCCTATGTGCCCGGATTCAAATGGCAAGATGCTTGGAAGCGATATCGGGGCGGACAGGCTTACTCGATCTGGATCGGCCAAATGTCGGATTCCAAGGTAGTGGAAGTTCCACGCAAGGGCTGGAACGACTACAACCCGATGTGGGTGGGCAACAAGGTTTATTACCTTAGCGACCCGAAAGGTCCGGTCGGCCTTAGCAGCTACGACGTGAATTCCCGCCGAGTCGAAGAAGAAATCCCCGGCAAAGGATTTGATATTAAGTCTGCAAGCGCAGGCCCAGGTGGAATCGTTTACGAAAAGCTCGGCTCGATCAACATCTACGATCTCGCGTCGAAGAAGTCGACCCGAGTTCCGATCGACATCCACGCCGACTTCCCAGAAGTTCGAACCGGGTTCAAGGATGTCAGCCGATTCTTAACTGGAATCAATATCTCGCCAAGCGGGAAGCGGGCCGTTGTCGCGGGCCGCGGGTGGATCATGACCGTTCCGGCCGCCAAGGGTGATGCCCGACAGATCACCAAAGAGCAGGGCGCACACCGACGCGACCCAGCGTGGTCTCCGGATGGCAAGACGATTTCGTTCGTGACCGACGAAGGTGGCCACCAGCAGATTGGGCTATACGATACGGCCAGTGAGACGACCAAGCTTGTTGACCTCGGCGATTCGCCTGCTTACTACTACAATGCGGGCAACAGCAGTTGGTCGCCCGACTCCAGCAAGCTTGCATATACCGACAATCGCAACCAGATTTGGATGCTGGACATCGCCACTGGAAAGAGCACGCAGGTTGACCAGACCATTTACACCGATCCAGAAGTGAGCTTGGCCGTGAGTTGGTCCAACGATTCCAAGTGGATAACTTGGGCACGTGACCTCGAAAATCATGCCCAGGGAATCTTCTTGTACAACACGGAATCGAAGAAGAAAACGCTGATAACCGACGGCCTCAGCAATGCCAAGAGCCCGGTCTTCGACCGCGATGGCAAGCATCTGTACTTCTTTGCCAGCACCAACGCGGGCCCAGCTCTGAGTTGGCTGGACATGTCCAACTACACCAACACGGTAGTGACGAGCAGTCTTTACTGCGTGGTGCTTCGCAAAGACCTGCCCAACCCTCTTCAGCCGGAGAGCGATGAGGAAGTTGGCAAGTCAACTCCGCCGCCCGCGGCAGCTCCCGCCGCAAAGCCTGAAGAACCTATGTTCTCGATCGACCTCGACGATATTCAACATCGAATCATCGCGCTGCCGATTCCGGCGGGCGACTATCGATCATTGGAACCCGGACCGGCCGGCAGCTTCTTCATGGTCTCCAGCCCGCCTCGCATCAACGTTTTGATGCCGGGTGCACCTTCCATGATCACGAAGTTCTCGTTTGCCGAGCGGCGCGTTTCGCCTTTCGCTTCTGGTGGTTCGATCACCACGACACCGGACGGAACGAAAGCCCTCATCCGCACGGGACGGGGTGGTGCCATCGTCAGTACCATGATGCCGGCCGCCCCGGGCAGTGGCGATCTCGATCTCTCGGGAATGCGAGTTAAGATCGATCCAAAGGTCGAGTGGAAGTCTATCTTCAACGAGATCTGGAACAACGAGCCGATGCTCTTCTATGCCGCGAATCTTCACGGCATCAGCGCGGAGGAAATGCGAACACGCTACGCTCCGTTTGTCGACAATATCTGTTCTCGAGAGGACTTGAACTACCTCTTCACCGACATGCTCGGCGAGATGGTGATCGGCCACATGTGGGCTCGCGGCGGAGATATTCCGGGCGTGGCAGGCGATCCGGGTGGGCTGCTCGGCGCAGACTATGTATTCGAAGACGGCAAGTACCGAATCAAGCGAGTGTATGACGGAGAGCTTTGGAACCCAGGTCTGATGGCTCCTTTGGCTCAGCCGGGGGTCAACGCCAAAGCGGGTGAGTACATCCTTGCCATCGATGGTCGAACTCTGCAAGATAGCAACGATATCTACGAATTCCTGGAAGGCAAAGCCGGAAAGCAAGTGAAGATCAAGATTGGCCCGAATCCGAACGGCGACGGCGCTCGAGACGTGACCGTCGTTCCGGTTGCGAGCGAAGGTGGACTCCGCCAACGCGCTTGGGAAGAGGACAACCGACGCTATGTTCTAAAAATGACTGGCGGCCGGGCGGGATATGTCCACGTTCCCGACACCAACTTTGGTGGCTGGATTGCGTTCATCCGCTACTACTATTCGCAAGCGGACAAGGATGGAATCATCGTCGACGAGCGATTCAACCATGGTGGCCTCATCGCCGACTACATGGTGTACGAGATGAACAAGCAGCTCGATGGCGCTTTTACTCCTCGGACCGGTAAGGACTGGCCAACGCCAGGCTCGACGATCTACGGACCGAAAGTGATGATTGCCAACCAGTTCTCCGGCTCGGGCGGCGACATGTTCCCGTGGCTCTTCAAGCACAAGAAGATCGGACCATTGGTTGGCAAGCGAACCTGGGGCGGCCTCGTCGCTTCGTTCGGCTTCCCCACCGTCGACGGAGGAAACATCAACTCACCCAACTGCGCGTTCTACAACGTGGCGGAAGGCAAGTGGGATGTTGAAGGTCACGGCGTCGATCCCGACGTTGATGTCGAGCTGGATCCTTACCTGTGGCGACAAGGAAAGGACGCTCAGCTGGAGGCGGCCATCGCGGAGATTAACAAGCGCCTGGCGAACTACAAGGCTCCGGTTCTGCATCGCCCGGCGAATCCGGACAAGAGCAAGATCGGGAATTAACCTGGTAATAACGCTGCCTCCACACGAAAGGATTTGGGGTGACATGTCTCATTTCCCAGCTTGGTGTGGAGGCTCCATGTCTTTCTCTGCAGCTACCCCCACCGGTTCGCTGGTCCCCATCTCCTTGGAGATTGTTTCTGGTTAGCTCACCGACACCCCCAGGGGTGTAGCGTTGGCTACTTGTCCTGGAGTGAGACTTGCAACTCGTAGAATTGCTCCAAACGCTCTGGTTGAAAGGAATTAATCACGCTCCACCCCTGGGGGTGTCGGTGAGCGTAATTGAGTCAAAACGTCGGAGGGAGCATGCTTAAGCGAACCGGTGGGGGTAGTGATTCCCCTGCTTGCCCTTAACTAGAAGGCTATGCCGAAGAACTCGGACCGGCACCATTCGTCGGTGGCTTCTGCCGGTAGTGCATCAGCAGCCCGAGAATCAGGATCAAAACCGAGACGGCCAGAACCCAAGGCAAATACGACTCGACTTTGACGAACGCCTCGCCGCCCGCCCAGAACAGAATCACGGCGAGCGTCATCCACATTCCCACGTGGACGACACGATTGAACGGACGTCGAGGAGCTTTCGGTTCTGCCATTACGCCACGATACCATCGATGACCTGGCCATAGACGTCGGTGAGACGGAAGTCTCGACCGGCGTGGCGATATGTTAACTTGGTGTGATCGAACCCCAGCAGGTGTAAGATCGTCGCATGGAGATCGTGCACGTGAACCGGATTGTCCTGCGCGCGGAATCCAAACTCGTCGGTTGAACCGTACACGGTTCCCTTCTTTACACCTCCACCCGCCATCCAATATGTGAAACCGTAATGGTTATGGTCGCGGCCGTTGATCTTGCCAGCGTTCGAGCCCGGCGTCGGGAGCTCGACCGTCGGTGTGCGGCCAAACTCTCCACCCCAGATCACCAGCGTTTCCTCCAGCATCCCCAGTCGCTTGAGGTCGGTTAGCAGCGCACCTATTCCTTGGTCCGCTTCGCGGGCCAGATTCCGGTGGTTCACTTCCAAATCGTCGTGGCTATCCCACGGCTGACCCGCGCCATGATAGAGCTGTACAAAACGCACGCCCCTCTCGGCCAAGCGTCGCGCGATGAGGCATTGCCGTGCGAAATGACCTGGACCGTACATGTCTCTCGTCGCCTGCGACTCCTTCGCGGTATCGAAGGCGTCGGTAGCCTCACTCTGCATTCGGTAGGCGAGCTCGAACGACTGAACCCTGGCCTCCAGCGCGGCGTCTTGCTCGCGCCGAGCCATGTGGGCTTGGTTCAGTTTCTGGACGAGATCGAGTTGCTCGCGCTGATCCGATGGCAAAGTGTAATGGTTGCGAATGTTCTCGACGATCTTGTCGATGTCCGTCTGGTTGGGATCGATATAGGTTCCAGCTAGGACGCCCGGCAGGAATCCCGCTTGCCAATTTTGGGTTTCCTGAATCGGCAAGCCGCCCGGGCACATCGAGATAAAGCCAGGAAGGTTTTGGTTCTCGGTACCGAGTCCATACAGAACCCAAGACCCCATCGAGGGCCGAATCTGCCGTGCATCTCCGCAGTTCATCAGAAGCAGTGAAGGCTCGTGGTTGGGAACATCGGCATGCATCGAGCGAATGACGCACATGTCGTCCACGTGCTCGGCGACGTGTGGAAAGATCTCGCTGACTTCGATGCCCGACTGCCCGTACTTCTGAAACTTATACGGCGACTGGAACGCGGCACCAGTCTTGCGCTCAGTTGGGAGGTGAAGAGGAATCTCCTGGCCGTGATACTTTGCCAGCGATGGCTTGGGATCGAACGTGTCCACTTGGGAGGGACCGCCGTTCATGAACAGGAAAATCACCCGCTTCGCTTTGGCCTTCATCGGAGGAAGGCGCGGCGCCATCGGGTTTGAATCTCGCAGCGATTGCGCCGAGGGAATGCCACCTTGAGCAAACGCAGATTCTCCCAACAGTGTCATGAGGCCAAGCGCGGCAAAGCCATTACCCATCGTTCCCAGCAGTTCTCGCCGAGTAAGGAAGGCGTTGCGCACATGTTCGGAATGGTCGTATTGGCTCATGGTTTCCTAGTCGACAAAGACAAATTCGTTGGTCATCATCAGGGCCTGCGCGTACAGCACGAGGCGATTGAGGGGTGCGGGTGGAGGTGGACCAAAATCCTTGCGGGCGTTCCAGGTCATCGACGAATCGGAGGTGCGAACAGTTGGAGTCCACTCGAAGGAGTCGAAGTTGTCGGTCGCGGTCGGTTCGATCACGAAGTCGAGTGTTTCTCCTTTAGCGAGTGTGACCGAAGTTAGGTTTGTCGCCTCCGCATGATTGTGGGCCGTCCACTCGCCCAGCATTTCTCCGTTCCCAGAGACGATGCGAGCTCTAATGCCGTCGCCTTGTGCCTGCCGATGGACAAGTAACCCATCCACAACGTAAGTTCCAGATACTGGCGCAACCCACCGGCGAATGACAGCGTGCCGATCGTCGTGGCCAGGATGTCCCCCGACGGAGTTCAAGACCATGTAGCCCTGCTGGGGATCGGGAAAAGTGCTGCTGAAGTGGTAGCCCGTTCCGTCGAAAGTGGTAAATGGAGTGAATGCGACCTTTTTAGTCGAAGCATCATAACCGCCAAAGCCGTATTGCCAAGGTCCGGTTGGTTGGGCAACGACTTGATTTTCGCCCAACTTGAGATAACCCGACGCAACTGCCATCTCGGTGGTGTCCGGAGCCCGATCGAAGAGGAGTTTATAGAGGGCTAGAACTCTCGATGTCTGATCCTTGGCGCCTTTGATTTCTGGCCGTTGCACCAAACTCTGGGCTTGCTCGACCAAGAATGGCGAATTCATAAAGAACAACGCCTGCTGCGGAACCGTGGTTTGGAACCGACGCGAACTCGTCGAATCTGGGGATGCAAAGTCGAAAGTTCGAAAAATACCGGGCAGATTCTGGCGCTCGACAAAACCATACACGGCCCGGCGCGGTGTAAAGGGCTTTGTCCAGAGGTCGATGCTCTTGCCGCCGACGGCTTCGACGTCCAAATGTCCAGATGCCGACATCACAGTGTCTCTCATCTGTTCCAAGTCCAGTCGTCGGCGGTTCATGTGGCTCAGCCAATGATTCTCAGGGTCCTTCATCGACGCTGCTTGGGAAGTGTTCGAGGACTGGCGGTAGGTGGCTGAGGTCACAATTAGTTTGTGCAGCTTCTTGATCGACCAGCCGTTCTCCATCAGACTCGACGCCAAGTAGTCGAGAAGTTCGGGATGAGTTGGATGGTCGCCTTGGTTACCGAAGTCGGACGGGGTGCGGACCAAAGCGCTGCCAAAATGGTTCATCCACACTCGATTGACGAACACGCGTGCGGTGAGAGGGTTATCCTTGGAGGCGATTGCCTGCGCGAGTTGAAGGCGTCCGCTACCGTTAGTCCAGTGTTCACGCTCAGCGTCAGGTTTTGACAGTGCTGCCAAGAATCGGCGAGGAGCCACGTCGCCGCGCACATTCGGATTCCCACGCTTAAAGATGACGCCGTCCGATCCACGAGGCTGATCGGCCATCGCCATCGCGAACTCCGGCTTGACGGGCGCATTCTTCTTTAAGTCCACGAGGGCCATTTCTAGTCCAGACAACTTCGTTTGTTCAGAAGCATCGAACGAACTTCGAAGTTTCTGCAGCTTGTCTCCTTCGGGCACCTGATCCTGTCGGATCGACTGAATCGTATCGAGCACCGCCTGGGAGAACACCTGCTTGGCGTCGGGTTGTTGAGCGCGCACCTAAAGCTTGATCATCTGCCCAGCCAGCACATCGTGAATGGCCGCTTCCGTCTGAACAACCTTTTGGTTGTAAGCCATCCACGGTTCGCGAATTGCTTTGTCCGAAATGGGAGCTTCTTGTTCAGACGAAGAGGCGAATACTCCGTAAAGCGAATAGTAATCCTGAGTTGGGATCGGGTCAAACTTGTGATCGTGGCAGCGGGCGCATGCCACGGTGAACCCTTGGAATCCTCGCATCGTAACGTCGATGCGGTCATCGATGATATCAGGCTGACTATTCAGAAATCGGCGGCCAATGGTGAGGAATCCCAGCGCAGCCAAGTCGTGTTTGTCGTCGCCATTCTGGACTTCTGGTACGCGGTCGGCCGCGAGTTGTTCAACAATGAACTTATCGTATGGCAAGTCGCGATTGAAGGCATTTATGAGCCAGTCGCGGTAGGTGTACGCGTTGTAATAGTTGCGGTCTTCCTCGAAAACGTATCCTTTGGTGTCCGCATAGCGAGCCACATCCATCCAGATCCGAGCCCACCGTTCGCCATACCGTGGGGAATTTAGATAGTGGTCAACTACCTTGTCGTAGGCATCTGGAGATTTGTCGGCAACGAAAGTGTCAACCTCTTGCGGGGTTGGCGGCAAGCCCGTGAGGTCGTAACTCAGCCGCCGAATCAGCGTTCGTGCATCGGCTGATGGAGCAGGAGGCAATCCGTTCTCCTCGACCTTTTGAAGAATGAAATTGTCGATTGGATTTCGAACAAGCTTGGCATTCTTGACCGTCGGTATCTGAGGCATCCGAACCGGCGCCAGGGACCATGGTGCTTTCTTTGCGACCGTCGATGTCGGAGCGGTAGCCGCAGGCCAAGGCGCTCCCATTCGGACCCAACTCATAAGATCTGCAATCTGAACGGCCTTCAGTTTCCCACCGGCGGGCATCTTGAGTTTGCCAATCTGTTGAACCGAGGTGATGAGCAGGCTCTTCTCGGGTGAACCGGGAGTGAGGGCTGGACCTGAAGCTCCGCCCTTCAGCATTGCTTCACGCGAATCCAGGCGGAGTCCACCCGACTGCGTGTCCTTTCCGTGGCAGACGTAGCAGTTGTCGGCAAGGATCGGGCGAACCTTGGTCTCAAAAAAGGCGGCTTGCTCCGCGGTGATGACCTGTTCTCCCTGCGCGCCTGAGACAGGACGAACAGATTCGGCAGCAAAGAAGCCCGCAACCGACAGAGCGAGCAAGCCGATTCGGCTCGCTTGACGCCATCGCATACGTTCGGGTCTAACCATGGGGTGGGACACTACTAGCATAACACAGGTTCAAAGCTCCCCGCATTTGAATTGCCCTACGGGGGACTTTGTTGTTAGAATGAGTGACATGAAGGCCATCGTTGGACTCCTTTCGCTGTTCGCCATTTCTCCGCTTGTGCATGCCGACTCTGTTCCCAAGGAGATCAAAGCTCGCTACGCGGAACTGGATAAGGTCATGCGGAAACTCGACTTCAAAGGGTTTCAGTCATTCTTCAGCAAAGACTTCGTCAATGTTGATCCCGCGGGTAAGTCCGTTTCGTACAACGAGTTCATGGACATGGTGAAGCCAATGTTTACGGGTTCAACCAAGGGAGAGCCCTCGGAGAAACTGAAGAGCGCCAAGGTTCACGATGGCCAGATCGATGTCTCGTTCGATTTCATTTTTAAGCTCACGGGTAAGAGCGGCGCCCAGACGATTCATGAGGTCGGCGTGGACTGCTGGAAGAAAGTGAACGGTAAGTACGTGATGATCAAAACGGTGGACACGAAGTTTGACGTGATCGCTCCGAAAGCAGCCGGCACAAAGAAGCACGGCTAGAGTTGGGCCAGATATTGGCAAAACGCCAGACCTCGATAAAGTCGGGTAACAGGGCGGCGACGCCGTAGTCGGCATTGCCGCCCTCATGGAAAATTAAGGCGCTAGCGTCGCTTCAGAAGTGATTTCAGCCTTGAGCACCTGGCTCACCGGACAATTCTGTTCGGCGTCCTTCACGCATTCCTGGAACTTCTCGTTGGTAATTCCCGGCACCTTACCTTTCACAACGAGGTGGGACTGCGTGATCTGGCCGTTCTCGAAGTTGATGTAGGACGTCGTCTCCAAGGAATCCGCCGTAAATCCTGCCTCGTTCAGAACGAAGCTGAGCTTCATGGTAAAGCAGCCGGAGTGCGCAGCCGCGATCAGTTCTTCGGGATTCGTACCGATTCCTTCGGCGAAACGAGAATTGAACGAGTACTGGGTATTGCTGAGCGTGGTGCTCTGAGTGGTGAGGTGGCCGTTGCCTTCTTTTCCGGAGCCGCTCCAAACGGCGGTTGCGTGTCGTTTCATATCGATATGCGCCTTGGTCTACGAAGATTACCAAGCGAGTGTCGCAAAAGAAAAAGCCCTGGGTCATCTGACACCAGGGGTTTCGCTTCAGGCTCGGGATTACTTGCCCGCGCCGCCGCCACCGCCCATCATGGCGGGGTCAGCCTTTTTGCCATCGACCATGAAGTCGCCATTCTTCCAGCTCATGGTTGCCATCTTCCAGTCTTTGCCGATCTTCTTATAGGTTTCGGTGCTCAATCCCGTCATCGAGAACTTGTGCTTCTTCTTGTCGGGACCCATCATCGTTCCAGACATCACGTGCTTGCAAACAGCCGTGGCCGCATTGCCCTTCTCTTTGAGCGACACGATGGTGGAGTTGGCCGAGGTCACTGCTGGTTGCTGGGCGAAACCCTGCTTCATCATCGCGACCATTTCGTCAAAGTTCATCACTTTGCCATCTTCGCTGTACTTGAAGTCGGAAGTGACTCCGCCTTTCACCAGTTTCGTGAAGCCGTCGATATCGCGCTTAATGATGCACTTGCCGACTTTCTTGTTCATGGAGTTGATTTCGTCTCGCAAAGCGCTGGCGTTGGACATTGCGACCAGGCCAACCAATGCGAGGGTTACCGATAGAGATTTCATCAGACAGAATTCTACTATTCTGTTTTCGATCATTCAAGGGTTTAGATTCAAAATGTTGCGAAAACTCCGTTGCTTTATGGAAATCCAGTGCGACGTGCTGCGTGCAAAGTGCCCACCGTTGTCATATCGGAATCGTATTGAGGGTTCTCTTAAAGTGGCTAATGGCTAGTGGCTCGAAGCTAGCGGCTCAATGAAGTATAGGACTTTCGTAAGACAATCCGGCGAAGGTCCCAGTCACGAAAACCGGACAAATGGTTGCCGTTGTTACCTATATGATGTTGAAGATTTCTGCATTAGCTTGCACCAGCCTGCTTCTTGTGGGCCTCACATCCCTCTCGGCCGCTCAAGATCGAGGACGTGACGACCGGCGTGGTGGAGACCAGGGTCGGGATCGACGTCGAGATCGGGATCGTCAGCGCCACGACTCCGACATGGAGCAGCGATTCCGCGCCAATACGTATCGCGACACCCACAACCATTACGATCACGGAGCACCGATCGTGATCTCTGAGCCTCAAATT
Source organism: uncultured Fimbriimonas sp. (assembly GCA_945952345.1). Taxonomy (GTDB): domain Bacteria; phylum Armatimonadota; class Fimbriimonadia; order Fimbriimonadales; family Fimbriimonadaceae; genus Fimbriimonas. The sequence goes on from CAMFIS010000087.1 coordinate 12,307, forward strand.
CGAACTTGGGAATACAGCCCAGCATATCGTTCCGGATACTTCGGGTATGGAAACGATTGGCGTGACAGCTCTTTCCGTTTCCGCTTCTACATCTTCGATCGGCCGCGATCGGAGCCTGCTTTCTCGCCGTTCTACTACTATGCCAATCTGCCTGCCTACCTAGACCCGCATCAGGTTGAATATCACGTTAACCGAGTTCCGGTTCAAGTAGGACGCAAGATGCGCTACGAAGATGGAAACGTGCGTCTGAATCGCGACTTGGACGATACCATTCTCGATATCCGCGATTCGGTAGAGAAGAACGATTACCACCTGGCGGGCGACCTCATTCCTCGTGGTTACCGCGTCCGAATCGATCCTCCGCTTGGTCGACCGTACTACTTGGACAGCGACGAATTTTACAGTCTCTATTCCGACATGGTGAGCACGACGAAGACTCGTCACTTCGATATCACCGACGTTCAGGAAGGTCGCGATTGGGCTCAGGTCTATGTGCGCCACACATTCGATGATCCGTGGAATCGTTCGAATACCACGTACATGAGATACACGCTCGAGCTCGCAGGTGGACATTATCGGATCGCCGAATTCGCAACTTCGCGTCGCAGCTTGTAACCGCTCCTCGCACCGAGGTGGCAGGTCCCGGTTTCCTTCGCCGGGCCTGCCCGTTTTGCATTGGATAAACTCGTGGCAATGGAGTCGTTGTCTGCGGTGTATGAGGGATGGGAAGGGTTCAACCGGAGCTTAGTACATGCGGTTGTCGATCTGAATTCCGATACGTTGGAGTTTCGATCGCACCCTGAAATGAACTCGGTTGGCGAAGTGTTTCTGCATCTCGCCGATGGCCGAGTCGACTGGTTAGAAAGGATCGATCCGGAAGGGTTTTCGGGCTTGAGGTCGAAGATTTCTGCCCGAGAATCTTCGATTACGAATGCGGTGGAGTTGTCCAGCTGGCTCGATGAGACATGGCAGGCAACTGCAGCGATGCTGTCACGCTGGTCCGTGCATGATCTCGACGCTACGTACGAGCAGCCCTACCAAGGCAAGGTTTACGCCGTCTCCCGACAGTGGGTGATTTGGCGGATTATGTGCCACGATATTTACCACGGCGGGCAGATAAGCGAGCTTCTGGCCGCGCAAGGCATCTTCCCTACCGAGTTGACCTTGTTGGGTGGACACTTGACCGAACCGCCGGTGATCCGATGACACGCGTTGAACTTTTGCAAGAACAGGCTAAGGAAGCCTTTCAGACTTTCGTCGAGGCGATCGAAGGCGTCGACCAGGCTCAATCGTGGGCGGTTCTGCCGAACCTCGGTCCGGACTACCTGCACTCCGATGCTTCGATTCACGGCCTGGTGCACCATTGCGCTGGCTGCAAGAAGGTTCAATCGAGCATCGCGTTTCGTGGGGCTGAGTATCGGTGGAGCGACCTGTATGAAGTGTCGAAATCGGTCGAGCCCGATTGGGAAAAGGCGGGTGCTTTGCTTTTCGAATCTCAAGAATATTGGCTATCTAGCTGGGCTGGATTATCTGATGATGAATTGGATTTGATGGTTCCGACGAATTTTTTCAAGCAGAAGACGGCATACGAGATGATTCGGATCATGACGAATCACGACATTTACCACGCGGGTCAGGTCGCGGTGCTTCGGTATGGAGTTGGTCCAAGTGACACTCCGCCGCCGAGCGTGGCGGACGATATTTTGAAGTACTGCCGAGATTCGAAGCATTGGTAGAGGGGCACCGAGCTACCTCACCAATGGCGGTGACTTGCTGAGGCAGCAATGACCGCCCACTTTAAGAGGCTACTGATTCGGGAATGGGCTCTTGCCGTGGCGGCCGCCGGTGTAG
>CAMFIS010000088.1 GCA_945952345.1 uncultured Fimbriimonas sp.
GCCGACGAGTACGAGTACGTCGATGAGTTCAAATCCGACACGCTTGGACCCCGTAAAGACAATAAGCCCGCCCTCGAAACGCTCATCTCGATGGGAGCAAGGGCGGTGCCGTACCTCACCTCCCAGCTTGGCAGCACAGACCCGACGAAACTGACAATCCAGGGAGGCAAGGATTCAAAATGCATCGCCTACGAATTCTACGATCCCAAGGAGAGGAAACCAGACACCGACTATTGGGATGTCATCTCGGCCCAAGAAGTCGCGGAGGCCAAGCCGTATGTCCACACGATCTCGCGAGGAGATTTGGCGTATTATGCCCTTGGGCAAATCACAAATCGCTGGTACGGAATTCTGTTTCCCGGCAAGCTGACCGTTTACTGTTCGTCTTCAGACCATCCGAATATCCAGAAACAGGCGCAACAAGACTGGGGCAAGACAACGGATCAGGATCTGCAAGCGTCGATTCGCAACGATGTTCGCCACCCCGATACCTACGCGAGAATGGTGTACGGGTTCCAACGGTTCCGCAATTATTTTCCGGGCGAGTCGGTGCAACTTGCGGTCGAGACGCTCAAGAACACCTACGGCCATTTCCCCAAGGGCAAGCCCGAGACCGAGCCGAATTCATTCTTTATCGAACTGCAGCCGGTGGCCCACTACGAGATCGATCAAATTCTCTACCGATGGCTGTCTCAGCCAACCTCGATGGTTGGTTTCATCAGCGACTACGAACTGACTCGGCAAGAGATTTTGCTTTACCTAAAGGAGCGGCGAGACTATAAGTCGATCGCGATCAAGTACGCCAAAGAAATGGTGCAGAAGAAGCAGGATCGATTTGGGTACGTGGCGCAGTTCCTGCGTCGATACGGGAAGTAATTCCGAGAGTTGTGAGCGTCTCGCTCACAGAAGAGTTGGGCCGGATGTGGCACTGGTAACGACCTGTGCGGAGCTCGGAGTTACCAGTGTTATTGCGAGCTTTGTAGAACCTAACCCGGGTAAGACCTTGTCCTCCGTCCACAGTCTGGGGCGCTTGCTCACCCGTGCCGCATGTTTCGCCTCGGGTACAATGAACCCATTATGCCCAAAGCCTCCGGTTCCAAACTGTTTCGACGCGTTAAGATGAAAGCTTCCACCCGCAAAACGAAAGCCAAGAACAAGGCCCGACGCAAGGGCGTCGCCAAGATCAAGACCTCATAGTCTCGAATTCAAAATCCCCTCGATTCACACAGTGAGTCGGGGGGATTTTTGTTTGTGCATGGGCGCAGATTTACGCCACAAGTCGAAAATCTACGCTTGGCTACTTGTCGTGGCACTGGCACGCGAGCAAATCAGTTCTAATTAGGACGTGCCGGGATCGCGAGTTAGCCAGAGAAAAAATCGCCAACGAATTGCCGGGATGTCTCGACCCGAAGGGAGCTTGCGACCGAAGCGTCGAGGCTCAAATCGAAAACCTCAACGCCTCGCGGAACTCGTGGTTGAGGCATCGCTAGAAGCTCAACTCCCAACTCGCTCCAAGATGCGTGACCACGCTCCAACATGTCTCTCTGGCAAGAGAGACCGGTGAGCCGCATCACTTACGACTCTTACATTGTGCGGCGAACCGAGAGAGTCGAACTTTTCGAATTCGTAAATGCGATTTCCTGGGGGTGTCGGTGAACAGGCCGTGGGTGAACCGGTGGGGGTGGAAATTGTCGTGGCACTGGCACGCGAGCCGAGTAGATCGAAGTTTGGACGATCGAGGTTTGCGAGTTTGCAAGTGAAAAAGAAAGGCAACTTCCACTGGTAAGCTCCACTCGTCCCGTCCGCCGCTCGTGCCTCGCTATGGCGGACAGGTCCTCGTTTCGCGTACCAGTGCCACGCCCGGCTCACAACTCAAAACTCAGGACTCCCTACATCATCGCCTTCGGCAGCCACGGCGAGTACTGTCTGCACTTCTCCCGTGCCTCGGCCGAGTTCTTCACGCCCCACATCTCAAAGTAGTGGCTCAAATCCCGACCAACCAGCCGTGACATGCGCACCAAGAACTGATCCTGCTTCTCCGCCTCAGACCTTGGTTGCTCACTGCGAGGCAAATCGCGAAACTCAGCAAACACCTGTTGGAATGGTTTCCAACCAAACTTCTCGCGGAGGGCCCGCAAGAACGTCAAGCCATACCAAGGGTCTTTGTGGAAATACTCCTCGGCCCCCGGCGCGCCCTTCACGATCTTCATCCGCTCCAGGCGCTTGTCTTCCTTCATCGCGCCATGGCCGCCACTGAGGTCGTGGTTGAAGTGCTCGCCGCCGAAAAGACTATACAAGTTATTGGTCGTCTCGCCCCAGCCGTCCCAGGTCCACGAAGGCCGCTGGAAATTGTGCCCAATCTCGTGGTAAAAGCCCCAGTTGGTATCGCCGTTGTTGCCGCGCAGAATCGAAATGTCGACGAACTTGGCCGACACATCTTCCCAAGTCATGATCGGATAGCCCGAGTGCATGTAGCCCGCCGAGATTTGTCGATCGACCTGGTACCGTTCCTCCCGTGTCCCAGCGGGAACAGAGTACAGAAACTCCACCTGCTGAACGACTTCATCCCAATACTCCGCTACTGGCTTTGGGTCCGCCAGATTCCGCAATACCGAAGCGGGCACACACACCACGCAGTTATTGGCGACGACTTCGCCCCAAGGTGCAGGTGAGGTCCGCAACTTCTCCCATTGGGCCGGCGTCGTCCGTCCGAGGAAGTAGACCGGCGCCTCCACCACATGCTCGAGCTCGACTCGAGCCACCGGAAGTTCCTTATTGGATTCGATGTAGATCAAACCACCAAAGGGATTGGCGATCTTGGCCACGCCACTTTTGAAGCCTGTCTCATTCGAGATGCTCGGAAAGCGCTCCCATTTCTCAAGGTGCCAAAGCGTATCCGTGTGCCCGCCAATTCGCACCCTCAACCCGAGGTTCTGCAAAGATTCGGGCAGGCGCAGGGTGACCACTTCGCCCGGCGCAGCATACGCTCCGGTCGACCACCAGCGACGCATCTTGCCGCCGATCGTGACCGCTTTGTCGACCCTCTCCGAAGAAGTCACCGGTCCGGGAAAGTCTTGAGAAGCGGGGTGCATCTTCACTTCTTCGGGCGGCAATGACCGCCACGATTTGTCAAAGTTTTGTGCCGCTAACCTGATCTGAAAGTTCTCGGAGGAAAGCGGATGCTTCTTCGTTGGACGGATCGAGCCAAGGTCGACATTCAGCATTTGCTGGAGCCGGGCACGGATCGGATTGTCTTGCGTGAGGGCATTGAGGGCACCCTCCAAAGTGTCGCCTGCAGTCTTCGATTCCTCAGGCGTCAACACCCGTTTGCTCATCACCATCGCCAAAGCCTTACCCACATGGTTGGCCGGGCTCGGAGGCAGCAGAGCGATCTTGCCATTGCGGCCGTCGATCGTGCCATCCGTAAAGCCAATTCCCATCTTCGAAAGGAGAATCTGTCCGCTCATGTCGTGGCTAATCGTCTTGCCCGGGTTCAGTTGGAGCCATCCCCACGACGGCCCACAAAGAATCAATCCGCCGCCATTCTTTACAAATTCGTCGAGCAAAGCAATCGAAGCCGGATCGCCGTCGGCGGGATTCTGGCCGATCACGATCGTGCCGCACTCGCGCACAGCCGAGGCAATCTGTCCCCGTCCCTGGTACCGCTTCGCCTCGCCAAAGGCAGGATCGAGGGCGATATCTTGAAACAGACCGACGGGCTTCGAACCTTGATGAATCCAACGCAAAAGCTCGCGCGCCATCACCTCGTTGCCAGGCTTGGCGAGGATCGAACCATGGCCTACCGCCGCCACTCGCCCTTTGCCGTACGTGGCCACCACCACAATCGCCTTGGTTGTCCGCCCTTCCTTCGCCACCGCCGCAACGGCGGCGTTCTCGCCAAATGCCATCACCGGTCCAGGGAGTCCGCCGTTGGTCTGGACCGAGCCGACTTTGGCGGCAAAGCCAGAAGCAAAGCTTTCTAAACTATCTCGACCTTGACTTTGGAGCAAAGCCAGAGTGATAAGAAGCGGAGACGAGATCATCGGGGTAAGTTTACTTAGCATCGCGATGGAGACGAAGTACAAGGTGGCATTTGGAATTGGGGGAGTTCTGCTCGCTTACGTATTTCTATTTCTCGGAACGTCGATTGTTCTCAACTTTGGAGCGAAGTCATCTCGCCAGCTTTATGCCCTCAACACGGACGGCAAGTCGCTCTGGGTTTTTGTTGCTGGATCAACCAAATCTCCCACTCGCTATATCGACCAACGAGAAATCGACATTGATGGAAAGCCTATTCAAGCTGGGCTCAACGGTAACTACTTTGAAATTCGCATGCAGGGACAAACCTACAAATGTGAAATGAATGCGAGCCGCTTAGTAGCATGGTCTCCGACTAAGTCAGAAGTCTTTTTCATCAAGTCGGATAAGCCGAAGGACCGAGTCAAACGTATTTGGAAGTGGACCCTCGCCGAGGGATATCATCCCATTAGCGAACCAATTAGAGACATCTTCTTTTTGGCAGTTTCGCTGGATGGAAACCATGTAACTGTCCTCAAAAATCGCATCGACGAAAAGCTCAACAATCAGATGCTGGTTTTCGACACATCCGGTCGGCTTGAATCCACCATGGACCTTAAGAAAATCAATTCAAGAGGGATTATGGTCTCCGATCACCGATTTCTCCTCTCGCCAAGGAACACTGTGTCTTATCAACGTAAGTATCCGGCTACGCAGTGGGTCTACGATTACGATTCAGTCAAAAGCGATCAAGGAGTTTTCCGCGTCGAGGGTAGAGACGTCAAAGACGTGGTCGACTTTGGTGGCGAGGTTTGGGTCTTGTTTCAAGAACCGCATTACACGATGAATCCGTTGTACGTTCGACGCGACCCGGATACGATTTCGGTTGCGAAGCTCAGCACGAACCTCAAACGAGTCAAGCGCGAAATCGTCATTCCAGCGTCTGAACTTCCGAATTGACGCCTCAGAAGGCGTCACAATGAATTCGTGAAGATCGGGGAATACCAGCGGCTAATGGTGATCGGCGAGTCCGAGCATGGCCTGTACCTGGGCGACGGTCACACCAAAATCCTTCTACCCAACAACCAATGCCCCGACGATCTTCTCATGCGGGATTGGGTCGAAGTGTTCGTCTATACCGACTCAGAAGACCGCCCCGTCGCGACCTTGGAGAAGCCCTACGGAGTCGTCGGCGAGTTCGTCTGCCTGCGATGCGTCTCGGTCACCAAGCATGGCGCCTTCCTCAACTGGGGTCTTGCCAAGGACCTCTTTTGCCCAATGCGCGAGCAGGAGTACACCATGCTCGAAGGTGAAGATTACGTCGTCCGAATCTATCGGGACGAACTAACCCAGCGCGTCGTCTGCTCGACCAAGCTCAAGAAGTTCTATTCCAAAGACGGCGGGGGCCTAGAGGTTGGTCAGAAGGTCAAGATGATCGTGGTCGACTTCACCCCGCACTTCATCGCTGTCGTCATCGACGACAAAGTCAAGGGCGCGATCTTCCCCGACGAGTGGCACGAGAGATTGGAGTACGGCGAGGTACGCGACGCTTACGTCAAAAGTATTCGTGAGGACGGACGAGTCGCCCTTTCGCTCAGGCCCCAGGGCTTTGCCGGTGCTCTCAACGAGAAGGACCGACTCTTGGCTGCGCTAAGGGAAAACGGCGGGTCGCTCCCGGTTTCGGACAAGTCTTCCCCCGAGGAAATCCAGCGACGATTCGGACTCAGCAAAGGCTCGTTCAAGAAGCTCATCGGAAACCTTTACCGAGAAGGTGTGATCGATATTCGGAATGACGAAATTCGCCTATTAGGATAGATATATCTTGATGCCTCGACCCGTAAGGAGCTTGCGAGTGAAGCTTCGAGTACACGAGAGATGGCCAGTTCAATTTGACGCTAAGATCTTCTTCGCATCGGCGACTTCGTGAACCCCGAAGTTCGGGTTCAACTTCAACGCCTCCCACAAGTGCGTCCGCGCCGCGTCTTTGTGTCCAAGGGCGTCCTCGACGACACCCTTATGGTAGTGGAGCCAGGCATCCTTCGAGTCGGTCGCCAACGCCTTATCAAGAGCCTGATTCGCTTCCACCATCGATGCCCGATCCCCTCGTGATTTCGCCCAGAGGTAGGTCACCCAGCCGTAGGTGTCGTACGCGTAGATGTCCTTGCGAGCGGCAAGATCATGGGTGGCCGCGTGTTGAGCTAGGTCGAGCATCTTGCCGTGGTTCGCAAGGTAGAGGCAGAACATCCGGTCGTGGGTATGTCCCTTCTGATTGTTGGGATGCGGACCTGTTCCCGCCGAAATCGTCGAGGCGTTCATCGCCTCAATTTGCTTTTCAAATCGCTTGGCGTCTTCGGGTCTTCCGAGGTTGGTGGCCGCATCCTGCATCAACCCAACCACGTCGGTCATCGGCGCGACTTGGTTAAGGCGTTGTCCATATTCCAAAACGCCAGCCCAGTTCCCTTGCAACGCCGCCAGGCGCGACGCCCCGGCCAACCCCTTCCAACTCGTGGGTACCAAGGTAAGCGCGGTTTCGTATTGACGCTGCGACTCCTCAAGCTTGCCATTCCGAGCCAAGAAGTCGCCGAGTTTCACATGGAACCAACTCACCGTCGTTGCGGGCAATTCGTACTTGCTTTCTGCCTGATCGACCGCCTGCTGCAGGTAAGACTGTGCCTCGTCGAGGTGACCATGAATCTCAGATTGACGAGCGAGAAGCGCCAGACCGCTGGGATCTTTCACCAACTCGGGATGCGAGGTGACGAACGAAGTTGCTGCATCGTATTCGCCAAGTTCAAAAGATATGTCGGCCATGGTTCGAAGCGCCGAATCTGCGTGCGGGTCGATCTTCAGAGCTTCCTCGCAGGCGGATTTGGCCTCGGAAAATCGGTGTTGCTCCAGCAATGCGTCGGCCCATACGATGGCCGCGCCTGCATTGCCAACCCGGCGAATTGACAAAGATTGTTTCGCGGCCGCTTCCGCCTTTATCGCGTACTCGGCTGAGTCATGCTCGCGGGCGTAGGTCAGATAAGCCGACGCAAGTTGCCGAACCCCGATCGCACCCTGCGGGTCGTTCTTCACGCGCATCTCGTTGAACCGAACCTCTTCCATCGCGAGCTCGGCTCGGTAAGGAGTATGCGGAACCGGTTGCGGTTTCGTCGTCGCCTGAGCGTGTGGGTAGACCGCCCAAAGGACGACGCCGGACAGAGCGAGAATGGCGAAAGAAGTGGCTGCTTTCATGGCGTTTTTTAAGGAATTGAATTCGGTGTAAGACTCTGAGCAAGGGCACTAACCACGCTCCTCCCCTGGGGGAGGTGCCGACCCGATCAATCCTCTCAACTTCGACCAATGATCGGGTCGGCGGAGGGGGTAGTCGTTTCGACAAATTAAGAATAACAAAGTCGTACTCTTGGGAAATTTGGGGAGGGGCCGCAAGCGGCCCCTCGGGGGTAGGGACTTACTGAGGATCGCCTAAGTAGGGGAACGTCGACTTGAAGTGCTTGCCTCCAGAGCCGACGTTGTCGCTGGTAAGAGCCGGAATCTCCTTGCCGTCATCCGGTGCAAGACCGAGAGCCGAAACGGTGTTGCCAAATACGATGCCGAGCGAGATATCTACCACGTCATCGGTGAGGGCTCGGCCGCCGAACTTGCCGCCGGTGGCACCGCCTGTCTCATATCCGAGGTAGGACGCGTTGCCCGTTTGCGAAAGGTCAGCCTTCATGGTGTCGGGAACCAGAACCGAAGTCACGACGTTTGCCGTGGCTTGAGATCGGCCCGCGACATTCACCATAAAGTTGTCGATCTCGGGCTTGAGGAATCGGCTGTCTTGGTCGGGGCCGACTTCGTCGTTCACCTTGTGCTGGTCGTTGGCAACGGTACCAAACACTTCGTTGACAACGGGATTTGCAAGGCGGTCCATCTGGGTGTAAACGTTGCCGTTTTTGACGCTAGTGGTAGCCCAAAGGCCGATGGTAGTACCGGTAACCGGTCCGCCATTGCTGCCGCCGCAGCCAGCCAAAACGATCGAAGCAAGAATGCTGGGGATAAGAAGTTTCTTCATGGTCTTAGTTCGTGAGGAGGGTCTTGGGCATCTCGACGACGATGGAGATCACGTCATAGTTGCCGTTAGAAAGGAAGTCGACCGCATTACCTGGTGTTCGCCAGGTCAGCGCCTTGGGAGTGTTGGGGTCCGAAACCGGGACACCATTGATCGGAGTCGCGCGATCGGGGAAGATTGTAAAGAACTGCTCCAGATCGAAGAAGAACGGATCTTCTCGCACGCCCACATAGGCTTGAATGTTGGCGGTCGGGTTAAACGCCGAACCAAAAGTTCCCATCGTTGAATAGGCTGCAAGTTTTCCGTTGTTCACGCCAACGCTGGGGGGAATGTTGGGTCCTGCAACCGAAATCTTCTGGGTTGGTCCGGTACCGGTAGCCCAAACCTGCACGACCCGGTCTTCCTTTCCGTCAAGGTTATTGTCGATCTTGAACTGATACAGAACGTTAGGATCGAGGTACGTGCTGTTCTTCGTACTCGGATCGATGAGCGGATGCACGTTCATCACGAGCACGACGTTATTCGCGTTCGATGGGCTCGGGAAGATATACACATCGGTCAGGTCCGTTCCCGGATTTGCCGCGATAGCAGGAGTGTCGGCGTGGTCAGAAGCATAAGCCTTCTGATGCCCCAACACTGCCGCGCCAGCCACGATACTTGTGACCGCAAGGATTGCAATGAATGATTTTTTCATCTGATGTTCTCCGCCCCCAAAAGGGCTGTTGAGAACACTTAACTGGTGTTGCCTGAACGAATTCTGAACGCAACATGGCAAGCGGGTGAACGGCCCAAAAGTCGGGACTTTTGGACTTTGGGAGTTATTCCGAATCTGGATGTTTGGTTTGTGCTAAGGTGACGATATTGGGTTATGGAACGAAGGGAATTTTTGAAAGCAGGCATCGCCACGGGAGTCGCTGCCATGGCGGGAAAAGGATTGGCAAATGAGTCTAAGAGTGCGAGAATTCGTCCGTTTGAACTGGATGAAGTGACGATTGGCGCTCTGCAAGACGGCATGCATTCCGGCAGCCAAACGTGCGAATCGATCACGCAAATGTATCTCGACCGCATTCACGAGATCGACCAAAGCGGTCCAACGCTTCGAGCCGTCATCGAAGTGAATCCCGACGCGATGGACATCGCCCGACGGCTAGACGAAGAACGAAAAAGCGGAAAAGTGCGGGGACCGATGCACGGCATTCCGGTCCTGCTGAAGGACAACATCGAGACCGGCGACAAGATGAAGACCACCGCCGGCTCACTGTGTCTGGACGACAATATCCCGGTTCACGATTCCTTCATCGCGGCGCGCCTGAGGGCTGCGGGAGCGGTCATTCTCGGCAAGACGAACCTCAGCGAATGGGCCAATTTCCGGTCGACGCGCTCTACCAGCGGCTGGAGCGGACGCGGCGGATTGGTGAAAAACCCCTACGCGCTGGACCGAAACACCAGCGGCAGCAGCTCCGGTTCTGGTGCGGCGGCCTCGGCAAATCTTTGTGCAGTGGCGGTCGGCTCCGAAACTGACGGCTCGATCGTGAGCCCCTCGAACAACTGTGGCCTCGTGGGTATCAAGCCCACCCTCGGCTTGGTCTCCCGAACTGGAATTCTGCCGTTATCCCACAGTCAAGACACGGCCGGGCCGATGACAAGAACAGTTCGAGACGCTGCCATCCTTCTCACCGTTTTGGCCGGCGCGGACAAGGCCGACTTCGCCTCGAAGGGTTACAAAGGCGTGGCCGACTACACCAAGTTCCTCGATCCTCACGGCCTCAAGGGCGCCCGAATCGGCATCGCTCGCAAATTCTTCGGCTTTAACGACCGGGTCGAGACGATCATGCACGATGTGATCGCGATGATGAAGGAGATGGGTGCGATCATCGTCGATCCTGCCGACCTTCCGACTCACGGCAAGTACGACGATTCCGAGCTCGAGGTGCTGCTGTACGACTTCAAGCACGACATCAACGCCTACCTCGCCGCACGAAACCTCCGGGCCAAGACGCTAAAGGATCTGATTCGCATGAACGAGGAAATGAAGGATCGGGAGATGCCTTTCTTCGGGCAGGAGCTGTTCATCCAAGCGCAAGCCAAGGGACCTCTCACGGACAAAAAGTACCGGGACGCGCTGGCAAAAAACCACAAGATGTCTCGCGACGAGGGCATCGACTTTGTCATGAAGAAGTTCAAGCTGGACGCGATCTTCGCCCCGACAGGTGGCCCGGCATGGACGACCGATCTCATCAACGCCGACCACTTTACCGGCGGCAGCTCAACCCCGGCGGCGGTGGCAGGCTATCCGGCCATCACGGTTCCTGCCGGAATGGTGCACGGCCTCCCGGTCGGAGCAACGTTCTTCGGCTCGGCGTGGAGCGAACCCAAGCTCATCAAGCTAGCCTATGCCTTCGAACAAGCGACCAAGGTTCGGAAAGCTCCGGAGTTTTTGGCGACGGCGAAACTGGATTAAGGCTCGCCCTTCCCCTTGCTCTTTGGGAGGGAGAGCAGCGAAGCTGCCGGGGGTTGGGATGGGGGTTCTAGCACTGCAGATCATTCTCCATAAGCAAGCGGTCTCGAATGAAATGCGGCTGGGCTTGTCCGCTGCAGCATCGGGAAAGAGGGAGATGGCAGTGAGAAAAGTCGTGGCACTGGCTCCGACCCCTAGCTCGGTGAAGCGAGCCTGGGAGAAGCCAGTGTTTGGCTGAATTAGCCTCGTAGTTTTGATTGAGGCATCCTGGGAGTTGCGGGCATCTTGCCCGCACGAGGTGGGCTGGAAGCCCACGGCACCCAAAAGGCACCAATCGAAACGCTCAACGATCACAAGTACTGCGACAAATGCTCAATGTGATACGTGTCATGTGCGACCAGCATGTTCGCCTGATCATACACCGTCATGTGCCCCTTCTCCGGATGGTAGCCAGTATTCCCCCACGCCTCCGGCAAAAGAGCGTCCAAGAAAGCCAGGATCACGCGCCGCCGAGCTTCGAAAAGCTCCAATTGCTCCATCACATCCGTCGAAACATACCCCTGCTCCGCCGCCCGCTCGGACTCGTCATAAGGCTCCAACAAAGAACCATTGCCCGCAGCCGACAAACGAAGTCGGTCGAGATCGATCTCTTGCCAATCCGCCAAATGTGCCACCGCCTCGCGAACCGTGAACCGATCCGGATCAGAATGCGAATCGTATTGAGACGCCGGAATCGCTTCGACGATCCGCCGTACAATCATTGGTCCATAGGTCAAGGCACGCACAAGGTAGGGATTGTTCATGGATTTTTTCATTATGATGCGGGACCCCGTATCGAATGATTCCCTCCGTTCGTCTAGTCCATCGAATGAAGATTGTTGCGACATCGTTGTTGTTCATTGCATGTTTGGGGACCGCAAATGCTCAGATCGAGGACTACGCCAAGAATCCGAGCAAGTCCACGCTGAAGTATCGCGAGTTCCGCCAAGAATCCACCACGCCAACCTTTGGGCTCGCGAAGGTAAAGAAGCTGGTGAAGACCATCAAGCCGGACTCCGACGACAATCGCCACCTCAATCAGAAGGCATACGATTCTCTCACCGTGGAAGAGAAGTTCACGTACACGATGATTCATGGCGAGGACGCAACTCAGAACTGCGACGTCATGCCCGTGTTCAAAGACGAAGAAAAGAAGATCTTTGGCTACATTCCCGGCAACTTCCACGATGAAACCACCTGGAGCGACCGCCAGCGAAAGTACCTCAAGGATAATCGAGAAACCGTCATTAAGCTGATCCGAAGAACCATTCTCGATGACAAACGTGTGGGCGTCAACCTCAAGAGCGCAATCCTCGAAATAGACGGAGTTGAGCTCATCCCCGATCTTGCCAAGGTCTACAACGCCAAGCACTACGATCACGACATCCTGACCGTTATGATGCTGCTGATGAAAGAAGGGAAGTTCGAGCCGTTCGCAAAGTCGCAATCGTTCGAAAAGCTGTACGGTGAGCACTCCAACTACCGCGGGTACATCATGGCGAATACCGATAATCAGAAGCTTGTGATCGACCGAGCCATGGCGTATTTCAAGCAGCGCATGGCGAAGAAATGATTCTCATTGCCCTGGTGGGGAACGCTTACGGCTGGGTCGACATCCCAGCCGGAAAGTATCTCGTCGGGGCGAAAGATCACCTCCAACGTCCCCTTCGCCACGTGAGGATTGGTAAATTCACGATCTCCAAGACCGAGGTGACGAATAGGGAGTTTGCCGCATTCGTGGCGGCGACCAAGTACATAACCGACGCTCAGCGATTTCATAACGCCATGGTGTTTGAGCCGCCCCTAAGAGAGTTTCGCTGGATTCAAGACCGGTCGGCTTACTGGCGCTTTCCAAATGGTATCACCCGCGGCGGCATCGACGGCAAAGACGAACATCCTGTCACCTCGATCAGCGTTCACGATGCTGAAATGTATTGCAAGTGGGCCAAGGTCCGGCTGCCCACGATGGACGAGTGGGAGGTCGCTTGTCGAGCCGGAACCAAAACCACCTACTTCTTTGGCGAAGACATTTCGAAGGTGGGTGAGTACGGCAACATCTGGCACGGCCACGACCACCTCAAGGCCGATGCCAGTGACGGATACGTCACCACCGCGCCGGTTGGGTCATTCAAGCCCAATCCTTGGGGCTTGTACGACATGTACGGCAATGTCTTTGAGTTTGTCAGCGGGCGTCTTAATACCGACCGCTCCAGCCGATCGCGGCATTCTCGAGGTGGATCCTGGTGGTGCAGCGCCGCCTCGTGCTGCTTCTTCAATTCGGTTGACGTTGGCACCGTCGATATCCGCGCCTCGTTCAGCAATCAAGGTTTCCGAGTCGCAAAGCTCTAAATTCGCCGAGTCGTCTTCAGGGCTTGATCGATCTCGTGGATCGCTCGGCTCAACCGAAGCTTCTCGTTTCCATTTAGCGTGACAACGGGAACCTCCATCTCGGCCAGCCGAGCTAGAAACCGCTCGTGCATCCAGTCACGAATGTGCTCGCCGTCGCGGGTGCCATCCTGCACAAAAGGAAAGTCGGGCACCGCCAGCAAGTACAGATCGACTTGGTCGAGGTTCGAAATCTCCTCAACTTTTGCCGACCGTTCCTCCATATATCGCTCGTGCCAAATGCTGGTGGCAAAGGCGTTCGTGTCGCAGATCAGAACTCGGTTCGCGTCCCGTGCCATCTCGTTCTCGGTTATCTGCTGGGTACGAGCAATGGTAACGAAGTCGTCGGAAACCCACGGAGCTGCCGCTGCCACCTTCTCCGCCGCGTAGTCCCGACCATATTCCGGAACCCAGTTCGTTTGGTAGTGGTTGGCGAGTTGCTGGGCCAGGGTGGTTTTGCCTGTCGATTCCACGCCGATAAGGACCACCCGCAAGGCAAAGAAGCCGCGAAGGGGAGGGCTGAGGAATTCCCAGTGCGAGTAAGGGTCGCGGCGGATGGCGGTGGCGGAAATCGGCACTTGGGCACGGTCGATGTCGACGCACACGTGCTGGGCGCCCATCATGGCCGCGTAATTGTGGCCGTATTCCTCGCTGCTGAAGACTTTGTCGGGTCGTCTTCCCAGGATATCGAGTGTGCGCTTTGCCCAAGGCGCAGGTTCATCGGGCTCGTCGTCGGGTGTCACCACGACGCGAGCAGATGGATGGAGTTCTCGCAGCCATGCCGCCCGCAGTTCACCTGAGATTTTCTGCATCGGGTGGTCGCAGACGATGACCGTGAGATCATCGCATTGGGACAGCGCGCTCTCAATCAGGAAAGAATGCCCAAGGTGAGGCGGATAGAACTTCCCGATCGTCACCCCGCAGGCCATGCGACATTATAACCACGGTACTATCCAATCATGAACCTGGGATTGGAAGGGAAGGTCGCTTTGGTGGCGGCCGGAAGCAAAGGAATTGGCTTTGCCACCGCCAAAATGCTCGCCGAAGAAGGCTGTAAAGTTTCGATTTGTGGTCGCAACCAAGCGTCTCTCGACGATGCCGTCGCCGCCATCGGCCACGGCCACCCGCGGCT
>CAMFIS010000089.1 GCA_945952345.1 uncultured Fimbriimonas sp.
CCTCAAGGGTGATCGACTGAAAAGGCGATGCACTATTGTTTTCGATTAGACTCATGAACTCTCGTATTTCCCCTTTTGTCCTTGCGGATCATTCCCCTGGACAAGTCTGAATAACGCATCAGGCAGCGCAAAGTTCGCCAATTTGACGGCGATTCAAGGGAATTTTGAAACATCTCGGCTCCACTTTCCAACCTGGAAGTGGATTTCAAACGAAGTCTCTTCAAAAGATAGCGAAATGGCTAGGTAACGAGTGGTGTCCTAGACTGTTTGACGGCGTGGATTTTGCAAAGTTACACCGTTCCGATCAAATGGCTGGTGTCGTTGTAAAGTTCGATGAGCCAAGCATCGAAATCCCAGCGCAAAGTTGTCACCGATCCGTTGTCGAAAGAAAAACTTCGGCTCGATTCCACTGGAGCTCCAATGAAGTGGCACATCAATGTTTCCTCGGTCATCCCGTGGGTGAAAATCGCGATCTCCGTGAAGTCATCTGGCAGGAGCCGAGTGAACTCGATGATGCGCGCCATAACATCGTAGGCGCTCTCGACTCCACAGGGACGGCAGCGGAAACGGCTTTCACCGGTTTCACGAATCTCTTTCTCGAAGGCACCTCGGAGATCGACCAGCGGGGCGTGTTCCAAAGTTCCTAGGGATCGCTCTCGTAATAGCTCGGTGGTCTGGATGGGGACTCCGAGTGCATCCGAAAGCGGCTGGGCCGTTTGGACCGCCCGCTGCAGATCGCTCGAAAAAATTGCGTCGAATTGAATGGCTTTTAGGCGCTCGCCGACGAGCTCGGCTTGACGCCGTCCAAGCTTGTCGAGTTCGACGTCGGTCCAGCCTTGGGCGAGTCCACCGAGGTTGTTTTCCGTTTGACCGTGGCGAACAAGAGTGAGCCTCACTCTCTACAGTGTAGCCGCGTGATATCCTGGGGCTATGAAGGATTCCGACGGTAGCCGCATAGATCGACGCCAGTTTCTGAGCTACTCCGGTGCGTTTGCGGTGGGATCGCTTCTACCGAAGCTTCCGGTTGCCAAGGCAGACCATACGATCCGAATCGGGACGGGGCTCGTCGAGGTGGCCGAAGACCATATTCTCTCGGTGACCACTTACAATGGCGGATTCCCGGGTCCTCTGTTGCGGTTGAAGGAAGGGCGAAAGGTCATCGTCGATGTGTTTAACGACACCAACGTTGCCGAGCTCTTCCACTGGCACGGCCAGCACTTGCCGGTGAACGTCGATGGTGCGGCCGAAGAGGGAACTCCGCTGATTCCGCCTCATGGCATGAGGAGGCTTGTCTTCACGCCGAAACCTGCGGGATTTCGCTTTTATCACACACACACGATGGCGGGTCAGGATTTAATGATGGGGCAGTACAGTGGCCAGGTCGGGCCGGTGTACATCGAACCGCGAAATGAGCCGGGCAACTACGACAAGGAAGTATTCCTAACGTTGAAAGAATTCATGCCGGCCTTCGCAAAAGGCGGCGATATGGCGATGGACTTTCTCGAACCATCAACTGTCAACGAGGCGCTGAAGAAGATTGCAGACAAGAAGGACCAGGAGGCCAAAGCCAAGAAGCTGGAACCGGGCTACGAAGTTGGCTACGATATCTTCACCATTAACGGCAAGATGCTGGGCCATGGTGAGCCCATTCGGGTTCGCCAAGGACAACGTGTTCTCTTTCATATCTTAAATGGCAGCGCGGGCGAAGTCCGAAGTCTGGCCCTGCCCGGCCACACATTCCGAGTTGTGGCGATGGATGGAAATCCGGTGCCCGTTCAAGTTTCGGTGGAAACGCTTTGGATCGGGACCGGCGAGCGAGTGTCGGCGATTGTGGAAATGAACCGTCCGGGCGTATGGGTGATGGGTGATCTGTCGGATGATGATCGGGGCCGAGGGATGGGAATCGTGGTCGAATATGCGGGATCGACTGGAAAGCCGGTTTGGGATAAGCCAACCAAGTCCAAGTGGGATTACTCTTGGTTTGCCCACCCAGCGCCGCCAAAGATTCAGCCCGTTAAGACTTTCGATCTACTCTTCGTAAAAGATCAATCCGCGATTCATGGGTTCAATCGATGGACGATCAACGGCCACGCAATGATGATGGATGACTTCGATTCTCTGCGCCCCATGCTCCATCTGACTTATGGACACCGCTATCGACTGCGGATGAGGAATGCCAGCGACGACATCCATCCTATGCACCTCCATCGGCACACGTTCGAGGTCACGAAATTTGCGGGTAAACCGATGTCGGGACTGCACAAAGACGTAGTCATGGTTGGCGGATATCAGGAGGTAGAAATCGACTTCACTGCGGATCAGCGCGGTCTGACCTTGTTCCACTGCCATCAACAACTGCACATGGACTTCGGGTTCATGGCCCTCTTTCATTGCTCGTGAATGTATCTCTCGAAGTCGCCCGGCTCTTTCTGCGCCTTGGATTCACGGCATTCGGCGGTCCGCCTGCTCACATCGCCATGATGCGGACCGAGGTTGTGGAGCGTCGTGGCTGGGTCACGGAAGAAGAATTCTTAGAGCTTCTCGGAGTAACCAACCTGATACCAGGTCCGAACTCCACCCAGTTGGCGATCCACTTGGGATATCGACGGGCAGGAAAAGTTGGGCTGATCCTCGCGGGGTTGTGCTTCGTGGCTCCCGCAATGCTCATCGTATTGTTCCTCGCGTGGATTTATCGCACCTACGGTTCGATTCCTAGTGCGCTTGGTTTGCTTCGGGGCATGAAGGCGGTCGTTGTCGCGATCGTTCTGCAAGCGGTGATGAGTTTGGCGAAGTCGAGTTTGAAGACACCAGTGGCTTGGGTGACCGCCACCGTGGTCACATTGCTCAGCGCTTTCAGTTTTGTGAGCCAGATCGTGCTAGTTTTCGTTCCTGGGCTTGTCTCCGGCGCGTACACCTACACTCAATCGAGGGAAAAAATTGCCTGGAAGCGAATAGCTTGGAGTGTCGCTCTGGTATTTGGTTTTGTTGCTCTGGCTTGGGGAATAGGATTCGCACTTCAACCAACGAGCGGCCCCTCGACTTTGTCGGTCTTTTGGGATTTCTTACGCATCGGAAGCGTTTTGTACGGCAGCGGGTACGTGCTCATTTCTTATTTGAACTCAGACTTGGTGTCCAAGTTTCACTGGCTTGGCTCAAGTCAAATGCTCGATGCGATCTCGGTTGGACAATTCACGCCAGGACCGGTGTTTACTACGGCGACATTTATCGGATTCGTTCTTGGCGGGGTCCCCGGTGCATTGGTCGCGACCCTCGGGATCTTCTTGCCCTCTTTCTTCTTCGTTCCCGCGAGCGCGAAGTGGTTAGCCTTGGCGAAAGAGTCGGCAACGGCCAAAGCGTTCCTCGCTTCCGTGCAAGCTTCCTCGCTTGGCTTGATGGCTGCCGCGCTGTTTTCGATCGGCCGGACAAGTCTGTTGGATGTCTGGACGATCCTAATTGCGTCCATCTCTTGGGTTGTGCTGATGAAGACGAAAGTCAATTCCGCTTGGCTCGTTGCCATTGGCGCAGTCATAGGCCTGGCAATTTATCGCTGAGGGCCCAGAGCCTTTTGCTAAAAGAAATTCTGATGCCTCAAGCCATAGGTTGCTTACACACGAAGCCCCGAGGCTCACACGGTGGTAGAGCCTCAACGCCTCGCCGAGCTCGTGGCTGAGGCATCCTATTTCGGTAGCTGATGGAACCGGATGAAGCTCGCCTGTCCTTCGCCTTCCAGCACCGAAATGGTTGCCTTTTGGAAGTCGGAAGCGGTTGCTTCCTGAATCTTGCAGAACTTATTCGGGTTGCGATCCGCGATTGGGAACCAGTCGCTTTGAATCTGAATCACGATCTTGTGGCCCTTCTTAAACGTATGCATCGTCTCGTTAAGGCTGAACTTCACTTTGGTCGCTTGGCCAGGAACGATTGGCTTTGGATGCTCGAAGCTATCACGGAATTTGCAGCGGAAGATATCGCCTCGGACCAGCATTTGGAAATCGGCCATTTTCTTATCTGGATTCGTCGCTGAGGTTTCCTCGCTGTCGCTCGGATACTCGTCGATTACCTTCACGACAAGGTCGCAGTCTGTGCCCGTGGTCTTGATGAACATGTTTGCGTCGATTTTGCCAACGATTTGCACATCTTTGGTCACTGGCGCAGATCGGTAGGTAAGCACATCGCTTCGAGTCTCGAAGTACCGCTGATCATAGATGAGCCAATCCCCCGGTGCTCGCTGGCTCTTCTCGTAGTCCGCCAAGTACGGCGTGGGATTTGCCGGATCGTTCACATAGGAGGCTTCCTTCTTTAGCGAAGTTGGGATGGTATTTAGCTCACCATGCTCGCGTTGATGGAAGTAAATGTCCAGCGGCTTAAGATTCTTTGGTGGCCACACTGGGAACTGGTGCCAGACGTTGGCTCCGGTCTCAAAGATATTTGCCTCGGCAGGGGCGGGAACATTCTTGTTGTTCAAGTACTTCTCAAAGAAGGGAAACTCGATCTTTTCTTTGTAATAGTCACCGGTCGCGGAGCCAAACTTAACTTCGCCTAAAGCGTCTCCAGTGCGGGTAAAGCCACCATGAAGCCAAGGTCCCATGACGATGTAGTTCGGCGTCTTGTTATGCTTCTCACCAGCCTGGTACAGGTTCAATGCACCCCACATATCTTCCTTGTCAAAGAAGCCACCGACGGTGAGGACCGCGCAGTGGACGTCCTTGAAGTTCCGCGGTAGCGACCGATCCTTCCAGTAGGCATCATACGTATCGTGCGAGACAAACTCGTTCCAGTAGGGAATCAGGCCGTGGTAGTAAGTCCTTTCAAGTTCCGCCAGAGGACCGGCGTCGAGATAGAACTGGTACGCGCTCTTGCCGGCTCGGTCGATCGTCGGCCGTGTTCCGCCCCGAGGGACATCGAATCCGGCCGAAAAGTCGAATGACTCCTGCAAATACAGTGCGCCGTTATGGTGGCAGTCATCGCCCACGAACCAGTCGCTGACGGGCGCCTGAGGAGAAATTGCTTTCAGGGCGGGAGGCGTGTGGATTCCGCCAATTCCGGCATAGAAACCCGGATATGAGATGCCCCAAAGTCCGATGTTGCCGTTGTTGTTCGGCACGTTCTTTGTCAAATAGTCGCATGTATCCCACGTGTCCGTGGTCTCATCGATCTTCTCATTTGCCGTCTTGAGCGGTCGGACGTTGACGAAATCTCCTTCGCTCTTGCCTCGGCCACGCACGTCCTGGAACACAAAAATGTAGCGGGCGTCTCCCATCCATCGATTGCGAATTCGAACTCCGCCCTGAGGTGAGCCCGCTCCATAGCAGGTCCGCTCCATGATCATCGGGCATTTGCCCTTTGCGTCTTTGGGAACCCAAGCAATGGTATACAGCTTGGTGCCATCCCGCATCGGAATGTTGTATTCGTGCGGTTCGTAAACGTCTCGATATGAACTTGGCTGCTGGGCGGCACGTTGCCCGAAAGAAAAGGCGGACAGAACGAATGCAAAGGTAACGGCAGGTAATTTCACTGGGGAAAATTTTACAGGATTCTGCAGAAGTGATGGGGGCGATATTCTCCTCACTAGAGATGTCCGCCAAACTTTTGACTGGCTGCCATCGTTTGAAAGTGTGAGAATACATTTATGCTGGCGTCTATCCTGATCTTGTCGCAGAACTCACAGCCTTCGCTCAGTAAATTCGAGGGCGCGGTTGTATCGGTACAAACGGCGGATGCGGTCGGCAATGGCTTTGTCATCGGAAAAGGGAAGTATCTGATCACTTGCGACCGAGTCGTTGGCTCTGACTCCAAAATCGAAATCTCCGATGGAACGAACAAACTGCGAACCGGATACCTGATGTACCACGACTACAAACTGGATGTGTCGGTTTACCGGATCGATAAGCCCTTGGCGGTATGGCTCAAGCCCGCGACGAAAGGGAAGTCGATGCAACGGGCGTTCCTCGTGAGTCGATCTCAGGAGAGTGGGAAGATTTCAACCGAATCCGTTGCACCGTTCAACCAAGCGACGGTCGATGGCCGTTCGACGATTAAGTTTCATTCATCCACCAGCTTGCGAGTCGCTGGTGCGCCCCTTTTGAACAGCGATGGAGAGATTATTGCAATGAGCCAAATCGCACCGGAAGGAGATCAGAATCTCGAGACGGGCATCCTGGCGGAGTCGATCGAAAAATTTCTGACTGACAAGTCCACGGACAAAGAGACGACCTATCCTGGAAAGGTGGTTCAGGCGCTCGATGTCACCCGAGTGGTCGCTACTCCCGATCTGGATTCGCGAACCTACTTCACTACGGTTCCCCTCCAGTACCTGCTCGCTGAGGATTATGATGATAACTTCATGCAACTCACCCTGCCGAGTGGTGCAACGGGATACATTCGCAAGTCGATGGTGCGTGTGTTAAGTTCCGATGTCGTGGTTCGATCACCCGGAGTCGCGAACGGATATGAGGTCGGTCGAGTAATCGCGTCCTTTGACACGTCGAGCCTGCACCCAAGTAAGACAATGGTCGACTGGGCAAACGAGTGCGCGCGATTTGTGCATGAAGTCTTCCTTTCGGCGGGTCGAGATATCTCGACCGATGTCCAAGTCCAGATGGATATTGGGCACGAGGTCACGTCGATCGACGACCTAGCCGCTGGCGACCGAGTGTATTTTGGCGACACGAAGAATGTCCGCGCCGCAATCTATCTTGGAAATGACACCTTTGTGAGCGTTTCGAAAGAAGGCAAGCTCGTGAAGAGCCAGTTCACGAGCACGTCCAGCAAGCCATTCTATAAAGCCTTGCACTAAAAATGGAAAGCCCCTCGCGACTGCGAAGGGCTCCATTTTCCTCACTATCCCACGCGGGCTCTTCCGAGTTAAATCAAATACGAATTCGCTTGGATTTCGTTGATGCGCTCCGTCCAACGATCGATCAGTCGATTGGTGGCCGAGTCGCTATCATCACCATAATACTTTCGAATAAAGGCAAGCAAGGTCTTTCCGTCTGAATCCATCACAAAACTAGGGATATGGGACCCGGATCCAACGAGAACATTTGTTGCTGGGTCGACTTTGATGAGTTCGATGCTCTCGTATCCTTTCTCCGGATTTGCTCCGTTGAACCAGGTCACTGGGTTATGAGAATAGATTCCGTTTTTGGTGTTCAGCGTCCAGACGTAGTGATTGCCCTCGAACATGTAGTGGCCCGCGATCACGGTTGGCGAATTTTTCAGGACCTCGAGGATTTCATGCCGATGGATGGCGGGAAAGAATGTTGACCCTTCCATTTGGCGCAACTGATGAGGCAAGACGTTTTGGCTCACCTGGTCCACTCGAACGATGTAAAGCGTGGGCACAACATCGGTTGTGCATGTAAACACCATCGCGTCCGCTTCGGAGTGAATGAGGTTGGTGTAGCGTGGGATTTCGAGAACGGCAGCGTGGTCCGAGTTGCGGACCAGCACAGCATCCGGAATTTTGCCCTGCACCATCGAAACCCACGAATATCCTTCGGGAGCAGCCCAGCGATCGATGCCCCACGGGGCAAATCGAGGCGATTGCTCAAGCAAGCTTTGAAGCCGAACCTCTTGGGTTTTCGGCAGAAACCGAGAGCTCAAAACATCAGAATGCATTGATTTCAGTATAAGATTCCTCCCGTGCCAATCGTTTGATTATTTTGGCAATCCTGGTAAGAAACTGGCAATCGTTCTTGGCTTCCAGTTGTATCCGACGCTTTTCGAGTGTAAGATTGCGTATCGAACGGCAGCAATGAAGCACAAGCTACGAGAAAATCTGACCGGATACCTCTTCATCTCCCCGTGGTTGATTGGCTTTCTCATCTTCACGCTATACCCATTTTGCCGCTCGTTCTACCTTAGTCTCACGCGTTACACCATCATCAGCGAACCCAAGTTCATTGGGCTCGCCAATTACAAGATGATGCTCTTCGACGACGAGCTTTTCTGGAAGTCGCTTTGGGTCACCGTGCGCTACGCGCTGGTGTCCGTTCCTCTCGTGCTCGTTGTGGGTGTTGGCCTTGCGCTGCTCCTCAACATCAATGTAAAGGGTATGACGATCTTCCCCACGATCTTCTACCTACCTTCGATCGTGCCGGTGGTCGCCACGACTTCGATTTTCATGTGGATTCTCAATCCGCAAGTCGGATTGGTAAACCGCGTCCTTGCCCTCTTTGGCGTCGTCGGCCCGGCATGGTTGACCGATCCTAAGTGGACCCCGTGGACCCTCATATTTATGGCGATCTGGGGTGCGGGGGGCTCGATGGTGATCTACCTCGCCGGCCTGAAAGACATTCCGATTTACCTGTATGAGGCGGCAACCTTGGACGGCGCGAGTGCGATTCAAAAGACGCGAGTGATCACGCTGCCCATGCTCACACCAGTGATCTTCTTCAATCTTGTGATGGGCGTCATCAACACGTTCCAGTACTTCACCCAAGCGTTCATGATCTCAAAGGGATCGGGCGGGCCAGAAGACAGCACACTGTTCTACGCACTGTATATGTTCCAGCGAAGCTGGAAGTACCTCGACATGGGCTATGGAAGCGCGATGGCGTGGGCGCTCTTCGTCATCGTCGTCGTCTGCACGACCGTCATTTTCCGAAGCCAGCGGCGGTGGGTTCACTATGGCCACTAATTTCGTGCGCAAGAACTGGAAAGCGCTGGTTTCAACGGTGCTCATCCTGCCGGTGCTGTACATGGTTGCGACGGCCAAGATGCCGCACAAGCAATATCCGGGTCGCGAAAAGGTGGTGTTCTGGCACCGATGGGGCGGCTATTGGGAGAAGGTTGTTCAAAGGATCGTCGATCGGTTCAATGCCTCACAAAATGACTACGAAGTCGTTCCGATGTTTACGACCGGGCAGGGAAGTGAGACTAAGTTTATGCTCAGCACCATCGGCGGCGACCCACCCGATGTGATGTCGATGGGAAGCGATTCGCTTCCGTCGATCGCTTCTGGCGGTCTGCTCACCGACCTGGAAACCCTCATGACCCCGGCTGAGCGGGAGTATTTCCACCGCGTGCCGTACGATGCCATCCGCCGCACGGGGCAATATCGAGGCAAGACGTACGGGATTACTATTGGCGCGGATCTGATGGGTTATTACGTCAACTGCCAGCAACTGCGGGAAATCGGCTACGACCCTGACAAACCGCCAAAGACATTTGAAGAATTGGTCGAGCTTGGCAAGAAGCTGACGAAGCGGGACAAGAATGGAAATATCATCCGCCTCGGATTGAACGTGGACGATCTTGCCACCCAGGCAATCGCGTGGGGGGGCGGTTTCTATGACCGGGACACAAATAAGTTGACGATGAATACTCCGGCGAATCTGGCCTGCTTGAAGGCGTTGGCTGAGCAAAGGCAATGGGTCGGATTTGAGAATGCTTCGAGGTTCTGGTCGTCGCAGAATACGGGATCTAGTACGGGTGCATGGCCCTTCATTCCCGGCGCAGTTTCGATCACGTACGACGGTCAATGGCGGGTGGACGAAATTCACCGCGCCAAGCCAGATATGGACTACCGAATCTGGCCGATCATTCCTCCTGCTGGTGGCAAGCCGCTAGCTGGATTGTTGGGTGGCAACTTCATGATCATCCCGACCTCGGCAAAGAATAAGAAGGGGGCCTTTGAATTCCTGAAGTTTTGGAGCGGGGTGACGCATCCGGAACGAGCGGCCGAGTGCTTTGTCGCCGGAGGGTGGATTCCCTTATCGCCAGACGTGGCCAATGCTCCGGCGTACCAAAAGTTCATCAAGGAGAATCCGCAGTTCCAAACCTTCATCGACATTCTTAGCGGCCCCAACTGCCAATCCAAGCCGTCGGTTGGATACCTGCAATACTATTTGGACCAAATCAATC
Organism: uncultured Fimbriimonas sp.; assembly: GCA_945952345.1. GTDB lineage: Bacteria > Armatimonadota > Fimbriimonadia > Fimbriimonadales > Fimbriimonadaceae > Fimbriimonas. The sequence continues at coordinate 9,865 of CAMFIS010000089.1, forward strand.
GAGCTCAAGGCACGGGCTTACGAGGTTCGAAGTCGCCAGAAGACGCCTTGAAAGATTTGGAGAAGACCGTGAACACCGAATTGAAGAAACGCAAGGAGTTGGGTTTCGATGACTGAAGGACAATCGAAGATTCCGAAGCACCTGCAGGCGATGGTGTACACCGTGCTGGTCATCCTCAGCATTCCCCCGCTGCTTCCGCTGTTGTGGATGCTCAGCACTTCGCTCAAAGACGATAAGCAGATCTATGCTTCGTCAGGCACGGCCACGCAGCCCTTTTCGCTCACGAGCATGATTCCGTATCCGGTTCGCTGGAACAACTATCCGGACTCGCTGGAGACAATGCCGTTCTTCGTATACCTGCGCAATACGCTTTTCTTGTGTGTGGTGATCGTCATCGCCAGCGTCGCTAGTAGCGCGGTGGTGGCGTACGGATTTGGCCGCATCAAATTTAAGTATTCGGGGGTGTGGTTTGGGCTCATGATGGCGACCATGGCGTTGCCGGGCCAGGTGACGATGATTCCGATTTTCGCGCTGTTCCGCAGCCTAGGTTGGTACGGGACGTACTTGCCGCTCATCATCCCGGCGTTTTGTGGCGCGCCATTCTTCATCTTCCTCCTCACCCAGTTCTTCAAGACGCTGCCGGTGGAGTTTGCCGAGTCGGCCAAGGTTGATGGAGCGGGGGAATGGACGATCTTCACTCGGCTCATCTTGCCTCTCAGCAAACCGGCCCTGGCGACGTGCGCATTGTTCGCCTTCTTGGGAGCCTGGAACGACTTTCTCGGCCCGCTTTTGTACCTTAGCGATCCCAGCAAGTACACGCTGGCGTACGGCTTGCAGCAGTTCCTGAGCAACTACTACGTGAACTGGATGCAGCTCATGGCGGCGTCGCTGATGTTCGTTTTGCCGATCGTCATCCTCTTCTTCTTTGCTCAGAAGACGTTTATTCAGGGCATCGCAACAACCGGCGGAAAATAAATGAGCGTCCACAAGTACGTGGTGAAAGGTCCCAACGGCAAAGAGTACGGACCGGTCGATCTGGTCACTTTGCAGGAATGGGTGAAGCAGGGGAGGGTAGCGCACGATTCGAAAGTGCGGAATCTTGGCAATGGAATGATGCTCCAGGCGAGCAACATGCCGGAGTTGGACGGCTTCTTTCCGGGGCTTTACTACCAGCAGAACTCAGCGATGGCTTCGGGAGCGATCCACGGAAAACCCTCGAATGGCATGGAGCATTGGGAGGACTACAAGTTCGCGATCACGATGAGCGTGCTTGGGATCATTTTGTCGTTCGCCATCGCTTGGTTCTCACTGATTTTCTGCTTCTTCGGAGTCCGGCGTGCGCTCGAGGCGGCTCGCGATCAGAAGCCGCTGTCTGGTTTGGCGGTGACGATCGCGATCCTGAGTTTCTTGGCAGCGGCGGCGATCCCGTTTATGATGGGCGCTTGGGTGCTGCGAGTCATTCGGGGGAGTTAAATGAAGGCTCATTGCTTTCACTCTGAGTTAGGAATTCCAACAGCCCATTATGTTGGTTGCAGAGAAACTCAATTATTGCGATCGACTACCTGGTGAAACTCCAGCTTGCTCTTCTTCTTCGTATCACATTTCGTCGTACAAGCAGAAGGACCTGTGCTGCCACGACTAATCCGCCCAGCCCAATATTGTTAGGTTTGTCCTTCACCCAAGAATGGATTTACAGGTTCGAATTTTTCAAAGAAGGATCGGGGCGACATGCAATATTGCCGAAACTCATCCGATATCTTGGACTCCGCTAGGTAAAGCCGAGCCAATCTCATTACCTCTTGCCATTCTGGCTGTTTGCGCAGAACAGCGGGATCACTATCTATTCCAAGTTTCTCCCAAAGGTCGTCCGGAATCTTCATAACTTTAGTCACGCAATCGGCCTGAATAGCCGAGAGTTCTAGATCTGGAACCCAGCTTGGAATCTCGACAATGTTTATGTCATCGAACAAGGTATGGACTACTAAATCAAAGCCAGTGAACGGTGGTGGATTAGGCCAAATCTCCGTTTGGATTTCTTGGCTTGCCAAGTTGCCCATCGAACTCTCTAATTCGAGTCTCATTGAAGGATATTTCACGGCTTGTACCAGTGCTCCCAGTCTATCCTTTCGTCGAAAGGAGTATTGGCACTGTCAGGCGTGTCCAAGGTGACCAATACCAATACCTAGCCTTCGCTGGGCCATTCACTCTCCAAGAGAGTTTAGGGCTTCTCTGAAGTCTTGCAGGGTCGACGAGCGAATTCCCTCGTCAAGTTGGCCAATCGATTCTTCAGCCAAATATTGAGCCCTAGTAAGGGCTGAGCGAAGAGCAATATCGGACGTTTCCTTGTTGACGGTGTCCAGTAACTCGGGAACTTGATCTGGTTCACGTAGAACTCGTACAGAAAACTCCATGGACTCTCGGTAGTGGCCCGCAAGGAACAGGGAAGTTGCTCGAGTCACGAGATCCAAGTCGTTGCCAAATGGAACCAACTTTTCGTTGCAGAATGCAAGAATCTCGTCCGGTCCCTTATCGGTGGGAAAAGTCATGCCTTTGACCATTCTACAGCAAGCTGCTACCGAGAAGATTTGTCGACTTCACCTCCAAAAGTAATCGCAACAGAGTATCAATTTCCTAATTCCATCGCGAATAATGGTGAAAATCTATGCAGTACTCGGTTCAAGGCACAGACGGAAATACCTACGGTCCGGTCGATCTCATCACTCTCAAGCAGTGGGCGGGTGAAGGGCGGGTTTTGCCGAATAGCAAGATCACGGATCACCTTTCCAACCAAACGATGCTGGCTTCGCAGATGACCGAGCTCGGGATGTCCATCCCCTCGAACCCGTACGCCAATACCGCGCCGCCACCCGCGAACTTCTCCAGCTACCCACGCACCGAGGGGCAAGCTGTCAAGTCCGAGAAAACCCAGCTTTGGACCGTCATCATTTGGCTTGGCGTCGCCGTCGTTATCTCGCTCTTCACCCGCGTCGGCGGCGTGATTACATCGGGTCTCACCATTCTCGATGCGGTGAAAGCGAAGTCGAACAACGACAAGCACGGAAACCTATGCCTTGCGATCGCCATCATCGGCTTTTTGCTGATACTGGGATGGACGATGCTGAAGGCGTCGATGGCCGCGCCGACCAACTAGGGCGCGAGCCGGTGGATGAGCCACTCGTCACCGGCCCGGACGTAGCAGAAGCGGTCATGAAGTCGCGCCTTGCGGCCCTGCCAGAATTCGAAGTACGAAGGAATAAGGCGGTAGCCTCCCCAATGCTCGGGTCTTGCGATCGTGTCGAGCTCCAGGTATTCCTGCATGAGCTTCTCGATGGATTCGCGATTTGGAATGATCTGACTTTGAGGGCTGGCGGCTGAAGCCGCTCGGCTATCTTTGGGCCTTGATGCGAAGTATGCGTCGGATTCTTCGGCCGAGACGGGAACGACCTCGCCTTCCACCCGCACCTGACGTTCGAGGGCAGCCCACCATAGGCATGCCGCGGCTTTGGGGTTTTCGGTTAGCTCGGTCCCTTTTCGGCTCTGGTAGTTGGTGTAGAACACCAGACCGGTATCTAACCCTCGAAGCAAAACGACGCGGGCAGAAGGGGTTGCCTCAAGGGTCGCGGTTGCAAGCGTCATCGCGGTTGGCTCGGTGACCTTTGCCGCCTTGGCGGCGTCCAGCCAATCTTGGAGCATCTCGAAAGGATCGACTTTCAAATCCTCGATATCGAGCTTGCCCGAGTTGTATTCCGAATGGCCACCGTCGTACAAGGTCATGTTGTTAGTTTACAGAGTTGGGATCAATGATTTGGAAGTATCTCTGGACCCCCATCCCAACCCTTCCCCCTCCCAAAGAGCAAGGGGAAGGGCTCAGGACAGGAGGGGATTAACCTTTGCTTTTTCAAGAGCCACTGATGGGCGAGTCGATACTTGTCTTGAGTTTGAGCGGGCAGCCGGGATTCAGCTAAAATCATATCCGTGCCCGAACTGCCTGAAGTCGAAACCGTGCGCCGAACCATCGAACGCGTCCTGAAAGGGAAGAAGATCGTGGAGGCGGAAATCGCACCGGACGAGATTGTGCTGAAAGGGCATTCGCCGGACTTAGTTAGGGCCGCCTTGGAAGGTCATACGGTTCCCGGCGCTGGCCGCCCCGCGCCGCATCCCCGCCTAGCCCTCCCCGCCCGCCCC
>CAMFIS010000090.1 GCA_945952345.1 uncultured Fimbriimonas sp.
GGCGAGCAAAGAGGTCGGTGGGGTCGAATTCCATACCGCCTTGGATGCAAAGACGGGAATCAAGCTCGTCGAAGAAATCTTGCCGAATCTTGTGCTGCTGGATCTTCACCTTCCCGATGCCCATGGATCTGACGTTCTAAATCATCTTCAATTGAATCCCGCTACTCGTGATATTCCCGTCGTGATCATTAGTGCGGATGCAACCAAGAAGCAGGTCGAGCGGATGCTTAAGGAGGGGGCGAGTGCGTACCTGACCAAGCCCATCGACTTGCCGGAGCTCTTGGCGCAATTCGAAAAAATTCGGCGGGATCGCGATCGAGTTTAGTCTAACCCACTGATTCTATTTGTCCGCGCTTGTCGTTGATTCCACTTAATTTGGCGGATCGATGTATTTGTCGTAAGGAAAACGATCTCATGAGGCAGTTGAACCGCATTGTTGCGATTCGCGAGAATTATGAAATCTCAAATCCGTTCCTCTACCATTTTGGGCTTTGCACTCTTTGCCTCATCGGCCATGGCTCAAAACTACGTCGTCATCGAACTTCCCCGCACCAACGGCTATGCGTTTGGTATATCCAACGGAACAGCCGTCGGTGTGGCGGGCGGAACCTACAGCAATAGCGGCAGGGCTGTTATGTGGGATTCAAATGGCAACATTTCCGATCTGCATCCAGACTTCCTGGACACCCCAACGACCCAGGGCACTTCGGTCGTTAATTCTATTCGTGGCTCGCTCATGGCGGGTTCGGGGCGAGGAGACCTCACGTCGAACCGTATCAACGCGCTCATGTGGAAAAACGGTATCCCTAGCTTCGTGCCGATGCCGACTGGATTTATGTCGAGTCAGGGCCTGTCAACAGACGGAACTTCGATCGTCGGCCAATTTGTAATGCCCGCCAAAAGGGGTGACTTCACGACCGCAGGCGATACTCACGGCTTTGTCTATAACACAGCTACGGGGCAATTCACGGGTATGTACAATGGCAATCCGTCGGTGACTTACGGTGTGAGCGGGAATCAGCAAGTAGGCATGGAATTGCACGGGACTTTCCTGGCTTATCTATGGAACGGAAATCCCAAATCGCCGACCGTTTTGCATCCGCAAGGCGCCGAGGGATCAGTTGCGTATGCGACCGATGGCGTTCACCAAGTGGGCGAGGTCGGGTACCTCGTTCAGAAAGCCGGAGAGGCGAACAAAAAAGGAATTCGAATTCGCTATGACTACGCCGCCCTGTGGTCAGGCTCTGCCGCTTCATTGCAATTTTTGTCCTCTGGGTATCCAAACTCCTTTGCAATGTCAGTTAATGGCAATTATGTTGCGGGATATGGAATTGTCACCTCGGCTTTCGGCACTCGGGGCGCACAGCATGCTTTGGGGTGGATGAACCCACTCGAACCAGCCTTGGACCTTCACAGCCTTTTGCCCGCTGGATACTCCCAGTCTTGGGCGCAGTCGGTGGACGCGAATGGCAACTTTGCAGGTTACGGAGTGGACTCCAGCAATGTGACTCATGCCCTAATCTGGCTCAAAGTCAGCTAAATTGTTCGGCCCCTCCCACATTCCGGTGAGGGGCTATTACCTGGTGCTGGGTCTGAATCTTCGCTACTGCAAGTTCACGCGCTGTCCAGCAATTGCACGAAGCACACATAGCGTTTGAACAACATCCAGTGGATTTGCTGACACGGGCCTCGCTTAGTGAGCAAATGGGGGTAAAACGCAGAAATGGCGCGGCCCACGCCTCCCCCCTCCACGATGGGAAAGCAAAGTTCATGCGGGGTGAAGATCGTTTGTTGAACCGACCACCGAGCGGAAGCATGAGGAGGGATTGCGATTCTAGCTCGACCTTTAGGATCGACAAATGAATCTGAAAACACCTGTCTACGGCCTCAAACGTGAGGCGAAACAACTGGCTCGAACCGAGTCTATGCCCCTCAACCAGGCGCTCGACCACATCGCTCGTCGAGAAGGATTTGCGTCATGGAGTTTGCTCGCAGCGAGGCATGCCGAGCAAAGTCCGGCGCAGCGGGTTTACGCCGGGCTTCGACCTGGTTCTCTCTTGCTCATTGGAGCGCGGCCGGGGCAGGGGAAGACTCTGTTTGGACTTGAGTTGGTGGCTTGTGCTTTAAAGGATAGTCTGCATGCGGCGGTGTTCAGCTTTGAGTTCACCGCGGATGGATGCGAGCGGGCGCTGCAGTCGGTTGGTCTCGAAGTTGCCCGGCACCGAGAAAGGTTCTCGTTTGTCGGCGATGATTCCATTTGCGCTTCATCGATCATTGCTCGACTGGCTCAGGCTCCGGCGGGAACGGTCGTACTGATCGACTACTTGCAGCTCCTCGACCAGCGGCGAGAGAATCCGCCGTTGGCTGATCAGGTCGTTGCTCTGAATTCGTTCGCGAAGCGGCAAGGCGTGATTTTGGCGTTCATCAGCCAAATCTCACGTTCATTCGAACCTACGGATTCACAGGTTCCCGGCCTAGCCGATGTGAGATTGCCAAATCCGCTGGATCTTTCGCTATTCGATCAAACCTGCTTTATGAACGAAGGGAATGTGAAAGTCTCGCCAGTGCGGGCAATTCGGTAACGAAGAGGAGGAAGGACCGTCAGAACGATGAGGGTATTTCATGATCTTGTTGCCGCTTGCGTCCTTCCTCTTCTTCTCCCATCAACCCAGCTTTGCCTATTACCAATCCGTTGAATTGATCGCTTTAAGTGGCGCCTCGATGGTTGGCGTCGCGGACCATATTCAGCCTCCCGCCCCTGGAGGAGAACAGACGCTCGTGTGCGTGGTTTTTCGCAGGTGCCAGGCCATTTCCAGCGGCATGACATTTCCTGAAACAGGCGCATTTTTGAAGGTCGAGAAGAGCCAGGTCGACGAGTGGATTCGAACGAAGGCACGAATCGTTTCGTACGGCGACGGAGGATGGCTCAACCTCGATGATCCAAAAACGGTCATGATCGACCATAACTTGCGGAAGATATCGACGGCTGAAGAATGCATTCGCCTTTTGCAGGCAACTTATTGGGAGCATCCCGAGGTTGAGAAGCCTAGAATTTATTATCGGCCTGTCTTTGATGACGAGGCCAAGCGCCTTGGATTGCCCCAAAACGCCCGGGTGGGCGTGCCCTACGACCGTTCGGTTGAGAAGTGGGCACTTGAGTGCATTGGTAGCAAGGATTGGATTCGTCGAGTCACAGGTGCGCAGGCGATGAGGATGTTCAAATCTTCGGACAATATCCGCCGCATGAAAGCGTTGCTTGAGGACCCGTACGAGGCCAAGGAATCTGATGGTCGGTCAAGATTCCCGGTGAGGCAAAGCGCAACTTACACGCTTCAGGGCTGGGGCGAGTTACCTCCTGGATCCTGAGCGCCAGCGCAAACATTTCGAGGGATCGTCGTGCATGGGAGGACATGAGCATTTGACGTTAATACCGAATGAGGACGCTATAAGCTCTTACCTCCGGCATGGTTTTCTTGAGTTGAGGCCGGGAGCGATGAGGCTATATCAGAGCGTTGGCGCAGATGATCCCAAGATGAACATTATTTTGGACATTTCTAAGGCGTAACGAACCTGCCGGCAGATGGCTGAGCCAAGTATAGTTACTGGTGAACCCCGCGTTTTGAGTCCGCAAAAATGAAGTTCCGACCGCTTATCCTCCTCTCTGCTTTGCCCTTCGCTCCGAGCGCGAATGCTCAAGAAAAACCGACCTTGTACGTCGTGCCATACGCCCACCTCGACACGCAATGGCGATGGAGCTACCCGCAGGTCATCCGCGAGTACCTGTGGAACACGATGCAGGATAACTTCAAGCTGTTCGAGAAGTACCCGAATTACACCTTCAACTTCGGTGGATCGCGGCGGTTCGAGATGATGAAGGAGTACTACCCCGAGGAGTACAAGAAGGTGGTGGCGTACGTGAAGTCGGGCCGATGGTTCCCGGCTCCGGCTAGCGTGGACGAGACCGAGGTCAACATCATCTCCGGCGAGTCGGTGATTCGCAACGTTCTGTACGGCAATCAATTTTACAAGCGCGAGTTCGGCGTCACCAGCGAAGAGTTCATGCGCCCAGACAGCTTCGGATTCCCTTATTCGCTTCCGACTCTGTTGCATCATGCGGGGCTCAAAGGATTTTCGACCCAGAAGCTGACCTGGGGTTCGACGGTTGGTATTCCATTTAACGTTGGCGTGTGGGTTGGACCAGACGGCAACGGCATCGTGTCGGCCCTCAACCCGACCAGCTACGGCAGCCGTGTGGGAGGCGATCTCAGCAACGATCCGGTGTGGATCAAGCGATTGGCAGAGGATCCGATCCCGGTCGACTATCGCTACTACGGCACCGGCGACATCGGTGGCGCTCCAGCGGAGGCCTCAGTTGCGAATGGCGAGAAGAGCGTGAAGGGCGATGGCCCGATTCGGGTTCTGCAGACGGGCGCCGACGCGATGTTCAAGGCTTTGACTCCCGAGCAGATCGCTAAGCTCCCTCGCTACCAGGGCGAGCTTATCTTGACTCAGCACAGCGCGGGATCGATGACCTCGCACACCGAGATGAAGCGGTGGAACCGGAAGAACGAGTTGCTGGCCGACGTGGCCGAGCGGGCTTCGGTAGCGGCATCGCTGTGGGCGCAGACTCCTTATCCGATGGCCAAACTCAATCGGGCATGGGACCTTACGCTTGGTTCGCAGATGCATGACATGCTGCCGGGCACTTGTTTGCCCAAGGCGTACGAGTATGCCCAAAACGATGAGAACGTTGCGCAGAACTCTTTTGCCTCGACGGTGACCAACTCGGTCGGCGCGGTGGCCTCGCAGATGAACACGACGGCGAAGGGAACCGCGCTGGTGGTTCAGAATCCGCTATCGATTGCTCGTGAAGACGTGGTCGAAGCTGAGGTGCCGATGACCGGTTCGATCACGGTTTACGGTCCAGAAGGACGTGCGGTACCGACCCAGGTGGTTTCGACCGACGGCAAGACCGGCAAGATTCTGTTTCTCGCCAAGGTTCCCGCCAACGGCTTTGCGTCGTTCGATGCTCGGCACGGCGGTTTCGGCTCTTCGTCCGCTGTTCGCGTGAATGGCCGAACGATTGAGAACTCGACTTACCGAGTGACGATCAATCCTCAAGGCGACATCTCCTCGATCTTCGACAAGCGCACGAAGACAGAAGCGTTCAAGTCTCCGGCTCAGCTCGATTTTCAGCATGAGAATCCGGCGCAGTGGCCGGCGTGGAACATGGATTGGGAAGACCAGAACAAGCGCCCTTACAACCACGTCTCCGGTCCGGCTACGATTCGCGTGGTCGAAAATGGTCCTGTTCGGTCAACCATCGAAGTCACGCGCGAGACAGGCGGATCGAAGTTTGTGCAGCGCATCAGCCTTGCCGCGGGACAGGCGGGAGACCATGTCGAGGTCGAAAACCTTATCGATTGGAGCACACGCGAAACGGCGCTCAAAGCCGCGTTCCACCTCACGGCAGCTAACACGAACGCGACATTCGGCATGCAGGTTGGCGCCATTGTTCGTCCGAACAACGAGCCGAAGAAGTACGAGCTTCCGGTTCATGGCTGGATGGACGTCACCTCGCCGGACGGCAAGCGCGGTGTCGGAATCTTGACTCCGTTCAAGTACGGATCGGATAAGCCGAGCGACGACACGATTCGACTGACCCTCATCTACACGCCGGGAACGCACGGCGGTTATGAAGACCAAGGCGTGCAGGATTTTGGCCGCCATTCCATCGTGTACGGAATCGTTCCTCACAGTGGGGATTGGCGAAAGGGCAATCTGCCCTGGGAATCGGCGCGCTTGGCCCAGCCGCTTCGAGCATTTGTGACCACCAAGCACAGCGGATCGCTTGGCAAGTCTAAGTCGCTGGCTTGGACCTCCAGCAATGAAATCGAAGTGCAAGCGATTAAGAAAGCCGAGGATGGCGACGGGTACATCGTCCGAGTTCGGGAGCTGAACGGCCAGCGAGTTTCGGGCATTAAGCTCTTCATGTCGAATCCGATTGTGAGCGCGGAGGCCGTCGATGGCCAGGAGCGATCCCTCGGGCAGGCAACCGTCAACCACGGAGTCCTCTCGACCTACGTCGACCCGTTCGGATTATCGTCCTACCGAGTGCGACTTGCGACGAACCGGATGGAGATTCCCCAGCCGGTCTCGAAGTCGGTTGCACTTCCCTACGATCTCGACGTCGTGAGCTCCTCGCAAAACGACAAGGACGGTTCCTTCGACCAAGCCGGCCGAACCTATGCCGCCGAAGAATTCCCGAGCCAGCTGAAGGTCGATGGAATTGAGTACCAACTTGGCCAGACCACCGATGGCGCGAAGAATGCGGTTGCGGCGAAGGGGCAGGTGATCGCGATTCCGAAGGGATTCGATCGGCTATATGTCTTGGCTTCGGCGACTGCGGACACCCAAACTTCGCTGACGATTGGTAAGCAGAGCCAGAGCCTGATGGTTCCAGCTTGGGGCGGCTTCGTCGGGCAATGGGACACGAGACTATGGAAAGGTGTCCAGCCGGAGACGGCGTACGGGTGGAAACTTCCGTTCGACGGTCTTGCTCCGGGCTATGTCAAGAAAGCCGAGATCGCGTGGTACTCCTCGCATCGGCACCTGCCCGGCAAAGGCAATGACTACTACCAGTATGCGTACCTCTTCAGCCATGCTTTCGATATTCCGAAGGGCGCGACCAGCGTCCGGCTGCCCAATGATCCTCGAGTGCGAGTCTTTGCCATCTCGGTTGCGAAGCAAACGAACGATGCCACGCTTCCGGCCATGCCCTTGACGGATACTCTGGACGACCACAAGGCGGGTGGAAAGCCGTCGATCGTGGTTCCCGCGATTAAGCCGGGCGAAGGCGTGTACGTCACGCTGGTGCCACCGCTTTATTGGAGCGGTGCGAATCTGCGCTACACCACGGATGGATCGACGCCATCGGCTTCGTCGCCGCACTACAACGGCTCCATCTTTGTGGGTCGGCCGACGACGGTGAAGGTCGCTCAGGTCGATGCCAACGGATCGGTTGGACCGGTGGCAGAACGACGAGTCGACGCCCGAGACACCACGCCTCCGGCCGCGACCAGTGGTTCGATCATTCGCAGCCTCGGCTTTGTTTCGATCAACTTTAGCGAGCCGATCGACCGAGCGATGGCTGAGAATTTGGTGAACTACAAGAGCACGGGCGCGAAGGTGATTCGAGCCAAGCTTTCGGACGATTCGCGTTCGGTGGCGCTGACCCTCGATCATGCCGTTGGCGAAGGTGATTCGCTCACGGTTTCAATGCCGGTTCGCGATTGGTCCGGAAACGCCGTGACGGTTCAATACATTGCCCAGGGCGACCTCAAACCGCTCTACGCTGGTTCCGAGTTTGCGCCTTCGAAGTCTCAGGTGTTTGATGCTCCGGTTCCGCACGGCGGCAAAGAGCCTTGGACGATGAACTTCTGGGTGAAGGTTGACAAGCAGCCTGAGCCGCGAACGATCTTGGCCGGATTTGGCCGCGTTCGAGATGGCCAAGAGGGGACTGGTCGGTACATCGCCAACTTCCCACGCGGCCTCGAGTTTTGGGCGGCGAATCAGGATGTGACGTCGTCCGTCCGCCTCGATCTCAATCGCTGGCAGATGATGACGGCGACTTATGACGGAACAACGGTTCGGCTGTACAAGGACGGCAAAAAGATCGGTGAAGGCGCGTCGAAGCTGAACGACGATAACGGGCGGGTGAACGTGATGCCGCTCGACGGTTGGCAGCAGCGGCGTACCTTGGATGGTGAGATCAAGAACTTCACGATTTGGGGTGTGTGTTTGCCGGATGAGGCGATTCAGAAGCTGGTGGGTCAGGGCTAGCGGTCAGCTAGTCTGAGAACGGCCACGCGCCGGACTCGCCCATCCAGTGGAACTCGGTTTTCTTACCGAGCAGTTTCCATTGCCGAGGGCAGAGCGTGTCCATCCAGTCCAGCGGTTCACCGACGGTTTGCTGTTTCGCGGCAAGGGCGAAGGCTTTCTTCAGAGCTTCGCGGTGCTTGGGCTCCACTACGGACGGTTCGATGGCGACGAACAACGCGACGCCGCTTTGCGACACCAGCTGCAGCCACTGCTCAACCAGATTCCACGGCACGGCTTTGGTGATCGAGACGATGTCGGGATCGACCTCGAAGAACGAGCGATGCTGAGCCGCGCGGAAGGCAAGCGTGTTGACGCCCATGCGTCGGTTTCGGTTCCAAGATCGCCCGCTTGTGTCATCGCCGATTCGCTGGAGTTCGTGGGTACCAACGGCGAGGTGACCCATGGTGTTACAGCCGATCAGCCTAATATCTCCGGCCGCGGCTCGAATGGTCTTGTAAAGATCGGTCAGGATCTCGGCGGTGGTCTTGGAGGCATCCGCGGGACGCCAGCCGTTTTGGGTGGGGTTTGGACCCATCTGCATGCCCCATCGACCGAGGAAATCCCACGATGAGAAGTCGTGCTTCACCATCTCGTAGCCCCACCCGACGAACTTCTTCATCTGGGTGCGCACATGCTCGTGGACTTCGGGAATGGTGGGGTCGAGGTAGTTGTGGTCGCGCGAGAGTCGCCACTTGTCTTTGTGCTCGGGCAGCGGGGTTAGCGGACGGAACCAGAGTCCCGGGCGCACGCCGAGTCCTTTCAGGCGAGCGGCGAATGCGCCCATGTCGCCAAACTTCGGATTGCCTTCCCATGGCCCGTGCCCGAATCGGTTCTCGAACGGACCCATCGCCCAACCTTCGTCGATGACCGAATAGGGGCGGTTGGCGTCGGTGGCGAGTTCGGAAATGAGGCCGCTCACGCCGGCGATGAGTTCAGCGTTGTTGTTTCCATAGGCGTAGTTCCAGTCGTTGGTCCCATAGAGCGGTTGTTCGGGAAGGCGAGGACTCACCGACATTTGCCGACAAAACGCTTGGGTGGCGGCGAAGGCGCTCTCACCTTTGCCCTCTCGGCAGACGACGTCGGCGACATGCAATGTTCTCCCGCCGAGTTCGACGGGAACGCCGCCGCTACGGATATCCGCCCAGAGGCTGATCCCTTCCGCGTCCGCCATCCAGAAGCACATCGCCCCTGCGCCGGTCCGCACTCCGTAGCCGTGGGTGGACTTGAGATCACTCACCATGAAGTACCACGGCATTGGCCGGTTGGGCGACTCGCCTTGCCATTGGAGGTCGGCGTAGCTGCGCTCCCAATGGTCGCCGAGGAATCGCTTCATCATCGATAGATCGCCACGCCAGCGGAAGTGCAGGCGGGCCGCGCCTTTGCCTTGGTAGGAGATCCTCAAGTGGTCCAATTCGACTTTGGTTTCGATCTCGACTTGGACGAGGTTGTTGTCGAGGTCGAAGGCTTGGACGAGATCGGGGTTACGCAAGATGGACAGGAAGCTGGACATGGTCGAGGCGGGAGCCAACGAGGCGAGGGGAGCGGCGATGGTCGTTGCGGCGGAGGTTTTGAGGAGATCGCGTCGGGTCATGGTGGCGGCCTGCTGATATCGTACTAGGAATGCGGTTTGCCGTGCAGAGTGCTGAGCGACGAAGATAACACTGCCAACTCGCAGCCTCACTTCGTTCGAGGCAGCCGTCGTTGACAGTGGCACTTCTTTTTGGTCAGTACTTAAGTCTTTCGCAAACTGTGCTCTGCGCTCAGTGCTCTGATCGCTTGGAAGCGGTGTATAATTGCGCCATCCCCAGGTTCAATTTCATGCGAAATCGGTTCTTCCTTGGCGTCAATTTCTTGTTGTTTGGCTTGCCTCTTGCCCACGCGCAACGATTCACCGATCTGATCCCGGGCAACGACCTCGCAGGATGGGTGCCGCGCGGCGGAAATGCGAAGTACGCGGTTGAGAACCACGAGATTGTGGGTTCGTGCGTGCGAAATACACCCAACAGTTTCCTTTGCACCGAGCGGACGTACAGCGATTTCATTTTGGAGTACGACTTCAAGGTCGACTACCGTCTGAACTCTGGCGTCCAGATTCGCAGTGAATGCTTCGACCAGAAGACGCAGATCGAGTGGCGGGGAAAGAAGATCGATGTGCCGGCCAAAAGGGTTCACGGATATCAGATCGAGATCGACCCTGAGCCTAGCCGTGACCGCTGGTGGTCGGGCGGATTGTACGATGAAGGCGCGAGAGATTGGCTCTTCCCGGGTTCATTGGGTGGCGACGGCAAGGCGTTTACCGAGCAAGGGCGAAAGCTATTTAAGCAAGGTGACTGGAATCATGTGAGGGTCGAGGCGATTGGCGACTCGATCAAGACTTGGCTGAATGGGAAGGCGCTGGTCGACGTTCACGACAGTCGCGTCATGCGAGGATTCATCGGCCTCCAGGTCCACGGCATCGGCAACGATGCCACGAAAGAAGGCGCCGAGGTTCGCTGGCGCAATCTGCGAATCGCGGACATGACGCCGAAGGACAACACGCTTACCAAAGAAGAGCGAGCCGATGGATGGCAACTACTTTGGGATGGTAAGACGACCAAGGGTTGGCGCGGAGCCAAGATCGACACCTTCCCAACACATGGCTGGGAGATCAACGATGGCGTTCTGACCGTACTCTCGTCCGGCGGCAAGGAGTCGGCGGCGGGCGGCGATATCATCACCACGAAGCGGTACAGCCAGTTCGAGATCAGCGTCGACTTTAAGATTTCTGAGGGCGCGAACAGCGGCATCAAGTACTTCGTTCAGCCTAACCTCGACTCGATTACGGGCACGGGAGCGAAAGCGGCGACGGGTTCGGCGATCGGCCCCGAGTTTCAAATCCTCGATGACGAACACCACCCCGATGCCAAGCTGGGCCGCGATGGAAACCGCACCGAAGGCGGTCTTTACGACCTCATTGCACCAGCCAAAACCAAGCGCACCAACCCGGTTGGAGCTTGGAACAATGCCCACATCATCGTCAGGGGCAACCATGTGGAGCATTGGCTGAATGGGATCAAGGTCGTGGAGTACGAGCGAGGCTCGGCCGACTTTCGCTCGCTCGTCGCGATGAGCAAGTATAAGACGATCCCTGGCTTCGGCGAATGGGCCGACGGGCATATCCTTTTGCAGGACCACGGCGACCGCGTGTCGTTTAAGAACATTAAGATTCGGGAGATCAAATAGCCCATGAAGAACCAACTCGACCGCCGCACTCTGCTCCAAGGCCTGCTCGCAGCCGGAGGCTATGCGGCCATGCCCACGATGGTGTTTGGCGCGGCCAGCCGTCGCCGACCGATCTCGGCGAACGAGAAGATCAACTTGGCTTGCGTGGGAATTGGCAACCGGGGCAATGACGACGTTAAGGGCTTTCTCGCCACGGGTCTCGTGAACATCGTCGCCTTGTGCGATACCGAGATTGGCGAGAAGAGAACGGTCGATTCGCTGCTGGCGTGCCCGGACGCCAAGCAATTCCAGGATTTCCGAAAGATGTTCGACACGATGGGCAAAGACATCGATGCGGTCTGTATTGCGATTCCGGATCATTCTCACTTCGCGGTAGCGATGCTTGCGATGTCGCTGGGCAAGCACGTTTACGTCGAAAAACCGTTGGCTCACAGCTTCAAACAAATCCAGTTGCTGATGGACGCGGAGAAGCGACATAAGGTTGCGTGCCAGATGGGCAACCAGGGGCACAGCGAGGCGAATTACTTCCAATTCAAGGCGTGGACCGAGGCGGGCGTGATCAAGAACGTGAAGCGCATCGATGCGTTCATGAACTCCTCTCGCCGGTGGCACGGCATGCACGTGGATGGGTATCTGCAGGAGTTGCTGATTCCCGAGTATTTGGACTGGAACGTGTGGCTGACCACAGCGCTGGACCACAAGTACAACTTCAAATATCTCAATGGCGATTGGCGGTCGTGGTACGACTTCGGCAACGGCGCATTGGGCGACTGGGGCGCGCATATCTTCGATACCGCGCACGAGTTCTTGCATCTGGGCCTGCCTACCGAAGTCGAACTCACCCACGTCGAGGGCCACGATCCGTACATCTTCCCGCAAGCATCGACGATCGCTTTCCGATTCCCGAAGCGGGGCGACATGCCGCCTTGCGAGTTGACCTGGTACGACGGTCTGAAGAACCTGCCGCCGCTGCCGGCGTCGTTTGGCGGAAGCATCGTCGACCCCACCATTCCGCCACCCACCTCGGGCAAGATCGAGCCGAAGAGCCTGCTTCCCGGCAAGGTGATCTACGGTGAGGGGCTGACGTTTAAGGGAGGCTCGCACGCGTCGACGCTGGAGATCATTCCCAAGGATGCGGCGAAGGATCTACATTTGCCGACGGTGCAGAAGACGCCTTCCAACCATTATGTGAACTTCATTCGGGGTTGCCGTGGTGAGGAAGTTTGCCGGTCGAACTTCTCGGTGTCGGGTCCGCTGTCGCAGGTGATGAATTTGGGCGTCAT
This sequence comes from uncultured Fimbriimonas sp., assembly GCA_945952345.1. Classification (GTDB taxonomy): domain Bacteria; phylum Armatimonadota; class Fimbriimonadia; order Fimbriimonadales; family Fimbriimonadaceae; genus Fimbriimonas. The sequence goes on from CAMFIS010000090.1 coordinate 12,387, forward strand.
TGCTCAGCGGGTGAATGCGAAGCTGAAGTTCGATGCGAAGACAAATCAGATTACGAACCACAAGGTTGCAAATGAATTGCTGAATGGTGTTCCGCCAAGAAAAGGTTGGGAACAATACTACAAGATGTAGGTGGCCCGAGTTTGACGGGAACTCCGCCGCTTCGGATATCGGCCCAGAGGCTGATGCCTTCAGAATCGGCCATCCAGAAGCACATCGCACCGGCGCCGGTTCTGACGCCGTAGCCATGGGCGGATTTGAGGTCGCTGACCATGAAATACCACGGCATCGGGCGGTTCGGGGATTCGCCCTGCCATGGCAGGGCGGCGTAGCTGCGCTCCCAGTGGTCGCCCAAGAATCGCTTCATCATCGAGAGATCGCCGCGCCAACGGAAGTGCAGCCGCCCCGCGCCCTTGCCTTGATAAGAAATCCTCAAGCAATCTGGCCGAACGCTGGTTTCGATCTCGGCATTAACGAGTTTATTGTCAAGGTCGAACGCTTAGACGAGATCAGGATTACGGAGGATGCTGAGAAAATTGGACATGGCCTAGGCGGGGGCTAAGGAGGCAAGGGGAGCCGCGATGGTCGTTGCAGCGGAGGTTTGAGGAGATCGCGTCGAGTCATGGTTCGGCCTTTTGCTAGCGTACTTGGAACCGGGCGTGATTTCGACGTTTCACCGAGAAGCAGTTTCTCGGGAGAACTCGATGGGCCAAGATCTCCCGATTGGTTGGTCAGGCCGGCATTTTGCGAAACGCGACCGCGAAGCGATTCCAGGCGTTTATAGCGGCGACGAGGAGGGTGAGATCGACTAGCTCTTGATCGCTAAAAACGTTTCGAGCAGTATTCCAGACTTCATCGGGAACACGAGTTTCGGATAGGAGAGTTACGGACTCGGTCCATTCCAGAGCGGCGCGCTCTCGTTCGCTGAAAAACGATGTTTCGCGCCAAGCCGATATCGTGGCGAGCTTTCGTTCGTCCTCGCCGGCTTTACGCGCCGTGTGTACGTGCTTGTCGATACAGAACGCGCATCCGTTGATGAGCGACGCGCGTAGCCGGACCAACTCGGCAAGCTGGGGTTCGATGGTGCTCTGGCCAATGTATTGTTCGAGACCGATGAGTGTTTTCATTGCATTGGGATTTGCGGAGAAGAAGTTCAATCTTTCGTTCATGTTGTTTCCTTTGTTTCGTGTTGTCTTGAGTGGTTGAGAAGAGAAAAAATATATTGCTGCATGCGCACGCAACTATCTTTTAATTCCGAAATGGCTTTTCAGCGAGGTTCGTTCTCCAGTTGATTTCCGATGAGGGCCTTGATGTCCGCCGAGTTACGAGAATTGCGATTGAAACGATAGCGGTCGCAGTTAGGAATGTGGCACTCAGGCCAGTGGTGGCGGATTGAACCCGATCGACTGGTGCAGCAGTTCCGGTGAAGGCGGCATAGATGGCGCCCATCACGGAGGCTCCGGTGACCAAACCGACATTGCGGGCAAGGTTGAGTCCGCCGGAGATCAGACCCCGGTTGCTTTCGTTAGCTTCGGACATCACAACGATGTTGTTCGAAGTTTGGAACAAGGCGTAACCCGACGTGGCGATTGCGAGGGCGGGCACGTACCC
>CAMFIS010000091.1 GCA_945952345.1 uncultured Fimbriimonas sp.
TTTCGGCTTTCGGCTTTCGGCTTTCGGCTTTCGGCTTTCGGCTTTCGGCTTTCTCAGGGACCAATCCTGACATTCCCTCATACCAATTTCCCTTCACCGCAAAACTAGCCCTGAAAGGGCGGCAATTGTTCAGCCCAGGCTAAGCGAGATTGAGCCTTAGCGAAAATCGATGCGCTGGCCTGGGTCAAGAGGCCATCATTGCAAGAGTCCGAGGAGCGGTGACCTGCACAGATTTCTCGCACTCGCACCGATGAGCGACCTCGACGGTAGTCGGTAAACGACAAGCAATATGCACCTTCAGAAGCCTCCATAGCTCCGGGCGACAATCGAAGCCTTGCCGTATCCCTCGCCACGAAGGCAGCCAGTTTGTAAAGCCTCAATAGCGGAGGCATACCTTTCCAACAACTCGCGGCTTAGTCGTAAATACTTCCTGGTCGCGTCGATTGCGGCAGCCGACCAAATGGACGCCATTAGCCTCGCGAACACTTGCCCGATCAAACAGAAGGACGAATTCTTGCATCGCCTAACATCCTTAGCCCTCGACCTCGATTGAACTGAACCAAAACCAATTGCGGCCCATAATTGTAGTATGCGTTTCGCGACCAAGGCCTTACGGGTAGGCCAAGATCCAGATCCCAAGTATCGAGCGGTTGTTCCGCCGATCTACCAGTCCTCGACGTTCGCGTGGGAAGACCTCGACCATATCCCGCCGATCGATTACTCACGCTGCCAAAACCCAACCCGCGAAATGCTCGAGAAGGTCATCGCCGCTCTCGAAAATGGATCGTGTTGTACCGCGTTTAGCTCCGGAATGGCCGCAGTGGCCGCCACGTTCGCCTTGCTTCAGCAAGGCGATCATCTTTTAGTCGCCAATGATATTTACGGTGGCACCTTCCGTCTGGCCGAAAAGTACCTGCCGCGAAACGGAGTTACCTACTCCGGCTTCGATGCTCAGAATCCCGAGTCGATTCGCAGCGTGATCCAAGCCACCACCAAGCTTCTCATCTTCGAGGGACCGACAAACCCCACGATGCGCGTGCCGGACATCAAAGCCGTCACCGACATCGCTCATGAATACGGTCTCATCGTGGTCTTCGACAACACGTTTGCTTCTCCGGCCCTCCAGCAACCGCTCGACCTCGGCGTCGACATCGTGCTGCACTCGACCACCAAGTACATTTCGGGACACTCGGATGTGGTCGGCGGAGCTACCGTAACGAACAACGAAGATCTCGCCTACTTCATCTATGAGTGGAACAAGGCATTCGGCTCCAATCCGTCGCCTTTCGATAATTGGCTTTCTCTTCGCGGAGTGCGATCGCTCTCCTGTCGAATGGAGCGCCACTGCAAGAACGCACAGGCGATTGCGGAGTACCTCGAAGCCCATCCGCGAGTGACCAAGGTCCATTATCCAGGTCTCGCTTCGCACCCCGATCACGAGACGGCCAAGCGACAAATGTCGGACTTCGGCGGCATGGTCTCGGTTGAGTTCGCCTCCGTCGAGGAGGCTCGATGGGTCGCCGAGAAGGTGAAGGTCTTCTTGCTCGCCGAATCACTCGGTGGCGTCGAGAGCCTTATTGCCTATCCGCCATTGATGTCGCACGCGACGATGACAGAAGAACAGCGCGTCGAGCGCGGCATTCCGCCAACGATGCTGCGGCTGAGCATCGGAATTGAAGACGTTGAGGACCTGATCGAAGATCTTGGCCAAGCGATCGCATCGGCCCCAGTTGCTAAGCAGGCAGCACGAGTCTGACTTCGAAGGATGCCTCAACCACGGGCTCCGCGAGGCGTTGAGGCTTAATCATAGCCTCGACGCCTCGGTCGCAAGCGCCCTACGGGTCGAGGCATCCAATTCCGATAACACGGGTAACTCCCAGCCTTCGGCAGACGTCGTTACCCGTGCCACACCTGATGTGTTCTTAACTAATTTCCCCGGCGTCCAGCTTGAGGAGGCGGACCATTGGTGCCCGCTGCCGCTCTTGCAGCTGCCGCTGGATCTGGAGCTGCCGGACCACCCATGTGGGCCCGCATTTGCGCCTTCTGATCTTCGGGAATGTTCAGGTCATCGACCAGCTTTTGCCGATTCACATCGGCAGCTTTGATCTCAGCCTGAGTTGGTTGACGATTGTCATCGCTTCCGCACCCGACCAGCCCAACGGCGACGAGCAAGAGTCCAAGAAGCGATGCGACGAGTCGGTAAGTGAATTTCATAAGAGCTTATTCAAGAGAAAAACCCCGCTGCCAACGAACAGCGGGGTGGAATTCATGCGATATGTTTAGAATGGTTCGCCCGGATAGTACCAACCATAGGTCCAGCTGGCCGACGTGATGCCGCCCCGCTTGACGTAGATGTTCTTGTACCACTGCAGAGCTCCGCGCTTGATCGCCTTGGCGTGGCCATCGGCGAAACCAAACACACCGGTCTGGCTGTAGCGATACCGTGGGTGAGCTGCGCACTCCCATGCACCACTTGTCGAGCCGTTGCAGTCGGTGTCATACACCGGCGAATAGGTTGGCGTTCCTGGAGTTTGAGAATTGTCGCCATCGCGATAAACCGTGCTGGCGTCTCCCGGAACGTGGGCGATGGAGTCGATGTATTGGAATTGCCAATCCACGAACCACGGGTAGTTCCACTTGTCGCTTGGATTGTTGAGGCCCTTGGTCGCGACGAGAATCTTGTCCGCTGGGGCATCGAGCTCGGTCTGGGACATCGAGTTGATGACCTGGCCGTTGCCGTTGAACCAAGGCTGACCACCATCGTAGTCGTCGGCGCAAATGAGGCGGTTGACTCCGAAGTAGTAACCGTCGACATTGGGATCGGTGTTGTTCAGGGCGGGCCCGGCAACATCTTTGAAGACGCCGTCTTTACCAGTACAGACCTTTTGGTTTTGCGAGTTCGTACCGAAGTCGCCGTTCTTCACGTATGGGTACGTGGAGGTTGTCCAGGTGATGTGCGGATAATTCGGGTCGCCATCGCCGTATTCGGCCATCGGGAAAATATCATCGACATCAGTACAGTACATGATCAACCCGAGGTCGGCTTGCTTCATGTTGCTGATCGTCGACGCCTTCTTTGCTGCCAGTTTCGCGGATGCGAAGACCGGGAACAAAATCGCCGCCAAGATCGCGATGATCGCGATGACGACGAGGAGTTCGATAAGCGTAAATGCTCGTTTCATTGTAAGTGCTCTACTTTGAGTGGTTTTGCCGTCGAGTCCCGCACATCGAGACTGCACGGGAAGACGAGAGAATGGCAGGGGGGATTAATGCCCTGAATCATGGCGAGAAGAGTCTTACCGGCACAGCGAGCCATATCGAAGATTGGCTGCCGAACGGCGGTGAGGCGGGGAGAAGTCGTTTCGCAATACTGCGTGCTATCGAATCCGATCACGCTAAGTTGCTCGGGAACATTGATTCCGAGTTTCTTGGCTTGTTGAAGCATCACACCGGCGAATCGTTCGGTCCAGCAAATGATGGCAGTCTCTTCGGGACTCGAATTCCACCAGGGCTCAAAATCGGTACCTAGCCAGTCCCACTCGACCACGCGTCCTTCGTATTTACTATTTGTCCGTTTGGCAAGAGCCTTTTGGAACCCTTCGACTCGAGCCATGCAGTCAGGCGTTGCTCGCTCCTCACGCTCGTAGGCGAAGAGGAACTTGCGGTGGCCAAGATCCCAGAGGTGTTCAACCGCGAGGTCCATGCCGCCGTCGTTATCGCAAGAGATAAAAACCGCTTCCGATGGTTCTTCGGGGGCCATCGCGTTCATGGCGACGATCGGAATCGGACTATCGTGGATCATCTGGATCGCATCGTCGTCGCGGGTCAGTTTGCACCAAACGATGCCTTCCAATTGGCCATCGCCAAGAGTATCCAGGACATTCTCGTGGTCGAGCTTTGGAAGTATCGTGAGCCGATATTCGTTATTGAACAAAGCCGATGCGACGCCATCGAAGAGATGGACATAGTAGAGTGGTCCGCCGGAGATGTTACTGAGGTGTTCGAAGAGGAGGCCGACCGTGTGGGTTCGACCGGTCAGGAGGCTGCGGGCGAGGGCGTTTGGTTTGTAATTCAGCTTCTCGGCGACTTCGCGGATGGCCTGGGCTTTTGCCGGGCTCACGCGTACGCTTTCGCCTTTGCCATGCAGAACTTTCGACACTGCCGTTCGGGAAACGCCAGCAGCCAGCGCAACTTCACGAATGGTTGCGGGCATGACTTATTTCTCCCCCTTGCGCCAAATCTTCTGCATCATCGCGTTGATTTCCTATGATTGACGGATCAATCAATTGACCCGTCAATCATCATACTCCACTTGTCGATTTTTGCCAAGCAGTTCTTAAAAATGAGGACGAAACGGTGGAATTACGGGGGGGGGGGGTATTGCCCACTTTAGACGTGGCACTGGTACGCAGAATGAGGTACGAATGGCGCTTACCAGTGTGAGAATGGCTGAGGAAAGAAGCACTGGTAACTCGCAGCTTCGCAGGTGTCGTTACCAGCGCCACGACTAAGCACATAAAAAAAACCCATCGCTTGGCCGAGCGATGGGACCGTCTGGGGCTACTTGCCGCCGCTTCCGCAGCAGCAGCAACCGCAATTGCAGGTCTCGCAGTTACAATTCTCGCAACAGTTCATCGCGTTTTTCCTCCCGAGCGCAGCAGATTTCGTGGGCCGAGAAGTAGGCGGCGAGTTTGGCTTGGGCGTCGCGATCAACCGAGCAGAGCACGTTCTTTCCCCGCTTTTCCATGCGGACCAGGCCAGCATTACGGAGCTCCTTCAGATGAAAACTGAGGGAGGACGGGATTTTGTCCATCCCGAGAACATTGCAACAAACTTGCCCAACCGTAGGTCCCGACGCATCGAGAACGCCTTCTCGATCTTCGATTCCGATTCCACAGCATGTCTCGCGTAGAAAGCTGTAGATTCGCAGGCGGGTCGGATCCGACAGCGCCTTCATCATGGCCACGATAGAGTCTGCACTCATGATGACTTCTACGCTTCGACAGTTCTATAAGTTTCGAACTGTTAGTTTTTTGGCCATTCTTAGGTGGCACTGGTACGCAGAGTGAGGAACGAAAGGCGCTTACCAGTGAAAGAGGGACTTGGAAAGAAACACTGGTAAGTCTCAGCTTCGCAGCGGACGTACCAGTGCCACAACTAGTCTTGGAATTGCTTACTGCGGCTTAATTCGGTCCGGAAGCGGCACACCCATGCTCGATAGAATCTGAGCGGCCATGAGGGCGTTTCCTTGGTCGTTCATGTGGACGCCGTCGGTCGTCAGCAAGAGATGCGTCTTGCCCGCCACCTTCTGATAGCCCGATATTGCAGTTTTGAAAGCGCGATTGAGGTCGACGTAAATCGCGTTATGCCGCTTAGCTAGAGATCGCTGAGCGGAGATGTATTTGTCCAGCCGCTTGTTCTCATCGCAACCGAGATCTTCATAAATGACCGTAGGCGAGAGCATGACGACCTTGATGTGGGCCGCCTCCGCCTCGCTCACCATGGCCTCCAACTCGGCCAAGTGGACATCGAGTTTCACTCCACGACCACTGTCTCCGGTTGGAACCCGCTTGGTCCAAGCCGGATCGCGGAAATCGTGCCACACATCGTTGACGCCGACGCTGATCGTAACGAGATCGGGATGCTTCGCGATGACGTCCCGCTTAAACCTCGCATGCATATCTGGCGCCTTCTGTCCCCCAATTCCCACACCGACAAACTCGATTTTATGGCCGGGATACACCTCCCGCAGCGTCTTATCCATCACCGTCACAAAGCCGTTCGGCTCAACTCCGGCGGCGGTGATGCTATCGCCCATGCAGACAATCTTGTGAACGTTGGCGAGCAAGGCGGGCGGGGTTTGGGCAGAGGTACTCATGACGATCATCGGAATGAGCGAAAGCATATTGCGATGTTACCGGCCCGCAAAAGAAAAACGCCCTCTACATGAGAGGGCGTTTGGATGTCCTGTGGACAGGATCGCTTATTTGCGTCGTCGTCGAAGCATGGCGAGCGCGCCAAGTCCGAGAGCAGCCATCGATGCTGGCTCAGGAACCGACGAACCGCGAAGGCCCATGGAGAAGTCGGCCGGAGCGCCTACAAAGTCGCTTGCGGCTTGGAAGTTAGCTCCAAACGTTGTCGAGTTGAAGTAGGAATTGCCGTCAGCCAAAGGTCCGCCAACGCCGTTCGTGCCGCTGGTCGTGGAATTGTAGATGTTTCCGTCGCCACCATCGACCGCAACGCCGAGCCAGTAGGTTCCTGCTCCAAGAGAGAACGACGAGACTCCTGCCTCATAGTGATACTCGTTCAAGCCGAATCCGCTGTTTCCGGTAGCGACCGAAGAAGCCGAAGATGAGAAGCCGCCGGCGACGAGAGTGCCGCCATTGCCAGCCGATACGCCGGTTCGGATTTCCCAGTAGAGTCCGCCGCCACGTTGAGTACCGCCATCCAGAAAGTTGCCAAAGACGCCGGAGATGGTGGTCGTTCCCGAGAGGGTGAAGTTGTCGAATACGACCGCGTTGGAAATTGCCGGTCCGTTAACTTGAGCGGCCAAGCCGTCTCGTCCATCGAAATCGCCTCCGTAAAACACGGTTTGCGCATTTGCCCCAAAAGCGAGCCCAATAAGGCCCACGATAGCTAATTGTTTCATTTGTCTCCAAAAACCTCCCCGCAGGTAGATAAATACCAATCAATTGCCCAAAAAGTATTCCCCACTCGGGAAGACAGCATAACCTTATATGGAATCGGGGTTCCAAGTCCACCGTATTTTTGCCAGTGTCGTAATAATCTATTTCATTTCTTATCGAAGCCCCAAAAAAATTATTACTTGGACCTAGAAATGCAGTACTTAATATTCAAATTAACGTCTTCGACATAACTACACTTTTGTAATTGGTTGAATCCCAATCGGCTTCGTCGACGATCTCAAAGCCCCATTTCCGGTACATCGCGATGAGGTCGTGCGCATGCTCCGAGGTGTCCAACGCAATCTCGGTTGCGCCAAGTTCACGGGCAAAGGACTCAACATGGTCGTACATCTTTCGTCCGAGACCATAGCCTTGGAAAGCCGGATCGACGGCAAACTGCCCGAAGTACATCATCCCGGGGCGGCGATAGAACGGATGCTCGCTATTGGGGTCAGAAGCGTAGAGCGTGATCGTGCCGATGGTCTTTGGAAGCTCTCTCATTGGATCATCGATAACAACAAACGGATGGCCCCATTGGAGCCGCAATTGTGTTTGAGAAGGCGGCTGATGGCTCGCGTTGTAGATCATGCCTTGGTCCGCCAGAGCCTTGTATGCGGCATGAAGCAGGTTTGTGATCTCTTCAATCGAATCGGCTGGTTGCCACGGACGAATGACCATTTCCTCCATGAAACTGCCGCATGAGTGCTCGCCAAACAACCATAAAAACTCCATGGGATTGTGGAGAATCGATGTTGGATAAAGGTCCGACAACGCGTCGATGGAATGTGCGCCCCATGTGACCGCGCAGGTGCAGACATTTACGGCCTCACCCATTTCGATGTCCGAGGTCGCGTCACCTATCATCCATACCCCGCCTTCGGTCTCGCCGGGAAATGCGGCCAAGATCTTATGAATCGACTCGGGATGCGGCTTGTAGTTCTGAACATCGTCGGCCCCCACGATCATCGAGAAGTACTGCCGGATTCCGCACACCTCTAGGCTGTGTTCCGCTACCGCGCGCTTCTTGCTGGTGGCGATGGCGAGCGTCGCCTTCTCTGCCAACTTCGGCAGAACATACTCCAGGCGAGGAAAGAGCTTCAGCTCGGTCTCGGACCGTCGTGCGAATTCGGAGCGATAGTCCGCCATCAGCGCATCCACGTCGGCAAGACCGGACCATTCTGGGAAGGTGACTTCAATCGGAATGCCCATCGCTTGTACGATTTGGTCCGCACTCGGCACTGCCAAGCAGTGGGAAGTAAAGGCGTGCTGGACGGAATGGACTATGCAATCCTTGGAATCCACGAGGGTCCCATCCAGGTCGAAGATCAGCAGCACATTTCGATTATGGAAGCGGCATGATATGCTTTCGCCATGCCTTCCTTCCGAACCAAGCTCGCTGGTTCCGCCGATGGTCCAACCGGGATCGTCGTGCCTCCCGCCGTGATCGAGGAAATTGGTCAGGGTAAGAAGCCGGCGGTAGCCCTAACCGTGAACGGATATGCCTACCGCTCCACAGTCGCCGTCATGGGCGGCGACTTTATGATCCCATTCAGTTCGGAGCACCGCGCCAAATCGGGGATTAAGGCGGGCGATGAAATTGAGGTGATCATCGAGTTTGACGACAAGCCGCGCGAGATCGAGGTTCCAGAATCCCTCGCCGACGCTCTGGCAGCCAAGGGATTACGCGAGAAGTTCGACAAGCAAGCTCCCTCAAAGCGCAAGGAGTTCGTGCGGCAAGTGAACGAAGCAAAAGCTGAGGACACCCGTCAGCGGCGGATCGACAAAATTGTTGCCGATTTGAGTTAGCGCTGCGGCGTACGAACAGTCATCATGGCTCTGACTCGAGAAGAAAAGGTGTCGGCCCTTCGCGCACTTCATGCCCGTGAAGGTGCATTCGTCATCCCGAATCCTTGGGATGCAGGCTCGGCGAAGATGCTTGCAAACCTTGGATTCGAAGCGCTTGCCACCACGAGCGCGGGTTACGCCTGGTCGGTGGGCAAGCAAGACTCTCCGGACAGCATCGACCGAGAGGGGGTGCTGAGGAACGCCCGGGAGATTGTAGAAGCGGTGAACATCCCCGTCTCGGCTGACATGCAGAATGGGTTTGGCGACTCGCCCGAGGCGTGTGCCCAAACCATCCACCAGGCGGTGCTTGTTGGACTCGCTGGGGGCTCAATCGAGGATGCCTCGGCCGATACCACGAATCCAATCTACGAATTCGACTTTGCGGTGGAGAGGATACGGGCCGCGGTCGAAACCGCCAAGAAGCTGAACTTCGTTTTGACCGCGCGAGCCGAGAACTACCTCCACGGCCGACCGGACATCGATGACACGATTCGCCGACTTCAAGCATTCGAAAAGGCTGGAGCCGACGTCCTCTACGCTCCCGGAATCAAGTCGCTCGATGAGATTAAGCTCCTTTGCTCAAGCGTCACGAAGCCAGTCAATGTCGTGATGGGTCTGGTTGGTGCGGACTATACTGTCGAACAACTCGCCGAAGCTGGGGTCAAGCGCATCAGCGTCGGCGCATCACTCTATCGGGCCGCCATCGGTGGCTTCGTCCGAGCTGCCCGCGAGATCAAGGATTGTGGAAGCTTTGCCTACGGCAACGAGGCGATTACTGGCGCCGAAGTGAAGCACCTCCTCGGTTGAGATTCATTGTAGAATTGGACCCGGTGATTACCAGCCTTCTCCTGGCCTCCGTCCTATCGGCCCAAAGCCGAGACATTTCGCTGCAGAACTACACGGCGAGTTCCTATAGTCCTTGGACTGCGACAGGTGATGCTTTTCGAAAGGGACCGGCAACACTCAATTTGTTAAGACACCTCGAAATCGAGCACTCCGCCACTGACCGGGTCCTCAGTAGCGAGCTTGAGGACGACCGCCCGATCGGCACTCTCACCTCGCCGGAATTCACAGTTGACCGCAAGTTCATCTCCTTCCGGATTGGTGGCGGGGATTACAATGGCCGCACCTGCCTGAACCTGCTCGTCGATGGCAAGGTGGTTCGAACCGCGACCGGCCATCGAAGCGATTACCTCGTGCCAGAGAAATGGGATGTTTCCCCTTATCGCGGAAAGACTGCGCGTTTGGAAGCCGTCGATCAGGAGATCGGCGACTGGGGCCATATCAATGTCGATCGCATCCTTTTGACCGACCAACCGGAGCGCACCTTGACCGAACAGCCACTCTACCAAGAAGAACTTCGCCCCCAATTCCACTTCACCGCGCGCTACTTCAAGGATAAGCGCATGAATCCGGTTGAGCATCAAGAAGGGTGGATCAACGACCTGAATGGATTGATCTATTACGACGGCGAGTACCACATGTTCGCCCAGCGATGGGCGACGTGCTGGCTACATGCGGTGAGCAAGGACCTCGTGCATTGGACCGAGCTTGAGCCTGCGTTTTGGGAAGAAGCTCCCGGTGTTGGAACTCAATCTTGCACCTGTGTCATCGACTATCACAACACCTCGGGCCTTGGCAAAGACCCCAAGCATCCGCCGATGGTGGCGTTTTGGTCGCGGTTCGATAACCGCAGCCAATGTCTTTGCTACAGCCTCGACCACGGCCGAACGTGGACGAGGTACGCCGGAAACCCGTTTATGGAGAAGCCCGAGCGGGACCCTAAGGTGTTTTGGTATGAGCCGGGCAAGCATTGGGTGATGGTCATGTATGGCGACGGCGCCTACCATATCCTCAAATCGCCCGACCTCCTGCACTGGACCGACACCCACCATCCGATACCAGACAGCTTTGAATGCCCCGACTTCTTCGAGCTGCCCGTCGAAGGTGGCACCGGCAAGAAATGGGTGCTGATCCAGGGCTCCGGACATTATTCGATTGGCACGTTCGATGGGAAAGAATTCAAGGAAGAAACTCCTCGCATGACCTGTGACGTGGGTTCGAATTTCTACGCTACGCAGAGCTGGGCAAACACCGACACTGGCGACGGGCGACGCATTCAAGTCGCGTGGATGCGCGGCTCCCGCTTCCCGGGCATGCCCTTCAGCCAGCAGATTTCGTTCCCTTGCCAGCTTCATCTCAAGGCCACGCCCTCAGGCTTAAGAATCTACAGGGAGCCAATCGCCGAGTTGTCCAAGCTGCACGCTGGATCGAAGGAATGGAAGAGTTTGGACTTGGGTTCCGGCTCAGTCAAACTGGCGACGTCAGGAGACTTGTATCGCCTGCGAGCGTCGGTGAAGATTCCTGCTGGCGGTCACTTGGAATTCGACCTTCGCGGAGAGAAGGTTATGGTCACCGACCACTCGGTCCAGTCTGGCTCGTCGAAAGGCGAGGCCCACGATGCCATTTCGTATGTCGAGATCCTTCTCGACCGCGGCTCGGTGGAAGTGTATGCCAACCATGGCGAAGTTTCCCTGACGCGCTTTGCTTTGCCCGAAGGCCAGGGTATCTCCGTTCGGTCGTCAGGCGGCGCGCGGGTCGAGCATCTTGAACTGAATCCAATGAAGTCGATCTGGCCGAAGAACGTTCGGTGACAGGACAGGCGAGACGCCTATCGTCCGACGTTATAATGAATCTGGGAGTGGTTCCTGTCTGGTGGCAGGCACGGTCTTCAAAACCGTTGTGGCGTCTTGTGGCGTTGGGTGGGTTCGATTCCTACCCATTCCCGCCATTTTTAGGCTTCAGCTTTCAGGCTTCAGGATTCAGAGTAGGTCGTGCCACTGTCAACGACCCTGCGTTGAAAGAAGCGACGCTGGTGGCAGTGCTGTAGCTCTTCGCACTGCCACCGTACTAAGTACTAAGTTACGACGTCTATACCCTTGACGGTCTCGTCGAGCGCCGGAATACGACCTTGTGGGGCAGTCAGGAAAGTGACATGGATTCCCACGCGCCATTCGACGACAGATTTGCTCGCAGCGTCCAAACTCCCGAGGAAGCCGAAATCGTTCTCCACGCCTTTATCCGCGAAGGACAACAGGCCGATTCGCAACATCACGTTCGCGAGAAGTCCAAAGGGTATGACCTATATTTGCCTTGGTTGATGGAAGTGGTCGAATATGTGATTCCGCTCGAAGATCATGAGCCGCTTGGCTTGCTTGAGCTGCAGCAGCTGTACCTCGATGTCGCGTGGCGGATGGTGATGAAAGGCGTCCTTCGACCCGGTCCGAAGATGGTGAACGCCGCGACCGACACGAACATCTACGGGCTGGCGTTCACGCTAATGCAAGGCGTCGAGATTTAGTGCAAAGGTGTGGCACTGGTCGCGACCTTAACGCTGCCTCACCAATGAAGGCATGATCAGAAGTAAATGTAGAGCGAGAAACGGCCGCCGCAATTGGTGAGGCTAAACCTCCAGGATTCGAACCTCACCAATTTCGCAGTTAGCCTTGGATATCCGTAGGCATCGTAGCTTCATTGGTGAGGTAGCTTTCGTAATGAGAGGGGGTTACTTCGCGAACTCCGCACACAGTCGAACGTACATCGCCTGATAGTAAATCGCTGGCTCGCTCAGCTCCCACGACGACTCGGGCCAGCCGAGGGCTGTATCCATATAAGCCTTACCTCGCGGCTGATTCTTCACCCACTCCACCGATGGCTTGCCCGCATCGGCTTTGCCGCCAAATTGTTGGTTCGGACCTCCCACCACGTAGCCCGGAGGAGGGTTGCCATCGAACTTCGACCCAACCCCATAGCGTTCATGGTAGATATGCATCACCGAACGCTCGGCTCCCAATTTGGACATGTTCGAGAGATAGACGCAGGAGAGAGGATTGACGCCGTGGAACGAGTGGAGCATGTCGGCCGCCCTCGCTCGAAGCTTGGCCGCCGTCGCGGCATCGGTTGTCTTGGCGGCTTGCAAAGCCACCACTCCCCAACCAGCCCGAACGAAGTTGCTGCCCCAATGGTAGTTGGTCGGCTGCATCCAAGCGCGGTATAGATCGGCATCCGGAGCCGGATTGAATCCGTCATTGCTTACCGACCGAGCCAGGACATCGCGAATCATCTTCACCAATCCGGGGTCGGCTTTGGGAATCGAGAGGTAGTCGATCAAGGTCTCACCCACGCCGGACTCGTACGGACTCCACAGATATTCGGACAGTTGCCTCGCCCCGCCCGCCTTCTCGACCGCGACCTTGTTGTACTTCTCATCGCCGGTGAGGGCAAACAGATGAATGGCCGCGAATGCCTCCATCCGATCCTGATCCTCCGCCGAACGATTTGCGATGCCGCTCTTGATCTCGCCGGTATCCGTCTTGTATGTTCTGGGACGCGACTTGTACCAATCCCAAGCCTTTTTGGCTCTCTCTTCGAGAAGAGTCGCAAAGCCCGACCACGGTTTAAACTTCATATAGACCCGAGCCGCATGGGCGAAGTTAGCGCAGGTGTAGATCGTTGCCCCGGAGTCCTTCGGGCCGTAATATCGAGGTCGAGCATCTTGGCTCAGCGGCCATTTTCCGCCATAGTCGATCTGCCCCATCTTCACCGGAAGCGAGCCGTCCGGGAACTGCATCCGGACTAACCAGTCGAGCTGATACTTCACCTCATCGAGCAGGTCAGGCAAGCCATTGCCAGATTCCGGAATGTTGAAGTCGTCGGTAAAGGCCTTCGGGTTCGCGGTGTAAGCGTACAGCAATGGGTGGAGGACATCGGCGTTGAAAGGGGGATATTTGTCGGTGTCGCCGGCATCCATCCAGCCGCCGCTCATGTCGCGATCTTTGCTTCGATCGTCTTTGGCTTCCACCGAGCGGGTTTGTTTGTCCTGCATGTAGGCCGCGTCGTCGGTCCATGGACCCTCGGCGTACTTTGCCTCGATCGGCATCGCCAAGCGTTGGTAGTAGA
Source organism: uncultured Fimbriimonas sp. (assembly GCA_945952345.1). Classification (GTDB taxonomy): domain Bacteria; phylum Armatimonadota; class Fimbriimonadia; order Fimbriimonadales; family Fimbriimonadaceae; genus Fimbriimonas. The sequence goes on from CAMFIS010000091.1 coordinate 13,491, forward strand.
ACATCCTCGTCGCGGCCCGAAGAACCGGGTTGAAGACCCGATCTCCAACCTTGAAAACGGGTGATCTCAGTTTGGACATTGGGTCATAAACGTAGTACTCACCGGGTTCCTTTAGGGCTGAGAAATCGAACCACCAACCCCGGTCGCCCGAGTCTTCGTGGGTTGCTCCGCCTTTCCACGCAACCGGAGTTCCCGTGAGCACCGCTTTGCCCCCATCCTTCGTCCTCACTTGCAGCTGTCGTCCAGGCTCGTAGTGGTCGCCAGAGTTGTATCCTTTCTGCGGATCGGAAATGACCGCGACTTTGGATGCGTCAGGCGTATAGCCGAATTGATCGACGCATATGTGTCCGGTAACTGCCGGTAGCCCGGGAATATTTATGCCCGTCAAAGGCGGCACGGCGTATGGGAATGCGGTGCCTTGGCGGGCCAGCCACGTTGCGAGCACGAGGAGCATGGCGACATTCTACAACGATTCTTGCAAATGTG
>CAMFIS010000092.1 GCA_945952345.1 uncultured Fimbriimonas sp.
ACATAAACCGGTGTGTTGTAGCTTGCCACTCCTTTGGTCAGGTATGCCTTCGCATTTTGATCGGACGGAGACTCAACGCCGCGTGCCGTGAGTTGTTTCCGTGACTCGTCAAGTCGATCATCTCCCAGAAACCTTGCCAGATCGCCATACGAGACAATGCCAAACGACCTTCCTGGAACCTGCCAAGGATAGATCGGATGGCGAGAATCGTATGTAACCTCCCCCTTAGGATCGACAGAGAACACATTCATCAAGTCGCTCGTGCCAATGTGGCTCACGTATGGATCCAAGCCTCGTTGAGCGATCGATCGCCAGGATTCCGGTACCAACTGTTGGCTGGGCCGGGCCGGAAAGAAGTTCTTCGAAAACTGTCCCTCGGCATCCATCGTCGGTAAGTTTCCGGCAAGAGCTAATGCTTGCTCCCATGAATCAGGAATCGGAAGCGGATGTGCCTGGCCAACTTTCGTTCGGTTGTATCGGTCAACCGTATCCTGAACATGGCGAAGGATCTCGTTTGGTGGCATATTATTTTTGGTGCCATGTTCGATCTCCACCTGAACTAAAAGGTGGCCATGAGACTTTAAGAGGTTTTCTGGGCTGTTTGCAATTCCGAAGTGAAACAGAACTCCGTCTCTTGCTTCGTTCAAGAGCTTCTGTGCCGCAGCTCTCGACTTGTTCCGCCAGGCGACATTTGGCTCGAAGAAAGGATCATGACCCTCCAGCCCGGTCCTCGGCCCTCCATAGAAGTCGGTCTGAGCACCAGAGCCAGTGGTTACTGGCCCCATCGTCGCACGATCAGCGTAAGTAAAGCCAATCCGGGTGAGATTGTCTTTCGACATCCCGATTGATTGCATGTGGTCCGCGAGATCTTTTGCATTTGCCCGAGGATCACCACCCGCTTCCTGCAGCAATGCATCGCGGCCCGCCTGGCTATCCTTGACTGCATTCAAACGATCCCAGAATTTCTGGTATGTGCCGGCACCTCGTTCAACCCACGACTGCGCTGCCCTCCGCCAAAGCCATTCTGCGGCATCCCGCTCATCGCCGCTCTTAAAAGTCCCTGCCGACTCAAACGTATCGAGAATTCGCTTTAACGGTGCCGGAGTTTGGCCCGGCAGAGCGAGTTGCTGTTTGTGAGCATAGAGTTCGCTCCAGTCGCCAAAGTTCTTTACAGCGTTTTCGCTAGGTGAACTTGCCACACCGCCGGCCTTAAGCTTGTCTTCCACCATCGCAAACCGTTCTCCTAGGTGAAACTTCTCGGCCGCCTGCTTAATCGCAGTTGGCAGAGCCACTCCAAAATGAACCGCATTATCCAGAAAGTCGCTCAGTCCAGAATGAATCTGAATCGCCTCTTGCTTTCCGTAACCAGCTCGCTGCAATGCAGATTGAAGTTGTGAATCCCACTGCTTTCGAGTGGACCGGTCGACCTCCTGTTTTTTCCGGATCTGCTCCAGAACGGCGGGGGACGTATCTGTAAATCCAGTCGAGGAAAGACCCGCATCCTTGATGCCCTGCGGAGACAGGTGGTACTGCAGGGCCATCTTTGCCGCATCGCCTTCTTCGCTGCCAGCGTGCTCGCTGGCAATATGAACTAGAGCCTGAAGTTGCGATTGATAATTGCTCTCCCGGTCCCTCATTTGCTGTACGGCACGGTCAGACAATGCTCCCATGCCGTGCTGGTAAACATGCATGCCAAGGTTGAACCCGGTATTGATCTTGTCCGAAAGAGAACGATTGGAATCTGTCAAGATCGCCGGATTATGCTGATCAAGCCATCCTTGCGCAGATTCGCCTGCACTTTGCTTGAGTGAATCCCAATAGGATTGCCCCGTGGATTCCTGGATGTCCCTTGCATTGGTAAAGACTCCTGGCGCCGACTGGGCGAAGTTCGAAGCGGTGTATTTGGCCGCCTTCGAGGCGAGAGCTTGTGTGGCAGCTTCCTTCACTGCCGCGGACGAGCCTTCGCTAAACAATACTTTGAGAGCTGAGGCCGTGCTTTGCTGGGTTCCCTCCTTGGCACCGAGAGTGAGCCCGAGCCGCAATAGCTCTTGGGTCGCTGCTCTCTTTTCTGCAAAGCTGGCTCCGGTGCTCATAATGGTGTTTAGAAGCTCGCGTCCGCCAATTTGCTCACCTCCCTCGATAATCAATGCCTTCAACGCACTCTGCGTGAAACCTTTGACAAGCCCAGTACCCGGAATTAACGAAAGCGCCACATTCGCGGCAATATCCGCGCCTGTCCGATAAGCCCCCTCATCGAGATTAAGCCCCCAAACATTGATGGTGTCTTTATTCATCGCCTCCTGGCTACGGGGATCATGACCAGCAATTGAGGCCATCTCAACCGGAGAGAGGATGGTTTTTGCGAATCGCATCCAAGTATCGCCTGTCGAATCCTTCGCAATTCCGGGATTACGCAGGATGATCCCCTTGGTCAGATCCGACACGCCCGAGTCGTCGAGGTCGGTCTCGAGCGAATCTGGAGTGAATCCATGGTAGCTGGAAACTTTCTTAAGGATTCCAAATGCGTAGCTGCCGGGATCGGTAAACTGCTTGTAGTTCCGCCAACCCATGGCATGAGCAATTTGCTTGGCCGCGAGCCAGGTAGGCATGTACTCCCCGCCACCCTTGACTTTAACGATGCCAGTTCCATTCTTAACCGCCTGAACGAGTTCGGTTGGGTCGAACCGAAGATTGTCAATTTGGTGATCGATGTCCGTAACTTTGTCAATCTGTGGACCCTGAAACGGTCCCATGGTTCGCTCCATCGGATCGTTCGCCCGAATATTTGCAAACAACTTTTGACTAGACTTCGCTTCGAGGTCACTTTGAAGCTGGATCTTGACGAGCTTCTTTCTTTGATCGGAAAAGTCGTCAAAGCCTGGAATCTGACTCTTAGGCACTTTTTGCACTCCGTACTTGGTCGGAACACTGATGTACGGGAGATTTCGCGTGGGATCAGGAGGACGAGTATCGATCCCGAATTGCGTACGCAACGTGTCTTGGAAAGTCAGCGGCGCTGGCGGAGGGTCTACGTAAGTCTCATAAGGCTTGGCAAAGATCTTTTGGATGAAGTCTCCTGATCCAGGTGCACTGCCAGAATCCTTGATTTGTGGATTCACCGAAACTTTCGGAGCCAGAGGTGGATCGGGTTTTACCGTTGGACTCCCAAACACCGCGGCTGGATCAAAGCCAATCCCCATATTAGGAAGCAATGAGCCAGTTGGGTTCGGGCCCAGCGGTGGAAAAATGTTCGGACCAAGGATAGGATTAGACACCGGTCCAGCCGATGGCCTACCGGCACCGCCAGATCCTGTTCGAGTTGGCGTTTTCGCCGATGGGCCAGATCGGCCCAGTCCCATCGGCACACTCAGGGCTCGATCGATTTCGTCGATCCGGTCCTGATAGACCTGGGCGTCTCGAGTATTTCGATTGGCGAGTGAGAGACTCTTCAACTCGACAGCGTGAGCTCGCTCCTTTCGGAGTCGATCGCGGCGAGCAGATTCTTGATCGTATGAGGGAGGAATGCTTGACATCTTGAAGAATGGGACATGAAACGTCGAGGTGAAATTCACCTCGCAATGAGAAGGGCCCGGTTAGCGGACGGAACTATTGGCCAGGTTGCTGAACGCTTCTGGGTCCGGCTCCGTTAGTCGGATTTTGCCCATTGAAAGCGCCGCTGGCAAGCGCCGACTCGACCTGATTAACAAAGTTCTTGGCGTTCGGATGCAATCGCAAATACCCATTAGTCACTTCACGATGTTGAGCAACCAGTTTGTCCATGTCCTGAGCAACTTGGGCCAAAGCGTAATACTCGTTCGTATTCGGTTTTGGCTCTCCATGGGACCGGATCGATGCCGCCTCTCGCATAAGGATCGACTTTTGCTCCCGAATCGACTGCAGTGCCATGAGATAACCCTGCTGAGATGTTGCGATGTCCCCCGATTTCATCGCTGACGTTGCCCTCTGAAAACCAGCAAGCGCCGTTAGCCAGGATGTTCGACTCTGTTCGCTCCAGCCCTGGGTCCTCTTTGCAATGGCATTCGAGGTTACTTCATCGAAGATAGGTCGGCCAAAGTCGTCCCTTTTGCCAGATATTCCTTCGGCGACTTTTTGAGCCTCTGCATCCTTTGCTTGCTGCTGAGTATGGCTAGTATCTTTTACCGCGTAAGGGGCATGAATTCCCCAGTCTCCATACTGCGTGATTTTCGGGATCAGGTCTTGGTGGTCGACAAACCATTTGTCGGTTTGACTAAATCGACGAATTGCGTCGAGATACTCAGCGACATCACCTTCGCCAATGTTTCCCTTTCGTCCAGAATAGAACGCGTTGTACCAGTCGCCAAAGATCTTTTGCTTATCCGCATCGGTCTTGGCATTTTTCAATTGGCCGAGAGCATCGCTTAACGCTTTGTCTCGAGTCCCTTTGGGTGTGACAGAACCGTCCTTGCCCGTGAACATTGCCATAATGTCATCCGCGGAGAGTCCTAGTCCTTGGTACTTCGTTGCCAGTCCCTCCGCGATTTTGCGCATACTCGCCGAGTTGTAATTCTGCTGGTTATCGAACTGCGACTGGTAGTTTGCAATCTCCGACTTGAGCGAGTCGGATTGCTTCGTGGCTTCCGTTAGTTTGCGCTCCTGTTCCTGCATCAAGAGGATGTTCTTACGGTACTCCCGGTCGTCCTTTCCTTGGGCATCTCTCGCCCGTCGCTCGTAGTCATCGCCCGCAACCCGAATCTGGTTCAGCTTGTTATTTACCTGAGACTCGTAAGCCGCCATATTCTGTTGAAACTCGGCCTGGTTTCGCTGGTTGTCACGTTCAACACGTTCCATAGAGCCCTGGTTTGCCGCCACCATGGCGCGTCCCATCCCCGCCCATCCACCACCTCCAAGCAGTCCATAGGCCAGTGCGGCGAGTTGGTCTCCAGTACTCATTTCGGCTTTTTCAAGGGGCTTTGGCTTGACTGGATTGCCTACTAATTCTTGGTATTGACCGTTAAGGTCGTCTAGCAGCTTGTGGTCGACAGGAGTTGCCGTTCCATCGATGATCTTCTTTTGGATTTCATCGATCTTGTCTTTAAGCTTCTTGATGACGTCGTCAGTTGTATGGTGAACAACTGAATTGCCAGGTTCAATTGGAGTTGTGTCGGATGGCGCTGCCGTAGATGTCATGGGACCCTGAGGGGGTGTGGGGGCTCCACTGTCTCCGGTGGGAAGTCCAACGTGCTGACCGTCGTGCGATTGGAAACCTGAATCGCCTACAGGTGCAGATGTCCCAACAGATTGATTTCCCGAGGACAGTTGCGAAATGAGGAGGTTCGCATGATCGTGAGCATTTTGAATGGCCGAACTATTAGCCTGAGCAGCGACGCCCTGCAAGTACTGCATCGGGTTGATGCCTTGCATTGAAGCGTTCGTGATGTCGTTGGTCAAGTCCTTGGAATTCGAGTACTTGGCCACCAGTTCAGCCTTCGCCATCTGGAAGGGGCTAACGGATTTTGCGAACTCCTCGCCAGAAAATCTTGGCGCTCGACTAACGAGGGCCTGAGCAATTTTTCCGTGGAAGGATTCCAGCGATCGTTCGTTAGTTGCCGATGGTGTATCGAATACCTGAGCTAGGCTGCTATCGCTTTGCGGACTCGATACTTGGAATGGGGTCGAAGCGGAAGAGTCGCTCGAAGTGGCATCTTGTTGTAAGTCATTAAGACTATTGTTGTTCATTGTCTTATGATCCCTTCAGCCAATTCCAATTTTTTGAATTGAAAAGTCCGCCCGACACCAGACTCGAAATGCCAGAATTCGCGGCCGCTTGCATCTGCTCGCCTCTCGATATATTCTGTTGGCCAGCTCCGCTAAGCATGTTGTTATACTGCTGCCCGTAGTTCGACATCATGTTGAAGTCATTGTTGTACTTTTGGTCGTACATGTTGCTTGTGTTGAGGAGATCTTGCCGCAACTGAAAATTAGCTGCTTCCGAATTGAGCCGACTCTGTTGTGTAAATGGCGAATCCCCACGCTTGTAGCCTAGAGTCGCCAACTGGCTCGCTGTATTCTTGTCTTTGATGTCTAACGCATGTGCCGCCTGCTCGCCCAAAAGCTGAAGTGCCTGGGCGGCGTTGTAAGCACCCGATGCTTGCCGATCTTGAATCAGCTTCTTGGCATCTCGATACGTATTGCCTGCGTTGTTGATGGCTTCGTCGATCTGACCCTGCCCACGGTTGACGAGATTGCCGCCTGCGCGAGATTGCGCAGCGCCGCCGAGGAGTCCAACGACTCCGGATAATGCGCCTAAGAAACCCATAGTTATCGTACTTTGCTAGTGCTGGTTTGGTCGAACTCAAGCGTCACAGACTCGATGCCCCCCTCGCCTTCAGGCAATGAGAGCTTAATTGAATGCTGAACGCCACGTTGAGTAAGAGGAAATCGATGCCATCGAGAGGAGGAGTAACCAGTCTGAAATCCACCCGCCCATGGTCCGCCGGTCACCTTGCTAAAGGCGCTCGGATTATCGTCCGGCTTAGAAGTATTTATCTGCACTCCGTGGAACCTAGCCGTAATTCCATCGAAGGAAAAGTCTTGCGAGATCCACTCCGCATCTGGCGGGACAAAGCCACCGTCTCGATGGGGACCCATGATATAGGCGCCATTCCGGAAATCCTTCTCTATTAGATCGATTTCTCCAGTATTGCGAATCGCTACCCGGCGGCCATCGTGAGTGAAGCATACTTGGTCCCAACCAACCCAGGGCGTAGAGTAATGTGAAGTTAATGAGTAGTGAACACTAATATTAACATTATCGATTCGAACTGTTGTCGGAACATAATGAACAAACGTTCCTGATAGGGCGAAATTGAGGCTAATTCCAAACCCCGTGGGATCTGAAGATCGAGGGTAAGTCACGCCACTGGCTGTGACATCTTTGTAGCCGGATCCTCCGGTCAAATCGATAAGATATGTGACGGTCGAGTCGGCAACAGTCGCCATGTGACTAGGCATGATTAGGTCCTCGGTAAGAACCAAACCAATCCCGTTATCCGACTTGGCCTGCCCAAACACAAACGGAGGGTATGGATCGATTGGTATTGCCGGCAATGCCCCAAAAGACGTCGTTGCCACAGATCGAACCGCAACCCGAACCCTCGGTGGTTTCGTGCCTGGTCCCGTATAGACTACGTTGAGCCTTTGTGTGAGCGAAGCGCTCGTATCAGGAAGTGGGCCAATACTCGTTGGCCCGGTAGCAGTAATCGACCAGTTCGTTGGGACATCCCACGCCGGGTTTACATCTTGCTGTGTGTATCTCAGGTCCATTCCCAATTGACCCGCGTTAAGCTGAGCTACCGTTGGAAGGCTAGAAGTGATCTCAAAATCGGTAGTCACGTCCGAGGTCGTCAAATCTAAAGGAATCTGGAGTCCAGAACCCCATGATGCGAGGTTCTTTCGAGGCTGAACTGTAGTCTCGGAAACCTGGAAGTCGCCGAACTGAGACCGTTCGACTCTATAAGTCACGCCCAAAATATTCGCCGTAGCGGGAATGAGATTCGTCGGCGTGAGTCCGTCGATTCGTAATGTCTCCGTCGTCTGCCCAGTAGCCATCGCCAATGGACCAGCCGCACAATAGTTATCATCGGAAGCGAAAGGATAACCAAAATTCTCGAAGGCTTTATTGCCTGGCGAGACTGATGACGCGGTACCACCGTTGCCAGTAAAGGGAGTGTGAACGTTGACCGTCACATCACCATCAGATTGCAGCGAGTAAGAGTAAAACTCCCAACCAGACTCATTCAAATCTTGCCTGTAAACCGCCGCTCGGTTTCCAAGCACAACCCACAATGCTGAAGTCTCTTCGTCGAATTCCAACTGCGTCTGGCCCGGATCCAAAGCGGGGTGAATGAGTCGTTGCTCGCTATAAAGGAAAGACTTCAATAGGCCTCGGATTGGGAGCGATAGCTCAGTGGGACGACCTCGCCCATCGCCGAGAAACTGGGGAGCGGATTCTACGACCCATATATTGAAGTCCGGATCGCAATAGGCTGCGGCATACTGTCCACCATCGGATCGGAATCGCACCCCTGCGTACAGGCCGATAATGCCACGAGAACCCGCGATCTGCCGCGTTGGAGACATTTGGACCGGAAAGTCCCCGCTCATAACATATGCCGATTTGTTTCCAATAATAATGGCAACGTCGCCGGCTTGAGTGCCCCAAACGGGTTCATCATCCGCGTTATCCGCCAAAGTCCGCCGACCTGGCTGCGACAAATCGACTTCTTCACCGACACCGGTGTAGGTTTTCTTGTCGTCATATAACTCCTCGGCGTTGCCTACGCGAGACATTTGCACGTTCTCCGATCCCCTCGCAATCAGCCAGATCATGAACTGCTTGAACGGAAATGCTCCAACGATGTCTTTCGTGTCAAAGACAGGAGGAGGATCCGGAACTGTGCCGCTGCCCGTGTCTGTCGCTGTTGTCAAACTGCCAAGTTCATATTCGCAGTAAGGGTCAAAAGAGCTGAAAGGTGCCGCCGTCAATGTATTGACTATCTTCCAGTTCACTCCGTCAGCCGTCGAGCGAAGAATCTCCGCGCGGTCGAACGGCGTCTCCGGCGAAGTAGTGGTGGAAACATAAATCCGCCCGCCCAATCCGCACGAGTAGTCCGAAGCCCGGAAACCAATCGCCTCGTCACTGGTAATGGTCGTCTGGAATACGTCCGAGTGGTTCGTGCCAGATGCGTCGCGAAATCGAACGCCATACACAATCGACTTTCCGCCCGCATCCGAATCCCACAACCTCTTAGTGTTGCTAACGGCCTCCAAGTGGACGCCGCCCAAGTAAATCGGATCGACCGTAAACGCAACTCGGTTCGCTGCATCTCGCCAAGAAACGTGCGTAGTCGTCGGCTTAAACTTGATTCCTTGTACGGCCGTCAAAGTCAGACCTTTCACATACAGAACAAGCGTCATCGAGTCGCCAGATGAACTGCGATACTCCTTAAAGCTCGTAATATTGGTCCACGTGCCACCAATCTTCAGCTGAGGAATGACCTCGCTGTTCTTGATGTCGTCAAACTGCGGGCCCTTCTTAACCACCAAGGCAATGTAATCCGAGCCAGAGAAGTTCTTCGCAGCTGCGAAGTCAACTTGGACTAGCACACCCATACCGGGGTGATATCCATTGTCATCGGCGTTACCAGAAATCGTAAAGCCAGACCCGCTCGCCGCCTTCGTTGCCGATGTAATTGTATTGCTCGGTGTTATCGTAAAGGTGTCTGCAGTCGTGTCAAATGCAACAGATCCGAGTGGTGAGTGCAGGATATTGATTTCTGGGCTATTAGGAGCGTCTACATGGTGAACGTCTTGCAGAGCGACCAACGAAGTGCCCGTGTGAATGGTGTATCGGTAAACAGAATGGTCACGTCCACTCACCGGGTTGATGAAATACGCATTGTCACCGTAGGATGAAATGACCCAGTGACCTCCCGCCAGTCCTTCAGTTCCGATCGCCGTCGCTGCCAAAGACCCCTTGTCGTATTTGTAAGGTCGAATCGTTCCATTGCGATTCTCGACCCCGACGAATTCTGAATCTCCGCTCTTGTTCTGAACAAAGCCTAAACCGAGAGATGAGAATGTCTGGTCCGGCGAAACTGGCGAAGGTTGGATGGTTCCGTACCCATACCGAAACTTCAGCTTGGCCGCCGTCGCCGTGAAATTCACCATCCTCGTCGGCTGATGCTGTTGCCCCTTCCCTTCAAGACTGGAAACTGTCCTGCCAAATCGAGGAATGGTAATCGGCGTTGTCATTTCGAGCCGCTCCGCAAACGCTCAGGAAAGCTGTTCATGGCCTCCCGATTTCGCTGACGCAACACCGCGTCCTCCGCAATGCGCTGCATGTTCATCAGGCGTTGCTGTTGTGTCGGGTCGATATCGTGAGATCCACACGATTCGATCGCCGCAAACTGAGCGATCGCAAGGTGCAGTTCGACTGGGATATCGCTAACTTCCACATCGCTCGCCGAGATATCCTGGCCATAAATGTAGCCGACCAAAATCACGTCAGAACTCGCGCCAGGGTTACGGTGAAAGGTCAAGGTGTCTCCTTCCAGCGCATATCCGCTGTCGTCATCGATTCCCGTTCGAGGCAGGGCAGACGCATTCAACGACACCTTGGAAAGCTCGAAGAATCGTTTACTCGTCGCAGTCTGGATGTTGTAGTCAGTAACCCCGTCCGAGGTCGTAAATGTCGCCTTGGCTTGCCGTCGAAGACTTCGCATAAGCCGGCGAGCACCAACGTTGATATAGTGCAGAGCCATGCCGGAGTCCACTCCCGAAGAAGTAACCGCAAGCACAGGAAAGAGATCATTTTTCACAATCTCCGAATAGGCATTAAGAATCTGATTTCCCGTCATAAATAGAGCTCATTCAAATGTGCCCCAGGGAAACATCCCTGGGGCAATCGAGTTAGAGGGACTCGAGGTTTTCGATCAACGTGCACTTGCGAGGGTCCGTAACCATCACCTGGTGTCGGAACCGCCCGTGAAGCACGCTCGACGAGGTCGTCGCCGGATTGTGGTGAATCGCCGTCTTTACCTTGCCAAACTCGGAACCAGCCGAGATCGAAGGAAGATCGAGCGCAGTAATCCAAGTACCGACCGGAATGTCATAGTCCACGTAGCAGGTAATCCCGCCAATCGTGAATTGCATTCCCGATCCAATCCCCATGCCCTGCAGGTCATCGTCGAGCGACAAACTGTTCGTGCCATAAGTCGATCGGATCGTGTCCTCGAGCTTTCGGAACCGCGTGTGCCGCATGGGGACAACGACTTTCGTCGCCCCGTTGGCATAAGCCGAGTCAGCCGCCTGCTCAAGGTTCAAGACCGTCAGAGCGCCGCCCGACTGATACTGGTAGGTCGAGCTAAATTCAGAACCCGCCGTTCGGTCATAACCGAGGAAGGTTGCATAATTCGACTCGTTGCCGCCCGAAGAGCCGCGTTGAGCATTTGTCAGACCATCCGAAACCTGAGCACGGATGGAACCCAGAACACCGTCGGCTGGCATCTTCGAAGCGCCCGTTGCCCAAACTGCCGTTGCCGAGTCATCCAGATAGTTCCGCATGATCGCGTCCGCAGCGTTCGAAGCAAACGTGCCGTTGAGAGCCCACTTCACACCCTGAAGCTCATCGAGCTTATCGTTGGGAATGTCGTAGTTGATGACGTACCAAGTGCTCTGGAACTTGAGGGCATCGAACGGATCGGTCGAAACCGCAGAGCGAGTCGCCAGCATGTTCGTGCCACGAGTGACATTTGCACCGGCATTGATGTTCTTCGCATAAGGGAACACGAAGTATCGGCCATCTTCGAGAGCAAGCTTGTCGATGCCCTCGAAGCTCACCTTCGGCATCGCCTTGTTCAGGTAAGTGTCCTGGACCATTCGGGTCTCCGGTTTACCAAACAACAGTGCGACCGTCGTATGCTTTTTGAGCTGAGTGAGTACGGGTTTCCCCGACCGAATCCAGGTGTCGATGACCAAGGATTCGGAATTTGATTTAGCTGAAAGTGACATAAATTATCCTTTGAGATAGGCCTCAAACTTGCGTGGATCGTTCAGGATCGCACCGGGATTGGCATTCGCTGCACCCTTGCCTCCTCGCGATACTAAAGCGCTGTTTGGGGCGTGGTTCTGGCCCGAGCGGTTTGCGAGCGCCGACCGATAGGCCCTTGGGTCGGCACGCATGACAGCCTCCTCAATGTCTTCCATCGAAGCATGAGGAGGGAATCCCTGGCGAGCTTGAGCCAGAACGAGTGGATCAAACCAAAGGCCCGTCGCTTCGCCGATTTCTTGGGACAAATTACGACCGTGTTGAGCCGCCCATTGCTGATCACCGTTGTCGGTCGATCCTGGCTGCGGCCCGGTTGGATTGCCCATCGCAAGCTGCGAAAGGGAAGTCCCATGGCTTGTGAGGACATCTTCGAGCACAGAAATCGCTTGTCGATTTCCGCTCCCAATACCCTCGAACAAAGAGCGCAGATTCGATATGTTCTGCATCGCCTCGGCGCGCTGAGACTGAAGCTTGTCCAGTCCCTTGCCATATTCTCCGAGCCGCCGAAGGGCGGATTCAGAGTCGCCATTCAAAATATGGGATGCAACATCGGAAATGGAATCGCTAAGGTGATCGACGGTGTCGTCGATCTTGCGATCAATCTCAGATTCTTCGTTGTCGAAGCTGCTAAGAAAATCGTTCCCGGCGTGTTCTCGTAAGAACTCGTGATCCTCCCATTGGTAGGGATCATAGTCCGCAAATGAATCGTTGTCGAAGTCAAATTGGTCCTCAACATTCCTATCAAAATGATTGGGAATGGTCGGAGGATGCACGGCGAAAGAAGGTCCCTGATGGAGGGATCCGAAATGGGATTCGTCTGTCATGAATGTCACATGCCTGTTGTCAGGCAATGGTCTTCGGGTGTTGTCACCCTTAAGTCGTAGGTTGAGCAGGATTGGCCGGAGCGCCTTGTGGTCCCTGCGCCGCCGATGGCGGCGGTCCTGCGTTGGCTGGAGGCTGAGGCATGAAGTCTTCCGGGTTCTTGATTCCCTGTGAGATCAAGTACTGACGCCAAGCCTCCGGTGCCTGCGATACTCCATAAATCTGCAGCCACTTCTGCCCCTCCCGAGTGCGACGAGAATTAATGTCCGTCATGATCAACTCGTCGTCGCCGATCACAACATTCAACGGACCGTCAAAAAGCTTCTTGCTCGTAAGTCGTTCGTCTTCGCGGTTAAACCAAATCGGCGTTCCGTCCATGTTAAAGCAAAACGGTTCGGTGTCAAACGACTTGGCGATCTTGCCAACCTTAACCGCCAGTTCTTGAATGCCACGTGAGAATTCTCGCGAGTAGTAAGAAACCTGAGCTTGCCCCCGGGATGCGACCTGTGCCACTTCGGTTGCGGTTGCGTCGTTCCCCGAGATCTGACCCATGTCCAGCGATGAGACTCCCGACAACTGCTGCATCATCCCGAAGAGCTCCTGTCTGCGCTCCTTCTGGTCCGGATTCTCACCGTTGCGGGGAACGGTAACGATGTGTCGCGAAGGGTCGTCCGATTTGTTCAAATACTGAGCATCGAGCCGCAAAAACTCAGGTCGCTTCCCATCTCCATAGGCAGCCAGGTCATCCTTGTTGAAGAGTTCTGGCGGAAGCCCAAGCAAGTTGTCTCGCTGGCTCTTCTTGCGAAAGTCGTCGTCGATGCGATTGAGCTCGCTCTGGACATACAAGCAAGAAGCAACCATGCCAACCGGCACATCCGATCCACTAGGGATGAATCCCAAAAAAGCCTGGTAAGGAAGCACATCGCCAAACGGATTGTCTTCCTCCAAGATAACCTGACCGGAGAGCCCACCGGCAATTGCACAATAAGAAGCAAAATCGCTGCTGGCGCTCTTCCGACCAAAATACTCAAGAATTCGAACTCCTCCAAGCATCACTCCGGTCTTCTGATAATGAGCCGCAACGTGTTCGTCGAAGTCGAATTTGGGGAACTTCTCGAGGGCCTCTTCTTTGCTAAACACCGTCGAGAAACAAACCCAACGGCTCTCGTTCGAATACTTGGCATAGGGATCCAGAAGAATGTTGAGCGGATGGTAGTGGGTGATCGTAGCCGCATTGCCAGATTCCCCTTGTACAACTCCAGCCCGTAAATATCCCTCGCCGAGAGCGGCAAAGTCGGCAAAGGCGTTGTCAAGATCAGTCTTCCATCCTCCCAGCCCGTCCATGCCGTGCGACCTCCACTTCCACCAATCCGCCCTCGCTCTCGCAACAAACTCGTCGTCGGTATTGATC
>CAMFIS010000093.1 GCA_945952345.1 uncultured Fimbriimonas sp.
AGTGGCCATGGCATGCGCTATTCGCCATCCCGACAAGGTGCGGAAGGCGGTCATCATTTCGTCCACGTTCAATAGCGGCGGCGCGGTTCCGGGTGCAATCGAGTCCATCGCGAAACTCACGGCGGAAGACTTCAAAGGGACTCCTCTCGAGACTGAATACAAGAAGCTAAGCCCGACTCCGAATAAGTTTCCCGGCTTCGTGAAGCACGTGATTTCGATGGCCTCGAAGCCGTACGATCTCGGGGCGGAAAACCTGCGAGCGACCAAAGCGCCGATGTTCTTCATCCATGGCGATGCAGACGGAGTGCGGCTGGAGCACATTGCGGAGATGTTTCGCCTCAAAGGTGGCGGCACTCACGGCGACATGGGGCCGCGAACGACTTCGCGACTGGCGATCCTGGCCAACGCAACACATGTGACGTTGATGCAGCGCATGAACGACATCGTACCGATGGTAAACGATTTCCTGGACGCGAAGATGTAACTTACTTGAGTTCGATCTTGGCAGAACCGGAGATTTCGTCCGCGAGGATCCACCAATCACCCTTGCGTGTTGCACCGACTCGCTTGCCATTCACGAGGACTTCCGTCGCTTTCGCTTGAGCGGGCAACACCACATGGGCCGACATTCCTTTCGGTAGTTTGAGAGACAATTTGAATGTTTGGTTGAGAACCCAATCGACTGAAATCGGACCCTGGGGAGTCGGCACCTTGCCCCGGGCAAAGGTCAGCGAACCAGGGTTTGGCTTTATCAATGCCTTGTTCCAACCGGGTGTCAAAGGTTGAACACCGAGGACGTATTTGGGTAGCAGGTTGGCGGGAGCCGCGCCCCAGGCGTGATTCCAGTCTTGGTTCGGTTTGTACTTCTGATCCCACGCCTCCCAGGTGATGGTGGTTCCGCTTTCGACCATGTGCCGCCAACTGCGATCCCCAGGAGCAAGCATGAGGTCCAGCGCGGTCTTCGCTTGGCCGTTTTCGAAGAGAACTTCCAGCAGATGCTGCGCGGCGTAGACCGAACACTTCATACCCTTCGCTTTCAGCCAACTCGCGACTTGCTCGCGAAGATCAACTGGTACCAAGTCGAAGGCGAGCGGAAACAGATTGGCGTGCAGAGAATGGTGACTCGACTCCGCTCCATCTCGATAGAGCCCTTCTCGAGTGCCGAAGAGGACCTTTTGAAAGGCGGCTTTGGCTTTTGATTCGAGGGCATTATAGCTTTCCGCTTCGGAATCTCGACCAATGGCTTTTCCCATGATCGACATGAGGTGGAGGGAGCGAATATAGAACGAGTTGACTACGGTGTTGATTGGTTTGAATTCATATCCGTCGCGTTCGGCGGCGGGCCAATCGACGATATCGGTTCTCTCGATGTCCGCCTTGGAACTATGGATGAGTCCGTCATCGCCGACTCGGTTCATCAGCAACTTCGCCTTGAGGGCGTTGTATCGTGTGGTGAGCCAAGCCACATCTCCCGTTCGCATCCAGTCGGCGTACGCCATGAACACCATCTGGTACGACCACTCGGTCGGCCAGGTCGGATTGGCCATCAAATGGTCAAAGGTTGTTCGGGGGATTTGATTGTTCGTGCTTGTTGCATAGTACGAGAGCTGATTGAGATAGGCATCAGCTTCGTACGGAATGCGCTCGCGGTCGCCATCGACGAAGATTCCCGCGAAGGTTGTGGCTTTGATGGAGTAGCGGCAAAGCTCCCAAATCTGGTTGAGTGCGGGGTCGGAGCACTTAAAAGATGATGCGTTGTCGTCCCAAGTGGAATCGAAAGCGGCGCGGCGTTTGATCTGGCGAAGGTTCAATTTGCCGGGCCAACCTTCGATTTCGACCCATCGGAATGGCAACAGCGTGCCCCACTCTCTTGGAGTCAGGATGGCGGGCGGATGGGCGGTCGATTTTGATTCCGTGTTTCGGGCGTTTGGCGCGGGGGCGACAATCAGGAATACTCCGGGTTTTAGTTCCGCATTTGTGACTTCGTACCGCACGGTGCCGGGCGGTTTCCGGTTGATCCGCCCTCGGTCCAATGATTCGCCAAAGTGGACGGTGACCGTTTTGTTGGTTCCGTTAGGCAACTGAAGAGCGATGTTTCCAAACGCCACTTTGCCAAAGTCGACGAGGAAGATGCCTGGCTCGACTTCGGTCACGGCGACTGGGGCTTGATCGACGAGATGTACGGGTTCGGTGGTCTTTGACTGGGATGTTTGGCCATTCGCAAGCGTGAGCGAGCCCACTAGGAAAACGGCCAAAGCGATCCCAACGAATCTCACAACGGAATTCTATCGGACTGGATGGACGAAAAGCGCGGGAACAGAAGTTGCTTGGGATTGCGAATTCTTACGAATCCATGCCAGCCCGCCTTCGCTTCTTTGGACAGACAAGAGTCTTCGGAAGAAGTAGCTTCGGCGGGCAACTTTTCTCGTGTGGCGAGAAAAGTTGGTGGAGGTAAGGGGGGGCTCAAGACCCTGACCCCTTTCCCGCTTGCGGGACGCTCTCCTCAGAGTTCTTCGATAATTTGGTGGAGGTAAGGGGGCTCGAACCCCTGACCTCTTGCATGCCATGCAAGCGCTCTCCCAGCTGAGCTATACCCCCGAGGTCGTCTCAATATTAAACCTGAAAGCGCTCGTGAATCGCAATGCAGTGACCTCTTGTCCCGCACGCGGGACGCACTCCCAACAGAGCGACACCTCGGGAGATCGCCTCAACTTTAAACTTGAAAGAGCTTGTGAATCGCAATGCAAGTGACCTCTTGTCCCGCACGCGTGACGCTCTCCAAGTTGGGCTGTACTTCCGAGGTCGTCTCAACTCTGGACCTAAAAGCACCAGGGATTCGCAATGGACCTTCTTGTCCAGCCGGCGGACCAAGGCGGCGTTGCTACAACCGGCATCGAAAAGCATCCGCTAAATGGAATAATTCTAAGGATGGAGACGCCGGCGAGAACCGAACAGCCTTTGCTGCCTTGCCCAACTCCGTGCGTTCGTCATTGCGGCATCGACGAATCTCTCATCTGTTCGGGTTGCTTACGCACGGGACGGGAAATTGCGGCATGGTCAAAAATGACTGACGAAGAACGTTGGGATTTGCTGATCGAACTCGAAAAGCGCAAGCGATCACAAGCCTAATTCGATCACGACTTCGCCATTCTGGACTCGCAACGACTTAAGGTTTCGACGCAGCAACGCCATGAGCGAATCTTTGTCGTTCAGGCGGTAGAGCGGCTCACGGCGAAGATACTCCTCCAATCCCTTTGCAAGCAAGCTGCTCGCGACCGCGCGAACTTTCTCGGGCAGGTCGGCCATTTCCAAATCCGCAATCAAGGCTCGGGGCTGATCCAAGTACAGACTTCCTTGAGATGAATCGTATCGGAGAGAGCCGGAGACGCCGAGATGCCCACGCACGGTCTTTGAACCTAGTGCCGATGCCTCCGCTCCGACCATCATCGAAACCTGGTTTGTCGCTTCGTCGATCGACACCTTCGGATTGTCGAACCGATATCGATAGGCTAAGTCGCTCTTTCCGACGGGAAACTTTCGAGAGATTTCCGACTGAATCTCGCTAGCCGAAAGGTGGATAGTGCGCTTCGATAAGACGAAGAAGATCAGACCGCCTATCCCGCAAACGACAATGGCCAATCCGATTAAGACGAAGGGCGGAAATCGCTTGGCCATTGTATTAGCCTAACACGACTTTGGGTGCTCCAGTTTCATTCGGCAATCGTTTGACAAGGCCTTGTCGTCGTATAATCTGCCATCGGTGGCGGCTCATGGTTAGGCTCAAAGACGTGGCATATCTGGCGGGATACGATATCTCGACCGTCTCAAAAGTCCTTCAGGGAGGCAAGATTCACGCCTCCGAAGAGGCTCGCCAGCGCATCCAGAAGGCGGCGGATGAACTCGGATACCGACCCAATCTTGCGGCTCGCGCGCTCCGAACGCGACGCTCTGGCGCGGTCGTCATGGCCTTCCCAAAATTTGGCAATCCGGTTCACCCGGCCCTAACCCAAGGCGCGGAGGAGGCGGCAAACCGCCTGGGCCAGGCGCTGCTTGTGTACAAGTACCCGGAGTCCGGGGCAACCGAGGCGCTCCTGAACCTGGTCCTGCAGGGACGTGCGGACGGAATCATCATGTCTGATGATCTCCCGGAGCCAGACTTTCTCGAAAGCGCAGCCGCCAGCAAAGTCCCGATCGTGACGCTTAACCGACAGGTTGGCGAGTTTATGCCTTCAGTCGTTCTCGACGATGAAGAGGGCTTCGCCATGCAAGCCAGTTATATCCTGGGTCTTGGCCATACCAACATCGTCTTTGTCGCGATGCACCCCGAGAGCCAGACCTCACAATACTGCCTCGCCGCTTTTCTTGAGCCGTGCGCCGCCGCCGGTCACCCGGTGCCGCCAGAACGGATACTGTCCTGCTTATACGATGGCTCGGATGCGCACCAAGCCGTGCGGGCTATCCTTGCGATGAAGCCTCGAGCGACGGCGATCGCGACCGCCAGTTTGTTCTCCGCCATGCGCATCATCCAGGGTCTGACAGAAGCGGGCTTGAACGTTCCCCACGATATCAGCGTCATCGGCTACCACGATTCGCCGATGGCAGAATGGAGTACGCCGCAAACCACGACAATCCGAATGCCCAGCATCGAACAAGGCGCAAGGTCGGTAGAACGGCTATGTTCGATGATCGCCAACGAACCAGGGGCGAACCAAGAGATTATCAGTACGCCGATCATGGTTGTCGAACGCGGCTCTTGCGCACGAGTGAATCCGAAGAAGAAGGGATAGGAATTTATGGGAGTTCTCAGCAGGCCTGAGCACTCCCAACATGTCATGAAGTCATCATGCCCCTCGTGGCTTTACGTCACAATACAAAAAGTCCCTGCCGAAATCGGAAGGGACTAGATCCAACTTGGAGACTAAAGCTTAGCCGCCTTGATTGTTGGCTGCGGGGACGTTTGCTGCCGTGCCACGCGACATATTCACGTTCGACGGTCGCTTGGACGGAGCTTCCACGACTTGCGAGCCTTCGCATCCTGCGAGGACGAGCGCAACCACCACCAAGCCAAGGCGGAACTTCATCAGTTGCAGGCCCACCCGGTGTTGCCCGCTGGACACCACGCCGCGCCCTTGCGAGCGGCCAGACCTTGGAAGCTGGTCGTCTTTGCGTGTCCATCCGCATAGGTGATGTTGATGGCGGATTTGCTATGTCGCCCCGTCTGAAGGTCGCCCTTCATCTGCGGGAACGAGTTCCAAGCCACGTTGTATAGGCTGCAATCCACACCCAGGGAGTCTGGTCCAGAAGTCGGTCCGTTGGGGCATGCGCCAGCGATGTAGTCGAGTCCGCCGTACGCGCCTGGTTGAACCATGTTGTACTGGTACAGCACAATATTGCCGCCGTTGATCACCAAGACTTTGTCGGCCACGCCGTCGATCGCGGTCGTGCTCATTGGCCACGAGTGGTTGGGATCGAAGATCGGCACACCCATGAGGTTCCAGTTCACGCCGTAGTTGCCAAGACCAGGATTGCCTCGGGCGTTTGGCGAGTTTGGCGAGCGAAAAATGTCGAGATTCTTGTGGTAGGGCCAGGTGGTCTCACCGTAGGTCCACCAGATCATCGTCGGGTTCTGATCATCGTCTGAGCACCAGGTCCAGGCGTGGTCCTTGCCCAGCATGTTATAGTCGGGTGGCTTGGCTTGGGCAACCGGTATCGGATCTTTTGTCATCGTCATCGGCAAAATGTCGTCGTAGTCGGCGCTGTACATCATCATGGACAGACCGATCTGCTTCATATTGCTGAGGTCAGAAGCTTTCTTAGCCGCGACCTTCGCCTGGGCGAAGACGGGGAAAAGAATCGCCGCGAGGATAGCGATGATCGCAATGACCACCAACAGCTCGATAAGGGTAAAGGCATGATTTCTTTTTGACATCTCTCTTCCTCGAGATTTGCCGCAGGGGCTTATTCCTCCGGCTTCGTTCAGTGGGAGTGTAACACTGCTTTTTTTGTGTTGACAGAGGCAATTTTCAATCAATCGTTTGATTTCTAACCGCCATCGTTTGACTAGTGGACGCGAACTTGGCCCAGCACTTGCCAGCCCTGGACGTGATCTAATTTCGATGCGAAATCGATACGGGGTTTGCTCGTGTAAGGGTCGATGATTCCAATCGCAAGCCGGTAAGTTCCCGTCGGAGCGTTAAGCGCGAAGTGGGTTTCGACATGGAACTTTCCGGGCTGCCAGGTGCGGATGTCGACATCCGTATCTTGCTCATTCGTCACGGTTCCGTCGGGGCGAACCAAGGCGGCTTTCAGCTTCCAAGGGTAGTAAAACGGGGCCGCGCCATCGTTAAAGCCATTCAGGACTAATGCGCCTTGTTGCCCGTCGAATTCGACACTGGCATCCTTGAGCGAAAACTGGTAGCCCATCCTCCGAACCAACGCTTCGCAGTTGTCGCGATACTCTTGGCTCGGAGATTTTTGGAGAGCCGGGCAGTACGGTCCAATCCACGAGAAGTGCACGTCGTTCACGGCCCGCACGGTCGTCCCGTACTCCTTACCCATGTATTGGTTTGCCGCGCCCGGCACCATCTCGCCGCCGCGCGGATACTGCTTCCAGTTTCCTCCCAGATTGTTCGCGAGAATTCCGGGCAGGAATTTCCATTCTTCCGGGCCAAGTGTGTCCTGCGGAATCATGTCGTCGTGGAAGCCGAGCGTGGTGTATTTGCCCGCCGTCGTCGAAGGATTCCTCGCCATCAGCTTCGTGTGAGGAAAGGCCTTCAGCATTCCGTCGAGGACCTCGCGCTGAAACTTCTCGGGAGCAAACATTTCGGTCTTCGGCCACGTGTGCCACTCACCCCAGAAGCCGAGCAGGCCAACCTGGATGAACGCCACTCGAGGATTGTTGTCGTACCGCTGGCCCAGCGCTTTGATGAAACTCAGCATCGCCCGTTGGAATCGCGGATCGGTGTAGTCAGGACTCTTGCCCCCGCCATGATCGGTGTACGGTGTCATCTTCAAGCCCTGGTCCAGCAGCCACTGGGGCACCCCAGTGGTTTCGGTGGGGTAGTCCACGTTTACTCGGAACACGATATGCCGCCCCTTTGCCGCAGGCAAATCCCAGAACTTTCGCTCCCACTCTTCAAGCTTGTACTCGCCCGGTTTTGGCTCCAAGTCGCGCCACTTCACGTTAAAGTAGACCATCGAATACGGCTGGTCGAACTGGCTACCTACACCCACGAAGGGACACCAACCCTTCAGCGGATTATCGAGCGGACCAGGGGCGATGGAATAGTTCCAATTGTACGAAGTCTGAAGGCTTGCGGCGGCAATAAGAGCAGTGATCATAACGGTTGTGCCTCCATTCTAAAGGATGATCGAGATGGATTCAGAAATCAAACGATTGACTGTTTTGAATCTATTTTTTCATCAAAATTGGCTGCAAAAACGGGCGTATCATCCGGGGAGGTTCCTTCCGATCATGCTGTCTAATTTGAAGTTTGTGATCCTTGGCGCGGGTGGCCGTGGCCAAATGTTTAGCGAGTGGCTTGCGACCGAATGCGGTCCCGGATCTGTCGTTGCCGTGGCCGAGCCCGACCCGATTCGACGTGCGCTCGTGGCCGATGCCCACGGAATTCCTGCCGCGCACTGCTTTGAGTCTTGGCAAGAGCTTCTTGCTCAGCCGAAGATGGCCGATATTTTGATCAACGCGACCCAAGATCAGCACCACATCGCTTCGGCAACTCAGGCGATGGAGGCGGGCTACCATATGCTGCTTGAGAAGCCGATGGCGGTCTCGCTAGCCGATTGCGAGACCATCAACGAAGTCCGCAAGCGCACAGGAAGAATCGTCAGCGTCTGCCATAGCCTTCGCTACCACGCGGCCTATACGGAAGTTCGCAACATTATCCAGTCCGGCGTCCTTGGTGAGGTCGTGTCGTATGACCAACTCGAAGCCGTCGAGCACATCCACATGTCGCATTCGTTTGTGCGTGGCAATTGGGGCAACGAATCTGCCTCCACCTTTATGCTCCTGGCAAAGAGCTGCCACGACATCGATATTCTCATGGACATGGTCGGTTCGGAAGTGACGAGCGTTTCCTCATACGGTCGACTGTCCTATTTCCGAGAAGAGAATAAGCCAGAAGGAGCCCCAAAGTTCTGCGTCGAGGGCTGCCCAGTTTCGGCTGACTGCCCCTACGATGCCGCCAAACTCTATCTCACCGATTCAGGTTGGGCTCGCTACACAGGATTGAATCGCCTTCCTCGCCAGCAGGCTATCGACGCTTTGCGAGTGAGTAACTACGGCAAATGCGTTTTTCAGTCCGATAACGATGTGGTCGACCACCAAGTCGTCTCGCTCGAGTTCTCTTCCGGCGCGACCGCGACCTTCACCATGACCGCCTTCACCCCCACCGGTGGGCGCTTCATCCGCGTCCACGGCACCACGGGCTACCTCGAAGCCAAGATCGATGAGCGGAAGATCACCTACCACGAGTTCTGGCGGGCGAACAAGAAGACCGAGATCGAACTTCCGAATGCCAAGGGTGCGCATGGCGGCGCCGACGCCGAGGTCATGAAGATCCTGATCCGGGCGGTAGAACTCAACGATCCATCGCTAGTTCGAACCGATACCGAGACCTCGCTGCGAACCCACACCGTGGTCTTCCGTGCCGAGGAATCACGCCGAACGGGCAAGACCATCGAGCTCAATCAGAGCGTGGTGGCGAGATAAGTCATTTACCCCAGAATACAAGCATCGTAACGGCGGCCACGAGCATCACAAACGTGGCAAGCCAACCCAAAACGCGCGGACGTCGGGCGATCGTTAGTTCGCCCATCACCCGTCGGCTTGTCGCCATCAGCATGACCATGATCATGATCGGACCTGACGCCACGCCGTTGATCACCGCCGTCCAAAACAGCGCCTTGATCGGATTGACCTGAAAAAAGTTCAGAGCCAAGCCAATAAGAATGGCCAGCGAAAGCACGGAGTAGAACCCCTTGGCGTGCTTAGCCTGTCGTTCCAAACTGCATGGCCAGTGCAACGCCTCACCGACGGCATAAGCCGCCGATCCGGCGAGGACCGGGATGGCGAGAAGGCCGGTCCCCAAGATTCCGACTGTGAACAATAGGAAGGCGAAATCACCCGCAATCGGACGAAGAGCTTGGGCGGCTTGCGAGGAAGACTGAATGTCTGAAATGCCCCGCGCGTGCAGGGTTGTGGCAACCGCCATCATGATGAAGTACGCCACGGTATTGGCAAACGCCATGCCCGTATACGTGTCCCGCATGATTCGCTTCAGTTGGAATGGCGCCTGTTCCAAGTGGCTCTTCAACGATTTCTCCGGTTTGCTCAGGTGCAATTCCTCGACCTCTTCGGATGCCTGCCAAAAGAAGAGATAGGGGCTGATGGTCGTCCCCAAAACCGCCACGATCAGCGTGATCGACGATGAAGTTAAGTGGAGGTTTGGAACGACGGTTTGACGGAGGGCCGAACTCCAGTCGGTGTGGACGGCAAAAACTGTGGCCACGTACGAGAACAGAGAGAGGGTCGTCCACTTCAGATACGCGACGTACTTGTGATAGGGTACGAAGACTTGAAGGAGAAGGGAACCAGCGGCTAGCAGGGTCGACCAAACAATTCGAGGTCCACCAACTAGCATGGTTACCGCATCTCCCATCGCTCCGATATCTGCCCCAAGGTTCAGAACGTTGGCCGTGGCGAGCATGAACACCATGGTCAGCATCAACCATCGAGGATAATAGCGGCGGAGGTTGCCGGCTATTCCTCGCCCCGTAACTCGACCAATGTCGGCACAAGTTTCCTGAATACCCGCCATGAGGGGGTACGCGAAGGGCATCAGCCACAGCATGCCAAAGCCAAATTGGGCTCCAGCCTGAGAGTAGGTTGCTATACCGCTGGGGTCGTCATCCGACGCACCCGTGATGAGCCCCGGGCCAAGGGCTCGAAGGAAACCCTTTTTCGGTTCCTCGGGCGTCATAGCGGTAAAGACGCTCAACCGCAAATTTCGGATGCATTTGGGGAGATATTCACTACACGGAGCGCGGAGGGTTGCCGCAAAGGAAACTTCTCATCCCGACGCCACCGCTATGCTAATCGACCTATCGGATTTGATTGTCTGACGTAGAATTCAGCATGGCTAAGCGATCGTATGTCGACCCTCTTTGGCATGTCCAGGTGGCGGTCGTGGTTGCGCTCATTCTCCAAGTCCTGCTGCCCGCCCATCTCGTTCTCGGCCCAAGATATGCTGTGCCCATCATCGAAGCCGGATTGCTTCTCGCGCTGACATTTGTGACTCCAAGCGAATACTCCAGACATTCGCGGTCTCGGCGCACCATGGCGGTAGTGCTTATCCTCCTCACCTCGTTGGCAAATGCCGCGTCGTTATTCCTCTTAGTGCACTACCTTACGGCTGGCGGCAAAGCCGAAGGAAGAGAACTGATCATCTCCGCCGTCAACATCTTCCTCACCAACATCATCGCCTTTGGCCTCCTCTACTGGGAATTGGATTCCGGCGGCCCCGGCGCACGGCACGGCAGCGCTCCCGGGATGCCAGATTTCTTGTTCCCCCAAATGAACTCGAAGGAGTTGGCCCATCCGGAGTGGATTCCGACCTTCATCGATTACCTGTACGTGTCGGCAACGAACGCCACGGCCTTCAGCCCCACCGACACCTTGCCCCTCACGCATCGCGCCAAGCTTCTGATGCTTGCCCAATCGATCGTGTCCTTGATCACGGTGGCTTTGGTGACTGCGAGGGCTGTCAACATTTTGAGTTAGAAATGTTGTTTGTATTCCCCGCATCATGGTAGCCATTTCAAATTGAGTCCGAACTTTGCCCAAGGGCACTATCCACGCTGCCCCCCCTTGGGGGGCCGGTGAGGCACGAACCGGAATGGGTAGCAATAACACAGAACCTCAATTCCAGGTTACAATCCCATAATGATCCTCGCCGCCGCGGTTATGACCTCGTTAACGTCGATTCGGGCCGATGTCTGGCCGGTCGCGAATGGAACCAAAGCCCAGCTTGTCATTCAAGGTGAAACTGCCACGGGCGGCAAAGTGAAGATTGCCAAGGAGATTGGCTCCGGGCCCGGCTCTGGACCAACCAAGGGCTGGATTATGAAAGGGCAACAGATCGCGGTAGTCAATATGCACCAGATGAATCGCGTGAATACCTTGCTTGAAGTGAGTATTCAGAATGGCAAAGTTGTCGTCGCCGAGGACCTCAACGAGCACCTGTTTGCCAAACTGCCAAAGAGATTCCAGGACAAAACCGTTCCCGATTGCGTTGGACGAATCAAGTTTAACGACGGCAAAATGCTGGTCGACTTCCGAACCCGAAACGAGCGCGACGGAGTCAAAGCCAAGTTCGAAAGGAAGCGTGACGAGTGGGTCTACCGTTCGGCCAAATACTGGCGCGACCCCACCTGGAACGGCAAGCGAAACTTCTAAGCCCTTAAGCCGGACTCGGGTGGCATGGATAGAGGCAGAGGAGTCTTTGTTTGTGATGGAGTTGCATCACCTCTATCCATGGTTGCGGAGAACACGCATCGATGGACTCTCCCTCAATTGACCGCGAGGACTCCCTTGCATCGATACGTGCCACCCTGAATTGTCGGAGAGTGTAGACTCGCACTCATGAATCGTTTGCAGATCGGCACGTCCGGCCTCGAAGCTTCCGAAGTCTCGATTGGGTGCATGCGCATCGGCGGCATGGAGCCCGCCAAACTCGATGCCCTCATCCGAACCTCGCTCGACCTCGGTATCGACTTCTATGACCACGCCGACATCTATGGTGGCGGAAAGTGCGAAGAGGTCTTCGCCGCGTCAGTAAAACGCCTAGGTTTGGATCGATCGAAGATCATTCTGCAGAGCAAGTGCGGCATCCGCAAAGGCTTCTTCGACTTCAGCAAGGAGCACATCCTCACCTCGGTCGACGCCATCCTTAAGCGGCTCGACACTGACTATCTGGACATCCTTTTGCTCCATCGTCCGGACGCCTTGATCGAACCCGACGAAGTCGCGTCGGCCTTCGAAACCGTGCTGAAAGCGGGCAAGGTGCGGCACTTTGGCGTGAGCAACTTCAATCCCGGCCAGGTCGAACTCCTTCAAGCTTCTTTGCCCATGAAGCTCCACGCGAACCAACTCCAGATGAGCGTGATGCACACCGGCATGGTTGACCGCGGACTGACGGTCAACATGCGCCACGATAACAGCCTCGACCGCGACGGCGGCATCCTCGACTACTGCCGACTCAAGAAGATCACGGTTCAACCTTGGTCACCATTCCAATTCGGATTCTTCGAAGGCGTATTTGTGGACAACCCCAAGTTTCCTGAACTCAACAAAGTCATGGGCGCCATTGCCGCGGAGTACGGCATCACCAAGACTGGCCTCGCCATCGCCTGGCTGCAGCGCCACCCGGCGAAGATGCAAACGGTTCTTGGCACGACCAACCCGGGGCGAGTGAAAGAAGTCGCCGACGCCTGCAAGATCACCCTCTCTCGGCCGCACTGGTACGAAATCTATCGGGCTGCGGGGAATATCTTGCCGTAAAAGAGCTATTTGTGGCACTGTCAACCACCCGCCTTGAACGCAGTGAGGCCGGGAGTTGGCAGTGTATTTAGAGAATTGGCCCTTGTGACCTTCGCGGGCAAGATGCCCACGCCCCTAGGGGCTTACTTAACTTCCAAAACCGGAGCGCCGAGGACGTCCATCCTCGGCGAAATCCCCAGTCCCGGAGCATCCGATGCCGACATCTTCCCATTCACCCTCTGCGGTGCGCCATCTGCAAACGCCACCGTCACGTAGCTGTTGAAGTCCGTCGATGTGAACCGACTCTCCTGCGGCGTGCTGTGCGCCAGATGCGCAATCGCAGCCGTGACGATATCGCCACCCCAACTGTCTTCGATCGTCATCCCGATGCCAAACGACACGCACATATCGCGAACCTGGCGCGCCTTTGTGATGCCGCCGAGTTTGCTGATCTTGATGTTCACCACATCCATTGCCAGATCTCTTTGAGCCCTCACGAGCATGTCCAACGAGTCGATGTTCTCGTCCAAGACGAACGGCCGGTTCGTATGCCGCCGCACGGTCAAACACTCCTCATAAGTCCGGCACGGCTGCTCGATGTACACATCCACGTCTTTTACCGCCGCCGCAATCCGCATCGCCTCGTGCAGAAGCCAACCTGTATTCGCGTCCGCTACCAAGCGATCGCCTTTTTCCAGCTTTGCCGCGACGGCAAAGATCCTCTCGATATCCACGTCCGGATCGCCGCCAACCTTGAGCTGGAATCGTCGATATCCTTCGGCTCGGTAGCCAGCCACCTTGGCGGCCATCTCAGCCGGGGACTCTTGCGAGATCGCTCGATAGAGGGTGATGTCCTCACCCGAACGACCACCCAGCAGCGTGCAAACTGGTAGCCCTGCCACCTTGCCGAGGATGTCCCAACACGCCATGTCGATGCCCGACTTCACGTAGTTGTGCCCTTGCAGCGCCGCATCCATCCGATGGTTAAGAACGCTAATTTCACGCGGGTCATAGCCAATCAGGTGTGGACCAAGCTCCTTGATTCCCGCACGAACTCCGTCGGCATACGCGGGCAGGTAGAACGGTCCGAGCGGACAAACCTCACCCCAACCGGTCACGCCTTCATCGGTCTGGACTTCGACAATCGTGCTGTCGAACACCGACACCGACTTCCCTCCCGACCATTTGTAGCTGCCCTCATGCAGCGGAAGCTCAACCCGATACGCGCGAATCCCCGTGATTTTCATGTCGTGATCC
>CAMFIS010000094.1 GCA_945952345.1 uncultured Fimbriimonas sp.
GCCTTCCAGGTAATGACGATCATATCCGAGGCGGAAGATCGCGCAAAGAGACAGAACAAGAACAAAGCAGAATTCACCGATCAGCTAGCTACCCTCGGCAATCTCCACGAAAAAGGCGTACTCTCCGACGAAGAATTCCAAAAAGCGAAAGCCAAGCTTCTCGGTACCTAGTAAAAACGGACATTATTTGTTCAATACGGTACATTTGTCCACTCATTGTCGGGTAAACAAACTCAATTCCCAATGAGCGAGCCTGACCCTAGTAGTATCGTTGTCGTGTCGGACCTAGATTCCAGGGGCCGGCTCGGCAGAACCACGCTCACGCTCGAAAATGGAATCGCGACCCGCTCAGAATTAACCCCTGCGGGTGAAGAAACCATCGGCGAATTCCCGGTCAAAGAACTGACCAACCCCCGACTCGAAGATCTCGTCGACGCCACCGCCCTCATCGCCGATCTAGATGGCCGTTCGGTCGAACTCATCCGATCCACAAACCGCCAAAACCTCCCGCTGGCAAATCTCGAAAAGCAGCTCAAGGCGATGATCGCCGGGAAAGAGGTTCCGCAAGCCGACGACGAATCTCGCGTATGTCCCAAGTGCGGCCGCCCGTTGCCACAATACAACAACATCTGTGAAGCTTGCGTCCATCGCGGCCGAACCCTTCTCCGCCTTTTCGGGTACGCAGCACCCTACAAGGGCCGCCTGATCTGGGGAAGTTTCCTCAGCGTTGGCGGTATGGCGCTCGAACTCGTCCCGCCATATCTCCAGATGCTCCTGATTGACCAGGCGCTGAGGAAGGGCGATGGCGCACTCTTTACCAAGCTGATCTTCACGTACCTGTTCGTCCGAATCTTGATCCTCGGTGTTCAGATCGCGCGTGGTCGGAACGTGGGCTACCTCGGAGCGAAGATCGCGGTTCTTATTCGCGACAGCCTCTTCCGAAAGCTCCAATCGCTCTCGTTGAACTTTTACGACAAGCGTAACGTTGGTTCGTTGATGTCGCGCATGACGAACGATACCGGCGCTTTGTACGACGTCCTCGTCGATGGAATCCCAGTCCTTCTCAACCAGCTGATTCTCATCATCGCGATCCCGGTGACGATGATGCTGATCAACTGGAAGATTGGCCTCCTCGCCATCGTGCCCTTGCCGGTGGTTTTGCTCGCCGTTCACTTTTTCCGTAAGAAGATGAACCGCGTGTGGAGCCGTTTCTGGCACCAATGGTCGAGAACCGGCGCGACACTCAATGGCACTTTGCAGGGAACCAGGGTGGTCAAAGCTTTCTTCGGGGAAGACCGAGAGGTCAAGAAGTTTAACAAGCGCATCAGCGACCTGGCCGACAGCGGTTACATTGCTGAATCGAGTTGGGCCACATTTTTCCCGTTCGTGCTTTTCGCGATGTTCCTGGGCGTCATCACGGTGTGGGCCGTAGGTGGCAACGCGGTTCTTGCTGGAACTATGACGGTCGGCCAGCTTGTCGCGTTCATCTCCTATGTCCAGCGCCTCAACGATCCGTTGATGAACCTCCAGCGAATCATCGACTGGTCAACTCGAGCCCTGACGGCCGCCGAACGGGTGTTCGAAATCATGGACACTCCGGACGACATCAAGGACAACGAGAATGCTGTCGCGATGCCTAACGTCAAGGGTCACGTCAAACTGACCGACGTCCACTTCGGATACGACAAGCTCCGTACCATCCTCCATGGCGTGGATCTCGAAGTGAAACCCGGCGAGATGATTGGTATCGTCGGCCACTCCGGATCCGGCAAGACCACGCTGATCAACATGATCCTGCGGTTCTATGACCCAACTCAGGGTCATGTGCAGCTCGATGGCGTGGACCTACGAGATATTAAGATCGAAGACTTTCGCCGTCAGGTCGGCGTCGTGCTCCAAGAAAGCTACCTGTTCCCAGGCTCGATTATGCACAACATCGCTTACGGACGTCCCGATGCCACCATGCAAGAAATCATGGCTGCAGCAAAAGCAGCCAATGCGCACGACTTCATCTGTAAGTTCCCGGATGGCTACGACACTTATGTGGGTGAGCGGGGCCAGCGACTCTCGGGTGGCGAACGTCAGCGAATCTCCATCGCTCGGGCGATTCTGCACAATCCGAAGGTGCTCATTCTCGACGAGGCCACCGCGAGCGTGGATACTGAGACCGAGCGCATGATTCAGGAAGCCATCGAAAACTTGGTGGATGGCCGAACGGTGTTCGCAATTGCTCACCGGCTCTCAACCCTTCGCAATGCGGATCGCCTAATCGTCATGGGAGAAGGTAGAGTTGCCGAAGTGGGCACTTACAAAGAGCTTGAGGAGAAAGAAGACGGCATTTACTCGAAACTCGTGAGGATGCAGAGCGAAATCAGCAAAATGAGAGAGAACGTGTTTGGCGAAATCGGCGAACTTGAACCTGAGACGGTCGAGGCTTAGGCACGAATTCTGCTCCCATTACGTTGGGAGATAGTACAATCCTTACTCATTCAATGGAATTCGTCGACCTGGAAGTGGTGATCCCCGCCTATAACGAAGAGGTTCGTCTCGTTCGCACGCTCGAACGAATTCATGAGTATTACTCGGAGCAAACTTACACTTGGCGATGCACGGTGGTCAGCGACGGATCCAAGGACCGCACGGGCGAAATCGTGACCGAGTTCGCCAAAACCCATCCCAACTTTGCTCTGAACGAGTACAAAGTGAACCGCGGCAAAGGTTATGCCGTGCGGTTGGGGATCTTGACGGCAAAAGGCAAGCGAGTCCTGTTTTGCGATGCCGACCTCGCCACACCCCAAGAAGAAACCGAGAAGCTCCAGAAGGCGATGGACGAGGGCTGCGACGTCGCCATCGGCAGCCGCCCGCTTAAGGATTCGAATCTCGAAGTCCACCAGCCATTCATGCGAGAGTTCCTCGGCCGTGTGTTTAACAAAGCCGTTCAGATGTTGGCTACCAAGGGCATCGACGACACGCAATGCGGCTTCAAGATGTTCACCTACGACGCTGCGCACGACATCTTTTCTCGGTGCACGTTCGACGGATTTAGCTTCGATTTCGAAGCATTGATGATTGCCCGCGACTTGGATTACAAGATCGCCGAAGTTCCAATCCGATGGAGCCACCAAGATGGATCGAAGGTTTCCATGCTTCGAGACGGACCCCGAATGCTGTGGGATCTCGTCAAGCTGCGTGTTCGTGGAAAGAAAGCTCGGCTCAAGATTTCCGAGAAACCGATTGAAACTCCGCCGTAGGAATCCGGTGAACAGCGAGAAGCCTAACGCTTTTGTCTGAACTCCGAACCATAAAAAGGCGTGTTAACATAATGTCCATGAGCGTACTTGCCGGATTCGCCGCGATCATCCTTGCCCATCAAGGAACCAAGGAGGTCACCCTTGATCAGAAGATCGCGACTCTGCGGTCGGATCTCATGCAGACCCTCACGCTTTTCGATTCGCTCAAGACCAAAGTCAAGACCCCTGACGAGGCTAAGACTCTGGTAAAGAATTACTTCACCAAACTGGAGTCGATCGCCGATACTTCCGATCGGTATCTGCTCGTTGCGAAGGACGACAACCAACGAGCGAAGACCGCTATGATCAAGTTCGAGAGCCTCTCGAATACGGATCGGTCAGCCGCCGAAGTCGAGAAAATGGCCGTCGATATCGCGAACAAATACAAAGACAGCGAAACCTTGTGCGAACCCCTTGAGAACCTGACTTTCTACCAGTACCTTGGTGCGGAGCGGTACTCCGCATTCGATACCGCGATTGGTCAAACCAAGAATCTTGAAGTGAAGGCGTCTTCGCTCTTGGCCAGTTGCTTTGTTCAATTTCTCACCGATGCGGGGGACGTTAACAAATTCCGGGCTTTGAGTATCCAGTACGAGAAGACTCGAGCAGGGCAACGCGCTGCAAGGATCTACGACTACCGCACCAAGCTTGTGCTCGGAAAGCCCATGCTCGACGTTGACCTCAACTTGCTGAACGGAACGAACCTTAATGTCAACTCGCTCAAAGGCAAGGTCGTGGTCATCGACTTCTGGGGTTTCTGGTGCCAGCCGTGCCTAGCCGAGCTTTCGGACATCAAAGACTACGTCTCCAAGAATCCAACCAGGCTTGCTTGGTTCGGGGTGAATACTGATAACTGGACCACGTCGTTTGTGAGCCAACGCATTAAAGATCAAGGCATTACGTGGCCGAACGTTGCGGCGGGTTCGCCCAGCGGACGCCTTCCTCTCGACCTAGGAATCACGGTCTATCCCAGCAAGATCATTATCGATCCTGCCGGAATCGTGCGGTACGTGCCCTCCGCCCGTAACTGGCGAGAAGTGTTGGACGAATTGCTGAAGTAGCGTTCAGTACTTTTCCTCCACCCCTCGCCTCGGAGGCAGCAGTGTCGCTTCTTCGCGCTGGCCCTGCCGCTTCCTGCGCTTCTTACGCTCGCTTAAACGTCACCGACCACCGACTGGCACCATTCCCCATCGGCATCACCAAAGTCAGCACTTGGCCCGTCATCGAAGTATCGATTCCTTTCACGTCGGAAGATCCAAACACGTACCCCTTGGGAACGTAGATCGAAATCTTCCATCGCTGGCCTGGACCAACCCGATACGTTCCGGACAGACTCAATTTCGCCGCATCCCACTTCATCGCATCGATGTCATAAGCACCCTGCGAAATGTGTCGATCGGTTCCTAGCAGCTGCGGTCGATCCAGCAGCGGCCTCAATCCGACGACTTGGCAATGCCCTTCAGCAAGACCTCGGAACGGTACGCGCGAATCGACCACTCCGAGGAATTGATGATCCCAAAAGTCGAAGGCCAGATATTTGCCTTTTTCTAATCCTACTTGATGAAGCGAAACTTCCTTCGCCTTCATCGGCGCCCAAGCGTGGTGCGAGACCACCGTCCAGTTCTCATCGCCCTTGTTGCAATGCATCGTGAAGAACTCAGGG
Organism: uncultured Fimbriimonas sp.; assembly: GCA_945952345.1. Classification (GTDB taxonomy): domain Bacteria; phylum Armatimonadota; class Fimbriimonadia; order Fimbriimonadales; family Fimbriimonadaceae; genus Fimbriimonas. The sequence goes on from CAMFIS010000094.1 coordinate 4,954, forward strand.
TCAGGCTGCTCTTGCTTCACATTCATCGGCCGTGAGAAGACCGTTGGCGAAACCCGCTTCATAATTTCCAGGTGCGGCGAGGTGTAGTCGTTCGGTTTATCGCTCACCATCAGTTGCCCACCCGCCAAAGAGACCATGCTCGCCCACGACTTGGCGACTTCCGGATCGAGGCGCAAGCACATGTAGTCCGGGTCGTTGCGCCACACGATGTTGTTCAGGTGGTGGAACTGGGCGATGTACTTCGCCGAGCGTCGCATCGAAGCGATATCCGGTCCGACATCTTCGCCGATTCGAGCGCCCATCGGCAAGCCGGCAAGTTCCGGCATCGTGCCCCAGCAGGCAAGCACGTACGAGCCTCCGGCAGCATTGCGAACGCCACTGAAAACGGCCCGGAAGGACTCCTCCATGTTCTCCTCATTGAACTTAAAGTAGAACGGATTCTTGCGGTAATTGTCGTAAAGCACGTGGCGCAGTGTGTCGATCTTGAAGTAGTTCCAGCCCTGTTTCTTTAGGTCGCGAATGGTCTCGAAGTACGCTTCATCGGCGCCGGGTTTGAGGCCATCCATCGCATAGTTCACCCACGGACCCTTGTACGGCTTGCTCTCGGTATCGACAATGTAATCCTTCGAATTATGCAATCCGAGCGGCGTGTAGAGTCCAACCCATATTCCGGGTGTGATTCCTTTGCCCTTGATGTACGTCGCCAGCGATGCCAGACCCGAGCCAAATTTCTCGTTCGGTTTGGTCCAATACTCTGAATAGCGTTCATTCGGTCGCAGTGTCATCGCCCCCGATTGCGGTGTGCGCTGATACCCATCGTCCATTTGCACGATGTTGTAGCCGTATGGCAGCAGATTCTTGGCGACGAAGTCCGTCGCCTCCTTCATGTTAGTTTCCGAGACGCCTTGTCCATACGCCGCCCACGAACACCAACCCACCACCGGCTGCTGGTACACCCCTCGAGCCGGATCCCACAGGAAGTAACCCAAGTGGTTGGTGACGTAATCAGTCTTAGCTGTCACGGTCGAACCGCGGCGAAGATGGAGGACCATAAAGTTGCCTTCCAGCCGAACCTCGCCATCGACCGACACCAAGGTATCCGCATCTCGGTAATAAACCGCGTTCGCAACCACATTGGTCGGATTGCCGAAGGTACTGGATATCACTCCCGGCTCATCGGTTTTGCACAACATCGCGTCTGGAGTAAATGGAATTCGGAGTCGAAGTTTCGAGACATCTCCCGAGAACTTGTAGACCTTAGTGAATGCCATCCGGCCGTCGGGAACGTACTCCGATGTCTTCGGACCATGAGGATAGCCAAGGTAAACCGATTGGCCCGGAGTAGAGCTATCTGCTTCGACGGGCAGGGAAGGCGAACCTTTGATGAAAAGCGTCACGCCGGTTGCGATGTTTACCGACAGGTCGGGTTTGGTCTGCAGTTCGGACATGGGGAGCATCGATGCCAACAACGCCGGAATCATTGCGTCCATTCTACACGTCTTGGACCCTCGGATTTGAACCTGAGAACGATAGAATTTGCATCCTTTCAGGTTCGGATGATGTATAAACTAGTAGCTCTTTTGTAGTAAGTACAAAAGAAACACTGAGGCAAACAAACGTGAAAATAAAGCCAGCCGGCAAAATCGCGATTCTAATCGTCCTCTTTGGTCTGATTTTCGGGGCGTACCGAATGATGACCGGAGCGGGAATCAATCTTATTCCGGGAGTCAAGGAAAAGGCGTCGTCGAAACCCATCGTCGCAGACCTACCAACATTTAACGGGGGCAAGACCGCGCCCATCGATGGCATTACCATGCCTGGCAACAACAAGGCCGGCGGCGGTGGCGACGAAGTCCGCTGGCTCCTGTGGGCTTGGAATGCGCACATGGGGCTCATGTTCGCCAACGGCGGCCCGGAAACCACCAGCGGCAGCCTTATGGAAAAGAACGGGGTCAAGCTGAAGCTCACTCGTCAAGACGACTCGACGAAGATGCAAGAGGGCCTGGTTGAATTTGCAACCCAGCTTAGCCAGGGCGTGGCTCAGCCCACCCGCGGCTGCCACTTTGTGAGCATCATGGGTGACGGCGCGGCCCAATTTCTGGCCGGCCTGAACGCAACCCTAGCCAAGATTGGCCCAGAGTACACGGCCAAAATCGTGGGCACTGCCGGTTTTTCGCGTGGCGAAGATAAGTTCATGGGCCCTGCCGCATGGAAACAGAATCCCGCCGCCAGTAAGGGTGGTGTCGTTGCCGGTTACCTGCGAGACGGTGACTGGAACATTGCCATGAAGTGGCTCGGCGACAATGGCCTCAAGAACAACGCCGACGAAAAGACGTATGATCCCGACGCTCTGAACTGGGTGGCCGCCAACGACTACGTGGATGCCGCCGAGAAGTACATCACCGGCTATTCCGAAACTCGCGACGTTGTGAAGAACGGAAAGAAGACGGGCGAGAAACGAAAGATCACGGTCGATGGCACCGTTACTTGGACTCCCGGTGACGTGTCGGTTGCCTCGAAGAAAGGCGGTGCCGTCAGCATCGTTTCGACAAAGGAATACTCGGCCCAGATGCCCTGCGTGATCATCGGTATCGACAAGTGGTGCCGCCAAAACTCGGACAAGGTGGAAGGCATGCTGCAAGCCATCTTCACTGGCGGCGATGCTGTCCGGTCGAGCTCGGCTGCGTTGCGTAGAGCTTCGGAAATCAGCCAAGAGGTGTACCAAGAGAAGGGCGCAGATGCCAGCTACTGGGAGCGTTACTTCAAGGGATCCATCGAAAAGGATGCCACGGGTACTCCAATCGAACTGGGAGGTTCCAGCGTCAACAACTTCGCCGACAACCTTCTCCTTTTTGGTATGGTGTCTGGCTCGGCCAACGTGTACAGGGCAGTTTACGAGACATTCGGCAACATCGTGGTCGACCAGTATCCCGAACTCGTGAAGTCGTATCCGGCTTACAACACAATCGTGGACACGACCTATCTGTCGAATCTTCAGAAGAAACTCAACCCTGACGTTACGCAGATTGAAGGTACGAACCCGGGTACGGCGATTCAGAAGCCAACCCCTGGTGGCAATGGTGGCGGACACTCGACGGTGATCAGCAAGAAAAATTGGGATATTAAGTTCAATACGGGCCGCGCCAGCTTCACTCCGTCGGCCGAATCCGAGCTGAACAAACTCATGAAGGATCTCCTCGTCGCAGGCAACACCTACGTCGAGATCGATGGCCACACCGACAACGTAGGTAATGCCGACGCCAACATGAAGCTGTCCGAGGCACGAGCCTTCGCGGTCAAGAAATACCTCGAGGCTCACGCTCCTCGTCAGTTCCCGGCGGGACGCATCAACGTTGCCGCATTCGGTCAAACCCATCCGGTAGCCGAAAACAGCAGCGAAGCTGGACGCGCCAAGAACCGACGAGTTGAGATTAAAATAAAAGCCACGAACTAACATGGCAGAAACTCCTAGTGGCGAAGCATCGGTTGCTTCGCCACAACCCGCCCAGAAAGAGAATCAGGTTATCGATGCGTTCTCGCCAAACAAGGCGATTTCGCACACCACGTTCCTGATCATCATCGCGTTTTGGATCGTCGCATCGCTCGTTGTTTGGTCGACTTCCAAGATCAAAGCTATCCCTCGACCAGGCGAGGTTTTGTCCTCGCTGTCTCACCTCTGGAACGAGATGGGACTCGGGCAGGAACTGATCAAGAGCATCGGTCTCAACTTGCAGGCGCTCTCGATCTCGGCGGTGATCTGTCTTCTGCTTGCCTACCTGACGGTTATCCCGTTCTTCCGCCCCGTGATCATTGCCTTCAGTAAGGGGCGGTTCCTTAGCATGGTGGGTTTTTCGTTCGTCTTTACCTTGCTCCTCGGCGGAGGCTCGACGCTCAAGCTGACCATGCTGGTGTTCGGCATGTCAGTGTTCTTCCTCACCTCGATGGCGGCGGTGGTTGCCGAGATTCCCAAAGCTGACTTTGACCATGCGAGAACCTTGCGGATGCCAGAGTGGAAGGTGGTTTGGGAGGTTGTGATTCGGGGCACATTCGATCAGGCGTTCGAAGTCATGCGGCAGAATGCGGCGATCGGATGGATGATGCTGACGATGGTGGAAGGCATTGTCCGTGCGGACGGCGGTGTTGGCGCGATGCTCCTCAATGAACAAAAGCACATGCTGATGGGCGATATCTTCGCGATCCAAATCGTGATCCTCATCATTGGCCTTACTCAAGACTACGTGATCGGAATGCTAAGAAGGCTCATCTGCCCTTACTCGGTTCTCACCTTGGAGCGAAAATGAACTACGAATACGAAGTTAAACAAAGCATTCTTAAGGTTCAAGGGGTGAATTTGAATCTCGGAGGCCGCCCGATTCTTCGCGGCGTCGAAGCCGAAATTAAGAACATTTCGCGCCCAGGAATGCAGCAAGGCCAAGTGGTTGGACTTCTCGGTCCTTCCGGAATGGGAAAGACTCAGCTCTTTAGAATCATGGCGGGTCTCAATAAACCAGATTCAGGCGGCGTTTATGTGAACGAGGGCATGGACCCAGTTGAGGCAGGCATGGTTGGAGTTGTTGCTCAAAACTATCCGCTCTTCAACCATCGAACCATCATTTCAAACCTCGTCGTGGCGGGCAAGCAAGCGGGAATGGATGCCGGGACGGCCGAACAAAAAGGACGCGAACTTCTCAAGCGGTTTGGACTCGATGGCCACGAAGACCAGTACCCTGTTCAGTTGTCCGGTGGGCAGCGTCAGCGCGCCGCCATCGCGCAGCAGTTCATGTGCAGCGACTTCTTCCTGCTCATGGATGAACCGTTCTCGGGCCTCGATCCTCTCGCCCTCGATGAGATGGCAAAGTTCATCTGCGAGATGGCGTGTACCGACGAGCTCAAGACGTTCATTGTCGTCACCCATGACATCGACGCCGCAATCTCTGTCTGTGACTCGTTATGGCTTTTGGGGCGTGACCGAGACGCAAGCGGCAATCCGATTCCCGGCGCACGCATCCAGCACGTCATCGATCTCGCCCAACGTGGACTCGCATGGCGCGAAAATATACGCGAATTGCCTGGGTTCCACGCCACCGTCAATGAGGTTCGACAGCTTTTTGCCACGCTATAAGTGGATAATCTAGAAGCGTACGTGAGCATCGACCCATCCCAGGCCAATTACCGCAGCTCAAAGCACCGCTATAAGGCGGCGTTCTCGGAGAGTGCCAACATCCTCGGACTTGCCGGAATCGCGGCCGCGTCGATTGCTTTTCTCAATCCGCTTCCGCTTCTTGTCGGTCTCGCCGCGGAAGCGGTTTATATGCTTTTCGTGCCGGACAGCAAGTGGTACGCGGTTCGGCTTTCCAGTAAGTTCGACGCCGAAGTTCAGCAGCGGCTCAACGACTTACGTGGAAAGGTCTTCCCCCAAGTCCATCCTTCAGTTCGTGATCAATTCTCTCGCCTCCAATCCTCGCGAGATCAGATTGGCCAGCAGTCTCGCGGAGAAGAACAATGGTTCCGCGAGGCCCTGCGCAAACTCGACTTCCTCATGGAGAAGTACCTCCAGTTTGCGCTCAAGGAAGCTCAGTTCATCCGCTACCTCAACGGCCTCATCGACGAGGTTTACGACTCCCTGACCAGGGAAGAGAAGAGCAAGCTTGACGACCTCGTGTCTCGGTCGAATCGATCGAAATCCACGAGCGCACCGGACCTAGGTCCTGCGCCATCGGAAGATTGGAACAACACGATCTGCGACGTTCTCTCGCACCACTACGACGACGAAGTAGGAGAGATTCAAAAACGCGCCGACGGTGAGGAAGTGTTCGCCACCAAATCGATCCTCCTCAAGCGAATCGAGATTCTCAAGAAGCGCAAGGAGTTTGTCGACCGCATCCTCCAAATCCTCAACAATTTACGCCACCAGATGCAGTTGATGACCGATACGTTCGGTCTCATCAACGACGAAATTCGCGCCCGATCGCCAGACCAAGTCTTGGCCGATATCGATGAAGTGGTGAACACGACCAACTCGCTAACCGAAGCAATCGAGGCGGTAACTCCGCTCGAGCAGCTCGTGGCGACGCCCAACCCATAATAGTCTCATGAGTTTAAGAAACGTTCTCAAAAAAGCATCCGGCCTCTTCGTCGAGTTTGACGATGACGACCAGCCAGATTTGTCGTCGCTTACTTCGACGCCAATGACGCCCACGTCGACGCCCATGCCAACACCGACCCCGATGCCTGCGCCAACCCCCGCGCCAAAGGTGACGGTGAAAGAAATTGTCGAACGAACCGAGGGACCCAACCTCGACCAGATTTCGGTCCCCGCCGAAACGACGCAGACCTCGCTGGCTCCCGGTGGAGTGCCAAATTTCGACAAAGTCTATTCCGACGCGAAATTGCCAAAAGTCGCGTTCGGTGCTGAAGAGGCGCTGGAAGTCATCTCATCGCTACCCGCCGATCTTCCGCTTCCAGTAAAGAGATCCACCGTGCAAGCCTCGCTGTCTGCCATGGGCAAGGCCATGAATCAGGCCGCGAGCGTCAACACCGAGAACATTGTGGCCGATGCCTCGCGGAAGCTTGCCGCCTTGTCGGCGTTCGAGGACTCTCTGAACCTCCAAACCAAGAAGCACATCGCAAATCTCCAAGCCGAAATTCAGGATTACGAGGCTAAGATTAGCGCCCTGAATGCGCAAATCGCGGCGACAACGGCTTCGCTGGAGAATGCGCTTACGATTAGCAAAGCCGAAGGCGACAAATTGGATGACGTCTTGGAATTCTTTACCCTTGATATTGGTGCCAGCAAGAACGCTCCCGGCTCCAGTTAGTAAGGCATTCGAACTACAGAGCTGAAACGCTGGTCGGCCGTGATCCGTCCGATAGGCAGAATGATAGTTACCGCGAGGAATTCGCAATGATCGGATTGTGTGCCGCCATGGCCCTATCACCTGACCCGAAAGACGCCGCTGCCGAATTGTCCAAAGGCATGGCCAAGGTGCCCGCCGCCGTCGTCCAGAGCCTCAACCGTTTTGGCCACATGAGCCTTGAGAAGCTCGCCTCGGGCAGTGATCGGAATATCATGATCTCGCCGTGGAGCCTGCAGGAATGCTTCGGCATGCTTCGACTTGGCGCCCGCGGACAAACGGACCGCGAACTACGATCTTTCCTCATGCAGCATGGCGATGCCACGCAAACTGGCAAAGGTCTGCAGTCCCTGAATGAGGCCCTTACTCCGCTCACGAAAACCGACCAACTTCGCCAAGCCAACGGACTATGGGTTGGCAGAGGCTTCCAACTCGCGCCGGCTTTTCAACGCGATGCCAAGTCGATGTTTGGAGCCTCGGTCAATGAAACGACATTTCCCCAACCTGGACTCAGCCAGATCAATGGATTCGTAAGCTCGACGACACGCGGCAAGATTCCCAAGCTCTTCGACTCGATCGATGCCGACACCAAGCTGGTGCTGGTGAACGCGGTGAGCTTTCTCGATAAGTGGAAGCTTCCGTTTGCTCACGGTATGACGAGCGACCAGACTTTTACTCCCGCCAAAGGCAGCGGCAAGAAAGTGCCCATGATGTCCCGCAAGATGTTCGTCGCTTATGGCGAAAATTCGTCGAGTCAGGTTATTCGGTTGCCCTACCAGTCTGGACTGGAAATGACGATTTGGCTTCCGAAGAAGGGAACCAGCCTCGGTCAAATGTTCGGCACGAAGATGCCAGAGCCGATGAACGAGGAAGTCACCGTGACGATGCCGAAGTGGAAATCTGAGTTTACATGGGACCTGAAGTCTTGGATGATGAAGCAAGGCGTGAAAACTTGCTTTGGTCCTGGCGCAGACTTCACCGGTATCTCCAAAGCGGGACTGTTCATTGGCCAAGCCCTTCAGAAAACGTATATTCGCGTCGATGAGGACGGCACCGAGGCTTCAGCCGCCACCGGAATCATGATGCCAACCATGGCTCGTCCGGGCAAGCCCGTCGAATTCCGCGCCGACCACGCATTCGCCTACTCGATTGGCTATCCGAACGGCGTCACGCTGTTCATGGGCGTCGTGAACAATCCGTAAAGCCGTTCTCCCCCTCTCCCACAATTGCCGTGATGAGTTAGGCAATTGTGGGAGAGGGGGGCGGGGGGTGAGGGCGATACCAACCTCCCAACTCCTAACTAACGACTCACAACTAAACCAACTCCGCCCCATACTCTTCAAACAACGCCACCAGCTTCGGCCATGACCGCTCCTCCATCGCATGAATCGCATCGATGAGAGCCGCTGTTTTCGGCGTCATTAGGATCAGATACTCGGTCGTCACGTCCGACGAATTCCAGAATGTGTGAACCTCGCCAGGATCGATGATGATCAACTGTCCTGCCTTTACTTCAACTTCCTGGCCATCGACCTCGAAACCCAGCGATCCCGACAAAACATACCACCCCTCACGACACTCGTGATGCCGATGCCTCGGCGCCTGCTCTATCCTCTCCGGCGTTGACTCGGCGGACCACCGCGCGCAAATAAAACCATCGAGGGAAGTAGGCGAAGAAAGGTCGGTCAGGATCATAGACTTAGTCTAGCTGACGCTTGCAGATTCTTATGGCCGAATCGAACACGGACGTGCTC
>CAMFIS010000095.1 GCA_945952345.1 uncultured Fimbriimonas sp.
CGTGCGCTTGAGCTGATGATCTCTTGCGCCTTGGCTGGGTCGCTGACACCTGGGATTTCGACCGTGATCTGGTCGTCACCTTTGGCAGTTACGACGGGTTCCGCCGCTAGACCGCTGGCACGATTCAATAGAACGTTGATGATCTGAGATCGAGCCTGTGCAAGGTTGATCTTTTTGTTCTTCTCTTCATCCCGAATCGAAACCTTGTAGGTCATTCGGATACCACCGGTGATATCCAAACCGAGAGTTGTCCTTTGGAATGATCCCCATGCCGCGATCGCAGCGAGGACGAGGACTAACAGAAGGAAATAATAGCTTTTACGGCGTTGCAAGGCTTGGGCCACTCCTGGCGTTTTGAACGTGTTAGTATACCGTTTACTCCGAAACTCCCCGCCCCGTTCGCACATCTAACCCTAGAGTTCGCTCATAATTGAGAGATATGATTTCCGTAGCCGCATCCCTTTTCATCGTTCTTGGACGCCAAGAGCCGGACATCTCGACGAAGTTCACGATCGATTCGGTCAAGAATCAGGTGGTCAAGGGTTCGGTGGTTGTGAGCCTGCCTGCGGGTTGGCACGCCTACCAAAACCCGCCCAAGGATAAGTTCGAGAATCCGCTTACATTGATTGCTTCGACCAAAGGTCTGACGCTCTCGAAGATTTCTTACCCGAAGGGCGAGAAGATGACGTCGTTTGGCAACGAGACTCTTGTTTACATGGGCGATGTCAAGATTCCTTTCGAAGCCAAGATCGGAAAGACGATTAAGCCTAAGAATGGTTCGTTTGCGCTCGAGTTTGAAGTGTCGTACCAAATTTGCAACGACTCGACATGCAAGCCGCCTGCGAGCATCAAGGCAACCGTTAACGTTAAGGAAACTAAGTGAAGCCGTTTTCGGTGGGCAACCTCGTCGTCGGTAACGGCGACCTCACCATCATTGCCGGACCCTGTCTCGCCGAGTCTCTCGACCTGTGCATGCGGGTTGCCGAGAAGACTCAGGAAGCCTGTGCCAAGCTCGGACTTCCCTACGTTTTCAAGGCGTCTTTCGACAAGGCGAATCGAACTTCGGGCGGATCCGTTCGTGGCTTTGGAATGGATGAGGGTCTTTCGATCATTCAGAAAGTCGGCGAGCGATTCGGCGTTCCGACGACCACGGATATTCACCTTCCCGATCAAGCCGCCCCGGTGGCTCAAGTCGTCGATATCCTTCAGATACCTGCTTTTCTCTGCCGCCAGTCCGACTTGTTGGAAGCTGCCGCTCTGGCCGGCAAGCCGGTTAACGTGAAGAAGGGCCAATTCTTGGCTCCTCACGATACCAAGAACATCGTTTCCAAGCTTGAGTCGTTTCATTCGAACGGCATCATGCTGACCGAGCGAGGCACGACCTTTGGCTACAACACGCTGATCGTGGACATGCCGGGCCTCGAGGTCATGCGATCGTACGGCGTCCCGGTTTGCTTCGACGCGACACACTCGGCTCAGCGCCCGGGTGGAGCTGGAACGGCGACGGGCGGAGTTCGCGAAAGTATTCCGGCGATGGTTCGTGCGGCGGTTGCAGTGGGGATCGATGCACTATTTCTCGAAGTCCACCCAGATCCAGATAATGCCCTGAGCGATTCGGCGACGCAGTGGCAGTTGGATCGGATCATGGAGATTCTTGAGCCCGCTGTCGCGATCAGCCGGGCTCTTTGATTGGTCTTCGATCATCCTCCTCGTCAGTCCGACAAAGTCACCGGACTGCCACTCCTCCAATCTTTGGAGGAGAGCTTTGCTGTCCAGGATTTCATAACCTACTCCTTCCCAAAGATTGGGAAGGTGGCTCGACGAGCGGTGCATCACTTACTAATCTAGGACTTTGAACCGCGAAGTCGAGACGGAAGGGATGATTGCGGACTGTCGGCGTGTGTCCCACATATTCGCAGACAGCTAGCTCGAAATTGGAAATATTTCACCCAAGGTTGCCTCAACTGTCGCGATAGTGAGCTAATTGCCTTCCATGCCGAATAAATCTAAGAGTCCCGCAATCCTCTGTTGAGGCTAACATTAACCTAGCCTCAACAGCCAGATCATGCGGCGACGGAACGCCACCTTGAACAGAATATCTCGAGTTCGGGTCAGTTAAGGCAGCAGAGTCCACCTACGGCGTGAACCCAATTGCTCGCCACAGCTTCGCCGGATCGTACTTGCGTCCCCGGGCGAACACCATCGAGACCTTCCGAGAATCCTCGATGTGCTTCGTAGGATCGCCATCGACCACAATCAGGTCCGCGACACATCCAGGCTTTATCCAACCTGTATTGGGAATATTGAGAGCTTTGGACGGGACCGTCGTCGCCGTTTGTAAAGCCTCGATCGGCGTGAGCCCACCCTTCACATACAATTCCAACTCGCGATGGAGACTATGTCCTGGAACCGCTTGGTCAGTTCCGGCGATAATCGGCACTCCTGCGTGGCGAAGAATGCCGACCAGGCGGATCATGAATTGGAGTGCGCGGTCGGTGTCTTTCGTTCCTCCCGCTGCCATTCCCGCCATCGGGCCCTGCAACTCGGCTGGCACCTTGGTGATCCCCGGTTCAAAGGTGCGCGCTGGACGATCCGGATCATGCATGAAGAGCTCCATGAGCGCAATGGTCGGATCGACAACCGTGTGATGATCCTTAAGAAACTTAAGCTTGGCTTGAACCTCCGGGGAGTTTGGATCGAAGGTCTCCATCGCCGCGAGAACATCCTTGCTCGACTTCGGTTCCACGCCGTTTTTCTCCAGGATGTAGCTCACCAGATATTGGATGTGGTTGATCATATCCATCCCCGCTTCAACTCCCTGCTTCGTGGTCATTCCATCGGGAATGTGGCCGGTCACCGACATGCCAGCTTTGTGAGCTTCCTCGCAGATCGCCCGGACGTTGTCCAGGGTCACTGACGAGTAGATTTTCATGTGCTGGAAGCCGGCCGCCTTGAACATCGCCACCTTAGCCTTTGCGTCTGCGGCAGAGTTAACGCGGTTGATTCCGAGGGCTCGAGGGCTGTCGCCGTCGACGAGACCGGCTAAAAGAATCTGCGGACCAACGCCCTGACCCTTGCGGAGAGAGTCGCGAACCCCCGTGATGAACTCAGTCACGTTTCCACAATCCCTCACCGTTGTCACGCCGGCGGCGAGGTAACAAGGACCCCACTCGGCCTGCTCGTAGTGGGCGTGCAGGTCCCACAGGCCAGGCATCACCGTTTTGCCGTGAACATTAATGATCTTAGTTCCTTTTGGGAACTTTTGCTTGCCATTCCATGGGCCGGATTGGTAGATGCGGTCTCCCCAGATCAGCACATATCCATTCTCGATCAAGCGCTGGCCGTCGAATACCCGACCCCCGACGAGCGCGTAGGTCTCCGACGCATCGGAGCCCAGGCCCTGAATGGTCTTGGCCAATTCCAGAGTTGCATCTTGTCCGGCCAATCCGGCGAATTTGGGAAGGTAATTCTTGTACTCCGGCGCCACGGCTTCGAAATGGTCGAACTCGGCATCCCGCGTCATCACCGCCGCGAGTTGGTTCTTGCTATTCATCCATATAGTCTCAAGACCCCACACCAATCCACTGACCGAATACCGATCGAGGATCTCCGAACCGAATTGATCTTTCGCGGTCAGTCGAATCTGGACACTTCCAGTCGGCAACAGCGGCATGGATGGAGGCTTGCCAAAGGCCATCCAAGTCCTCAAGAGGTTCTCTTGGAACGCCACGGGAGCATAGCCTGCCACCGCGCAACTTCCCTTTGAAACCTTCACAGTCCGCGTTTGCTCGATGTCCTTCACCATCGCAGTTCCATCTTCGCGAACCGCAATGTCCAGATCGCCCCTCGATCCCCGGGCAATCAGTCCAGTTAGGTTGAGGTGTTTGGGTTTGTAGTCGGTGCCTGTTTCGAGGGTGGCGTGATTCTCTACTGGTGAACCTCGGTCGACGAATCTGAATTTGGATTCGATTTTCCGCCAGCCTGGCCCGGCCGAAATTGAATAGGTTTCTTCTCCGATCGGCTGCATGAACTTGTGCAGCACGTACGTGCGGGTGACGCTTTGCGTGTGCGCGATGAGTCCAACCAACATTCCCAGCATGGGACTATGTTACTGCGTTCTCAAAACTCCCCTTCTCATTGGGGTGAAGGGGCAGGGGGTAGAGGGGAAAAACGACGAAACACTTTGTCTGAACGAATGGACTTGGACAAGGATTCACGTCCTCGAACCCCTCCATCCCTACCCTTCCTCAAATATCCATGCCTTTGTGGCATGGATATTTGAGGGCTCTTCCCCAAGGAGGAAGGGATTTTCGCCCTACATCGTCTGGAAGAACCAGCGCTTGGTGTTCATCACCATACTAGGATGCCAGTCGTGGCCCCATTCCAATATCTCGAAGTGTTTCTGCCCCGGCAGAGCCTCGTACGCCGCCGTCACGTTTGGAATTCGGCACGAAGGATCCTTGGTACCCGCTGTAATGTGCGTCGGAACTGAGCAATGACCAGCCTGGAAAATGGTGTCGTAATAGCTGATGGTGTTCATCACCCGCTCGAACCCGATCGGGATTTCCTCGATGTAGTCCGAGAGTTCCTTCATCGGATATCGGTAGGCGTAATTCTGAACCGAATCGCCCATGCCGCACATGAACGGCATATCGGCCACCACCGACTTCACGAGCGGCATCCAAGCCCCTAGCCACAAAGCGATGCCACCGCCTTGGCTCATGCCGGCCACGCCGATCTGGTCCTCGTTCACCTGAATCTGCATTTGAAGAATTCGCAGCGCCAGTACGGCGTCTTGGAACATCGAGCGGAAAATCCAGGTCTCGCGTTCTTCCGCGCCTTCAGCCATGTAGCCGCGTTCGGGCTTATACGCTTCCTGATGGAAAGCATCTTCTCCATGGAAGTTGAACGACAGGCTCACCATTCCGGTGCGAGTGCCGTACTGGTCGGGAAGTTTGGACTCACGTCCGTATGGCGGAACCCAAAGAAATCCTGGTAAGTGCCGAGCCCCTTCGGGATAGGCGATCCAGCCATGCCGAACCTGACCTTTGATACCAGCGAAGGAAAACGTCTCAACCACGTGGGACGAGGAATAGCCGGACACGACCCGGAAAGCGGAGACCCGTAACGGATACGCCATGGCTTCGGCCACGGTCTCAGCCCAAAACTGTGGAAGGTCCTCGGGCTGTTCGTACGGGAGCGAGATCATGCGCCGACTGCGCGTTCTTGAGATTCGACGTTGAGGCCGGTGGTCATGAGCCAGGCGATGGATCGCTGAATGTCCTCGACCGCGCCGGAAATCTCGATCTGCATAAAGCCGAAATCGGTATCTACGTTGGCACGAACCAAGTTGACCTTCACGTTGAACTCCTTACAGAGTCGCCAAATCCAAGGTTCTTTCGCGGCGTCGCTTCCACCCGACACGTTTACCAATACCGAAGTCATTTCGGATCAAGTCTACCCTTGCACACCGTATAATCCAATGCAGAGGATTATTAGCATGAGTACGCGAGTTTATGTATTCGACACCACTTTACGAGACGGAGAGCAGAGCCCAGGTGTTCGACTCTCGCTCGACGAGAAGTTGGAGATCGGTCATCAGCTCGTTCGGCTCGGTGTGGATATCATCGAGGCTGGCTTCCCTATTTCGTCGCCGGGTGACTTCGAGAGCGTCCACACGCTGGCAACTGAACTCAAAGGTGTCACGATCTGCGGCCTCACGAGGGCCCGGCAGAAGGATATTGAGGTCGCAGCAGAGGCTCTGAAACCAGCGGAGCGACGACGAATCCATACCGGTTTGGGCGTGAGCGAGAACCACCTCGTCAACAAACTGCGCATGACCAAAGAAGTGGCGCTCGAGACCGGCGTGAACGCGGTCAAGTGCGCAAGGCAATTTACCGACGACATCGAGTACTTCATGGAAGACTCGGGCCGAGCCGACCTCGACTACGTTTACAAGGTCGTCGAAGAGGTCATCAAGGCAGGCGCAACGGTCATCAACGTTCCGGATACCACCGGCTTCACCTATCCGACTGAGTACTACGGACTGATGAAAGGCATCATGGACAACGTGCCGAACATCGACAAGGCGATTCTGAGCTGCCACTGCCACAACGACCTCGGCATGGCGACGGCGAATACGCTTAGCGGCGTGCTCGGGGGCGCTCGTCAAGTGGAAGTAACGGTTAACGGAATCGGCGAACGAGCGGGTAACACCGCCCTCGAGGAAGTCGTGATGGCGATGTACATCCGCCGCGATAAGTTCGATATGGCCACCCGCATCGATACGACCCAGCTTCTCTACACGTCTCAGATGGTGTCTCGACTCACGGGCATGATGATCCAGCGAAACAAGGCCGTGGTTGGCGCGAACGCCTATGCTCACAGCAGTGGGATCCACCAAGACGGCGTGCTGAAGGATCGATCGACCTACGAGATCATCGACCCTTCATTGGTTGGCGCGCTCAAGAGCGAGATTATTCTCACCGCACGATCCGGTCGCCACGGCCTGAAGCATCGGCTTCAGGAGTTGGGTTACGAGTTCACGCCCGAGCGATTCGAGCAGATCTACGCGAAGTTTTTAGAACTCGCCGACACCGTGAAGGAAGTCGGCGATGATCATCTGCGCGAGCTCGTCGCGAGCTAGTTGTTGATTCGGAACGATTCAGCGACCTGCTTGTCGATCGCGGTTAGGGTCTCGATTGGCTCTTCGGTGATGAACCGAATGGTGTAGAGATCCTTTCCGTTGGGAATGACATAGCTGATCACGCTGTAGTTGGCGCCGTCGACGAGTTGCCAAGTGTCTTGCATACGCGAGGCTTGGCCAATTGGCAGGGTAACTTTGGTGGCTTTCGGCTTTGTTTTGTACTGACCAAATTCGGACTTCTCGGCGTCTTCCCAACTCCAATTTCCACCCTGTGATTGTTTCTTGACGTAGAACTGAGTCGGCTTTTCGCCAGGAATCGGCTTGCTGCTATTCACGCAGTGGATAATGATTCCTTCTTCTTTCAACTTGGCCAGGGCGGCTGCTTCCTCTTTCTTTGAGTCGGCATCCATTTGGTTCGCCATGTCGTGAATAGCATTCATCGCCGCGTCGCCTTCGCCGCCGCTTGCGCTGCCGCTGTCGCCTCCAGAACCGACCATTCCTGACATCAGGTCGGCCTTGCCCATGCTCGAAGCAACGCCTACTCGCCAGCCAGAAGGAACCCCTAAAGAAACGCCCTTATCATCACTATCAGCCTGTGTTGCACTCGGCGGAAGTGTGAAAGGAGCTTTTGTTACTAGAATAGCGGGACCGCTGCTGCAACCAATTAAGGCTACAAGAGCGACCCCAGAAAGGATTACTCGTTTCATTCAGAACATATTACTGAATAAGAATTAAGAAAGATTCGACTATTTGAAGAAATCGAAATTCTGAAGCTTGTCTCGCACGCTCGCCAGGAATGCACCAGCGGCCATGCCGTCGATAATCCGGTGATCGTAGGTGAGCACTAAGTGCATGATCGATCGAATCGCGATCATATCGTCGATGATGACCGGAGTTTTCTTGATCGCGTAGGTGCCCAGAATTCCTGCCTGCGGAGCGTTGATCATCGGAGTTCCGAAGAGCGCGCCGTAAGTTCCAGGGTTGGTGAGGGTGAACGTTCCGCCCTGCACATCTTCCGGCTTCAAGGAGTTGCTTCTAGCCTTCTTCGCGATGGCTTCGAGGTCCTTGGCGATCTCGATTAGATTCTTCTTGTGGGCATCTTTGATGACGGGGACGATGAGTCCGCCTTCACCCTTGGCTCCAAGCGCGACCGCGACGCCCATGTGAACGGCGTTGTTCCTGAGAATGTTGCCATCGCCTTGCAGCGAGGAATTGACGCCCGGGAATTCGATAAGCGCCTCGGTCAGAGCCTTGATGAAGAACGGCGTGTAGGTGAGTTTCACGCCATACGTCTCAAGGAACGATTCCTTGTTCTTCTCACGGAAGGTGACCATGTTGGTCACATCGACTTCGGTAACGGTCGATACGACCGGCACCTGAGAGGATCGAACCATGTGGTCGGCGATCATCTTGCGCATGCCGACGAGCGGAACGATCTCTTGATCGGGTCCCGCTACGGTTGGTGTTGCCGCTTTGGGTTCTGGTACAGCAACCGGAGCCGAGGTTGGCTTGGCCGATCCGCCGGATGCCATGAAAGCTTCAATGTCTTTCTTGGTGACTCGGCCGCCATCGCCAGTGCCGCGAATGCCGGAAAGTTGAGCCTCGGAGATTCCGTGCTCCTTGGCCATCGCGCGGACTACGGGTGTGTACCACTTCTTGTCTCCGCTGGCCACCACGCTAGGTTCTGGTGCGCTCGCAGGAGTCGCAGCAGGAGCAGCTTCCTTCGGCGTTTCGGCTTTGGCTTCAGCTTTCGGTGCGCTGGCAGCAGCAGCGGCATCGGTCTCGATGTAGCCCATAGCTTCGAAAACCTTGACTGGGGCGCCCTCGCCAATCGTAATTTCGGTCAACACACCCGAGGCTGGTGCCTGGAGTTCGGTGTTCACCTTGTCTGTCATGATCTCAACGACCGGCTCGTCTTCCTTGACCGTATCGCCTACGTTCTTTAACCAGCGGCTGACGGTTCCTTCGTGAACGGATTCGCCAAGCTCGGGCATCAAGATCTCTACGCGCATGTCGCTAGTTTACCGAGCCTCCTGCCCCTGCAATCATAAAACTCTTGAGGTCTTCCTCGTTCACCAGCGGTTCGCCGGGCGAAACATTGTTGAGGCGACCGTCTTTCATCCACGTTTCGAGCTGATCGACCAACGAAAAGAGGCGGTCGAATGAGTCCACCCAGAACAAAAGGGGTTGGTAATGGTCGATCTCGAAGTATTGGTTAATCACCCACTCGAGCTGAATCGGATATCGCTGAACATTGGGTGATTCGATGCAGTGCTCGATCTCTCCGTAGGAACTCAGGAGTCCACTTCCGTACACCTTCATGTCCTTCCCTTCCCTCATCAGGCCGAACTCGATGGTGAACCAGAAAAATCTCGCCATCGCTTTAATAATGCTCTCGAGCCGTACGAGCTTCTCGTGCTCGTCTTTGATGCTTTCTCCAATCTCAGCGGCGAGCCTTGCGAGTTCGCCAAAGCGAACGAGAGTATCGGCAAACGCCTTGTCGGTGTGCATCGGCACATGGCCCGCGATATCGTGGAAGATGTCTGGCTCGGGAAGGTAGTCCAGCTTATCCGCTCGTCGAATCGTGATCGTTGTTGGAAAATCACGGTTTCGCAGGCAGTCAAAGAAGGCGTAAGCCGGAACGTAACCCGCCACGGCTTTGGCCTTAAATCCGGTCAACGGGCAAAGGAACTGGTTCACGTCCTCCAGTCTTGGAACCTGATTTGGATCTAGGCAAAGAGACTCAATACCTTTCAGGAAGTGGGCGTTGGCGTACTTCTTCCAACGCGGAAGCATTCGCGCGTACAGGCTCCGCCAGGCTTCGTGGTTGGATTCGGAATACAGGTCGTACGGCTGGTGGATATAGAGCAGGCCTTCGTTTTTGGCCTGCTCAATAAAGGGTGCTTCGGTTGTGGTTAACCCGCGAACGCCATTGTTCGTCTCTGTGCTCATGATCAAATTATTGCATTGATCAGTACACGCGGCGTGAATCCGCTCGGTTTCGCATGTGGTTGTAGACCAGAACGCCCACAATCGAGAGCAGCGGAAGTATCCATCCCATCCAGTGCGCGATCAACTCCTTCTTGGAGTTAATTGTCTGGGCATAGAAGAGGGAAAAGATGAATGTAAAGCGCTGAATGCCAAGCACGAGGGCAAGGCCGAGAGGCAGAAAAGACCACTTCCACCACTTTGCGACTTTGTCGTAAGTCATTTCGTACCGGATGGATCCGATGAACAACATGAGACCGAAGAAGACCAGCAAAAGTGGACCGATCATGATGTCGATCATCGAGTGCGGGCTGCCGGTTGGACTCTGAATATCCGGATTGAAAAAGGACATTACTCACATTATGAGCACGAATCGTGCCGTTCGCGTACGGAGCCCCTCCCCTTTTCGCGCTTTACAAAAAGGAGAGGAGTTCGGTGCGATCCTTAGGACTTATCGACCGCCCTGAGAGGGCGTACCTACACCCGGAGGTGGACCCGAAGGTGCGGCTCCTTCGTCGGCCGGAGGCGTTTTACCAAATTTGGCGTAGATTTCTTCGAGCTTCTTCTTCTTTGCGTCTGCCGGAATGTTGGCTTCTTTCGTAACCTTGATCTGATCTTCCATCGACATTTTGTCGAAAGCCGCCTTTACATCTTCCGCCGAGCCGCCCGATGGCGCCATACCTACGCTGCAACCTGACAACGCTGCTGCCGCCACCGTAAGCGAGGCAATCCCGAGAATAAGTTGTGTTTTCTTCATTGATCCTTTATGCGTTCATTCCCCTCATCGAGCGAGTTGACGAGGGGAACATTTCGAGGTTTACTGGTTGCCCGAACTGGCCAGGCTGGTTCCCCAGAAGACCCACAGTTTGCCGGCATCGCTTGCTGGCGAGACATATTGCTCGTTGTTGCAGTTGGCGCACTTCCATGCGTCGTTCTGTTCGGTCAAGCCATTCGGGTGAAGGGATCCCCACGGAATGTTCTTGACGTGGCTGTCGAAGAACATGGCGTTGGAGCTGTTCGGGTACATACCGGTATAGCTCGGACCCCAAACCGTGGGGCCAAGCGTGTCGCCGAACTCCCAGTTCCTGTGAGTCGGGCCATCGATGAGCATGATAACTTTCGCGACACTGGTGAATGTTGCCGTTGCGGGGCCGATTCCGTTCAGACCGTCGCCGCCCGAGGGACCGGAAACCATGTTCGGACCAGGGTGCGAGTAACCGCCCGTTCCACCACCCATTGGGCAGCCGTTTTGCTTGTAGCCCCACATGTCTGGGTTCAACAGGTAGTCAGTCTCAGGATAGATGTCCTTCCATCGCTGCTTGGCCGCAGTGTAAGGGCCGCCACCGTAGATGCTGGTGCCGATTGCAACGCAAGGGTCGTTCGGAGCCTTGGCGTAGGACTGGCCCCAGAGAGCAATCTGCATATCGAAGAGAGCGTGCTGGATCGATCCCTCGTTGTAAGGGCTGGAAGGGTTTTTCCAAATCTGGCGGTTCTTCGTGTACGGCGCGAGCTTAGCGGCAAAAACGTACGATTCGGTTTCTGCATTGTAAACCGGAACGTCCATCAGGAGGTCATCGTAGTCGGCGGTATAGATGTACGTTGCGGTGCCAGTTTGCTTCAGGTTCGAGATATCCGAAGCCTTCTTCGCGGCAAGCTTCGCCTGAGCGAATACCGGGAACAGAATGGCAGCTAAGATCGCGATGATCGCGATGACGACGAGTAGTTCAATGAGCGTGAAGGCTCGATTTTTCATGATTTTAGTTGGCTCCTATTATTTAGATTCGCTCGGCGTTGAACCGAATCCCGCCCGGCTTTGCGCTGGGTCGAGAGCGACGTATTGCTGAATGGCTTGGTCACCAGAATCGTTGCCGACTTTGGCTTGACCGTGAAAGAAATGGGTCGGTCGGTGGCCGCGTAGGCGGTTCCCGTCATGGCATCGAAAACTCCCTTCGAGGCGAGGGAGTGCATCGCCTGAGGAATATGGATAGAAATCTTTTGATCGGAATCGCCTCGGTTGAAGGCAACGATGGCGGCGTCCTTTCGACCAACGCGTGTGAAAACTCCAGCTTTTCCACCGGCCCACAGGAACTCTGCATCTCCGGTCGCAAAAGCGTCCGTGTGCTTGCGCACTTGGATCAGCTTTTTATAGAAGCGAAGCATTTCGTTGTCTTGAGTCGCGTGCGCCCAATCCATTCCGCGTCGGTTGTCGGGGTCCTTGCCGCCCTGCATGCCGAGTTCGTCGCCATAGTAGATCGAAGGTTCGCCGATCCAGGTGAATTGGATGGCAGCGCCCAATCGGGCGAGTTCGGCATCGCCGCCACATTCGGTGAGGAATCTCGGCGTGTCGTGCGAACTCAGCAAGTTCATCATGTTGCGGCTGACCTGAGGCGCATAGCTCTTGTGAACTCGCATCAAATTAAGGGCAAATTGGCTGGCATCGATGGTGTTGTGGGCCACGAACCTTAAAGTTGCATCTCGAAATTGGTAGTTCATCACCGAGTCGAATTGATCGCCGTGAAGCCAAGGATTTCCATCTCCCCAAATCTCGCCGAGGATCCAAGCGTTGGGCCGGATTGATTTGACGTACTGGCGCATCTGACGCCAAAAAGTTGAGTCCACTTCTTCGGCGGCATCCAATCGCATGCCATCGACTCCCACATCTTTGAGCCAATACTTGCAAACATTGAACAGGTGCTCTGTGACTTCCGGGTTGACCGTATTCAACTTTGGCATCGAGGGGAAGCCGTACCATGCCTCGTACGTTTTGCTGTCTCCTGGCTTCACGGGGAATGATTTGGGGAAGTACCAGTCCTTGTTCACGCTATTCGCGCCGTTCTTGACCAGGTCTTTAAACTCCTTGGTGTTCACCGATGTGTGGTTGAATGCGAAGTCCATCACGGTGGAAATTCCGTTCTGCTTCAGCTCTTTGGTGAGCCGAGCGAATTCGGCGTTTGTACCAAATTGAGGATCGACCGTTAAGTAGTCATCCGCCTCGTACCGATGGTTGGATGGAGACTTGAAGATCGGGTTGAAGTAGACCGTCGAGACTCCTAGGTCCTTTAAGTACGAGAGTCTCTTCTCAACTCCAGCCACGTCGCCGCCAAACCGGTTGGCGTAGGTTGGAGTGCCATTCCAAGGCATCACGTTCGCGGGATCGTTCGATTGGTCTCCGTTCTCGAACCGATCCGGAAAGATTTGGTAGACGATTGAACTCTCGACCCACTTGGGTACTTCGAACGGGTGGAACTTCTTCGCCTCGATATTGAACTTGGGATTCGGAAATACTTCGACGATCTCTTGTCCGGTCGCGCTTTTGCCATCGCTCAGTCGAAAGAAATAGTTCAAGTCCTTCTTCCGGTTCCATGAGAAATCTGCCTTGTGCGTCTCGTACACGCCATCGGAAGAGTCGATTGACGTGGCAAGCTCCTTACCGTTCACGACTGCCGTGACTTTGCCTACGTCGTCCTTGCGTGTGCGAATCTTGATGGTTACGGTTTCGCCATCGACGTTGAAGTACGGGAGTGCGGCCGCTGTTTCGACGGCCGAGTTCGTAATGTTTCCATCATTGCGGCGAGCTGGCTTCTCAAAATCTGGCTGCATCACCATGAGCAGCGAATTAATATTGCCGCTACCATCATCCTCGCTCTTGGCCTTGGGGTCGGTTAACCACTCGTCGTTGTTCCGAACAAACTTGTAGTAGTGCCGCCCAGGCTTGAGATCGACATCGACCGACCATGTTCGTCCATCGTTGGCGAGCGTCATCGGGGTTGCGTCTTTGTTCCACTTACCCACAC
>CAMFIS010000096.1 GCA_945952345.1 uncultured Fimbriimonas sp.
GGCCGTTTCAGGACATGAAGGAGTGATGACAATCTCGTCTTCAACGATCCACTCATCGAGAACCTCCGCCCCAAGTTCCGCAAGCCTTTCTCGCCACTTGCCATTGTCGAGATGATACGTGGTTGCCTTGCGTCCATTGAGTATTCCACTCTTGGCGACCGGTAGAGCTCCAACGCAGATCGATGCCACCGGAGCGCGTCTCTCATCGAAGTCACGAAGCGCCTGTTGAACTGGTTCCGAGTAGGCCTCTTCGTAAAAGCCTGCGCTCTCGAAACCACCAGGGATGGCAACGGCATCGAAATCATGGAAATCAAGCTGGTCGAGAGTGAAATCGGGAACAAATTGGAAGCCACCAAATGTGCAGGTAAGGTTCTTTGAGACACCGGCTTTCACGACTTCGATTCGCGTATCTCCACAATCGTCGGCCCAACCAAGGACGTCGATAAAGGCCGCGCCTTCGAAGATTTCGAATCCGTTGGGAAGGATGAGCAGGACGCGTTTCATGCGGCCCCCAGCCGCTCTATGAGGTTCATGGTCGAATTGTATCCTTTAATCTGTGCAAGGGCCAGAGTGAGGGTAAGGGGAAGACAACTTTGAAACCCACTTGCGTCACAAGGCATTCCGTGGTAAGGTCCTGGCAACTTTTCTGGATGTCGACAACTATGACAGCCTTCCTTTTTACACTCGCAACACTCGCCACGACGATCGACGTCAACCCAAAGTTCTATTCCGGTCTTGGGCATCACCACCGAAAGATCACGACCAAGTCGAAGCTTGCTCAACGTTACTTCGACCAGGGGTTGGCATTCCAATACGGCTTCAATCACGACGAGGCGGTGAAAGCATTCCGCGCCGCCACGGTCGCCGATCCGAACTGTGCGATCGCATATTGGGCCATCGCCAATGCCTGCGGCCCGAACATCAACCTGCCTTTCGTCGATCCCGATCGGGCCAAGCGTGCCTGGGACGCGATCAAGATGGCGGAGAAGCTTTCCAAGACCGCGAGTCCGGAAGAAAAGGATCTGATTTGGGCGGAAGGGAAGCGATATTCCAACCCGCAGCCTGAAGACCGTTCTCCGCTTGATAAAGCGTATTCCGATGCCATGCGCGAGGTATGGCACCGGCACCCGACGGATGGTGACATCGGCGCCTTATTTGCCGAATCGCTCATGGATCTGCGACCCTGGGACTTGTGGTCATTGGACGGCAAACCACGCGACATAACACCTGAAGTCTTGAGAACGATCGATGCGGTATTAAAGCTTGATCCTAACCATCCTATGGCGTTGCACGAGAAGATTCACGCACTCGAAGCATCGCCAAATCCAGAAAAAGCTCTCGGAGCGGCGGATCGACTCCGGTTCTTACAGCCTGGACTCGGACATATGGTTCACATGCCGTCACATATCGACATCCGAGTGGGGCACTGGAACACCGCCATTGCAGCCAATGCCCGAGCGATTGAAGAAGATCGCAAATATCGAATGGCAGCAGGAAAGTTGGATGTGTACCGCGGCTACATCACGCACAATTATCACATGCTCGCCTTCGCCGCTATGATGTCCGGGCAAGGCAAGCTCGCGATCAAAACCATGGACGAAGGCATCGCGGTGATACCCCCTGATTGGGCTAAGCAATGGGCGCCAGTGACGGACTATTTCTTCGCCATGCCACTCCAGACGCGCATTCGGTTTGGAAAGTGGGACGAAGTCTTGGCCGCCAAGGACTTTCCCGAGTACTTCCCGATAGCACGTGCCATGCGCCACGCATCGAGAGCGGTAGCTTACGCTGCAAAGGGTGATGTGAACGGAGCGCAGTCCGAGGCTGCTGAGTTCGAAACGATGCGCAAGGCAATTCCAGCCGATGCCTCGTTCGGCAACAATTCAGCGACGACAATTCTCGGTCTCGAGTCGCAGTTGGTAGCAGGTGAAATCCTGCTCGCGCAAGGTGATCTCGCTCAAGCCGCAAGGGTGCTCAAGAAAGGCGTTGCCGACGAAGACCAGGTGAAGTACAATGAGCCGCCGGACTGGATTCAGCCGATGCGGCATACGCTCGGTGCAGTGCTTGAAAAGGCGGGTCGCCACCAAGAAGCGAGGGAAGTGTATTTGGTCGATCTGAAGGTTCATCCGAATAATGGATGGGCTTTGCGTGGACTCGCAAGCGCCTACCGCGCAGAGGGGAATATGAAAATGGCATCGAAATACGAGCGACGGTTCAAGCAGGCGTGGGCGAAAGCAGATGTCGCGATCGAAACATCGTGCCTGTGTGTGAAGAAATAGCAAATAGCCACGAGCCAGACGTTACTTCCCCGAGCATCTCCCTCCAACGGGAGATGCTCTTGAGCGGTAGGATGAAGGGATGGCGAGCCTGCATATCGGATTGTCCGGCTACGACTACCCCGAGTGGCAGGGCGAGGCCATGCTTTATCCGCCAGAGGTTAGCAAGTCCAAGTTCCTTTCAGCCTACGCTGCTCAGTTCAACTCGCTTGAAACTCACGGTACGTTCACGAAAATGCCGAGCATGGGAACCACGACTAAGTGGCTGAAACAAACAGGATCCGACTTTACGATCTCGCCAAAGATGTACTTCAAAGTCACCCACTCGAAGCGGTTGACTCCAGAATCGTATGCCATGGCCAAGGAGTTTATCGACGCCTTAGAACCGGTCAAGGCGGCGGGAAAACTGGGTCCTATTCTGCTCCAACTGCCTCATAACATGAAACGAGTCGACGAGCGATTGGAAGCTTTCCTGGCCGAATTCCCCGGTGTTCGGTGGGCCATTGAATTCCTCCATGAATCGTGGAATTGTGACGAAGTCGAGGCGATTCTTTCGAAATTCGATGCCGCTTGGGTGAAGGCTGACACCGAAAAATCTGAGGTTGTTCATCATAACCGAGCAAACTTCTCGTACATACGGCTCAGGCAACTGGAGTATTCAGATGCGCAGCTCGCAGATTGGGCAAAATCGATTCGTCGCGAATTGGAGTCGGGCAAGGATTGCTTTGTCTATTGTCGACACAAGGACACGGTCGAGCCTTGGAAGTGGGCGTTCCGTTTGCGAGAGCTAGTCGGCTAACTAGAAAACGTCCAAGTACTTCAGGCCGCTGCCGGTGTTGAAGAGGACCACTTTATCTTCCGGCTTCACCCAACCCTGGTCTCGCAGTTTGATGAGTCCAGCCAAAACCGCACCACCCTCAGGGCAAACGAACATGCCTTCCGTTTCACCGATCA
The DNA here is from genome assembly GCA_945952345.1 of uncultured Fimbriimonas sp. GTDB lineage: Bacteria > Armatimonadota > Fimbriimonadia > Fimbriimonadales > Fimbriimonadaceae > Fimbriimonas. The sequence goes on from CAMFIS010000096.1 coordinate 3,231, forward strand.
TCTTTGCGCAACGAAGAAGTTCCTCGTCCGAAACAGAAATGGCGGTCCCACCACTCGTCCGGAGCGCCGTGAGCATGAGGGCATCGCCAACTGCCCCGGGCACGCGCAGTCCGGCTGCTTTGGTGGAAGCTCCCACCCAGGGTTCGGCTTTGAGAGTTCCGGCATGGAATGCGCGAACGATCGGCGCGCAGCCTTCGGCCTGAACGGTTACCATTCGCGGTCGCTTGGAGCCGATCCAGCCCATCGCTTCCATTTCGTCGAAAGCCTTCCACATCCCAATGAGTCCCGTTCCGCCCCCGGTAGGATATACGACAACATCCGGTAGCTCCCATCCGGATTGCTCCGCGAGCTCATAGCCGAGTGTTTTCTTTCCCTCGACCCGATAGGGCTCCTTCAGGGTCGAAAGCTCGAACCATCCGTTGGCAGCCTTGTTGGCGGCGACGTGCTTTCCGCAATCAGAAATCAAACCATCGATCAGCTCTACGTGCGCTCCGTTCATTTCGCACTCGGTGATGAACGCCTTTGGTACGTCTTTAGGCATAAACACGAACGCATGCATTCCGGCCCTGGCCGCATACGCGGAGACTGCTCCGCCGGCGTTACCGGCACTGGGAACCGCGACCCTTTCGACGCCCAGTTCCTTCGCCCGCGAGATCGCCATTGCCATACCTCGCGCCTTGAAAGAACCGGTCGGATTGACCGACTCATCTTTGATCTGCAAGTTTGGCATCCCAATTAGAGAGGAGAGTCGCGGGACGTTCAAGAGCGGCGTCATGCCTTCGCCCAAGGTCACGATGTTCGCATCGTTGTAAACTGGAAGGACCTCGCGATACCTCCACATTGTCGAACCCTTTAGGCTCAACTTGTCCCAAGCAAGGGGCAGATTGTATCGCGCTAGGATAGGTGAACCGCACTCGCACAAGTTCAAGAGCTGATTTCGATCGAAGACTTTTTCGCAGGCGGAACAAGCAAGGTGATCGAATGTCGACGCTGACATGCGGCGTAGGCTACCTCTTTCGAACCACGGAGATGAACGTTTTCTGAACCGAGATTGAATGAGACCTGAGTTCAGATTAACGAGCGGTACAACCTCAGACGATGAAACGCCAATCAATGATGATTGCTCTCGGAATTCTGTCGGTGACCGCGTTCGCTGCACCCGTTCCCAAAGCAATCAAGATGCAATATGACGGCATCGAGAAGTCGATGCGCAAGCTTAACGTCGACGACTTCGCCACTTACATGTCCGAAGATTTCGTCGCGATCGACCCCAAGGGCCACAAACAGTTGAAGTCCGACTTTATCAAGGGTGTCAGAGAGATCTTCGCCGACGCCAAGTCTGCCAATCCCATGGCCGAACTAAAGGGATCTAAGATGCACGCAGGGATGGTGAACGTAATGTTTGACTTCCATCTGACCGTGATGATGAAGAACGGTGGGAAGATCACCGTTCATGAGATTGGAACGGACACCTGGAGGAAGGTCGGCGGAAAGTGGCTTTGCTGCAAAACGGTCGATAAGTCTTTGAAAGTGAAAATGCCTCCATCAATGAACGGTAAGTAGATTTTCAGCCTGAGTCCAGTCCAACAAGCCGCCTTCGGGTGGCTTTCTTTTGAGCTCGTAGCTGTGAGGGGAGGAATCTAAGATTCCTTTCATATTTCCCCTGTGCGTTTCGATTCCTGTTGAACAATAACGATAGCGTTCGTCACACATCAATAGGTTGTGATCAGGGGATATATGAATAAAGCGCTCAAAGTCGCGTTGGCTGGTGGAGGCGTCGTTCTCGTCAGCGGTCTGGCATTCAGTTTCTATCGGCGAGGTCATGAGTGGACTCCGCCCAAGACGAGCATTCCCGAGAACTACGTTAAGACGACCCAAGCTCTCTTGAATCACGGCTTGAACGATCCTCGCGGGGGAGAGTTCCATAAAGTCACCATCGTAGTTGGGAACGCTGCATGGTCGCAAGTTGGAGAACGGGAAGCCTACGGCTGGGTCACGAAGGACCATACGGTCGTTGCTGTGGATGGCCTCATCTATCCCATCAAATCCGACAAAGGACCTGCCGACGTTACTTCGCTCTATAAACCAGATGTGTCGAGTGGACAACGCATGATTCGACCCGGCGATCGAGCGGTTCCTGTGGGATTCGCCACCACTCTGCTACCTGCGCTCCTTTTGATTCATGGCGACACAAAGGAAGCCGAAGACAGCTACAAAGTTTTGTGCGCCAGCACAATGGATCCCGTGCTCGATGTGTATGCGGGACTTACCCACCGGTACCGAATGCAGACGGCGCAATGCCTCATGGACCATCAGGATTCAGCTGCTGTGAAGTGGGCCGAAGGCATGGCCGAAGTCTCCGCGATTCGAGAAAAGGCAGGGGTGAATTATGGCAAGGACACCGTCGGTTGGCGTCTGGAAGCAGATGAACCGATTGCAATACTAAGGGACGCAAAACGTCGTGCAAGTCACCCAAAGAAGCCCTTGGACCTCGCCGCTTTGTCCACAAAGGACGAGAAGACTCGATTTGCTGAACTTATGGAGGGACTGGACGATGTTGCCGCCAAGCAGTGGGGGCAGCCTGGCGGTTTGGAGTGGAATTCGGACCCGACGATCCAAGCAATCGTGAAGGAAGGTCAGGCAATAGTTCCCGCCCTCATCGACGCGATCGACAAAGATGACCGACTTACAAGGTCGGTCTCATTTGGTAGAGACTTATTTCCGATGCGCAGCATCCATTCGGCCCGCGAAGCCGCCCAAGTATGTCTCTACCAGGTGTGGCCGACGTCCAATTCTATCGGCGGAAAGACACCGCAGGAAAGGGCGGTTAACCTCCGCAAGGAGTGGTCGGTAGTCGCCAAGCTGAGCGAGCCCGAGCGGTGGCTGGCGGTCCTGGCCAACGATAAATCTGGAAGTGAATTGTGGCTCCAAGCGGGACAAGCCCTGACAATGCCGACCAATGTGCAGCGCACTGGATCCTTTACTTACACAGGAAAGTTCGATGCAACGGGCGTGGCAATGAAGGGTGAACCGTTGCGCGCCGCACACGCAAACGAAGTGAATGCCCTGTTCGCCAAGCGAGTAAGGGCAATGTCTGAGTTTGGCGAGGAGCATAGTTCGATGGCCATGTTCAATTTAGATAAAGCGATGCGCATGGGGCATTACTTCGCCAAGTGGGATGGAAAAGCCGCGTTGCCGACGCTCAAAGAGATTTCGCTCAGGCCGAACGAGCTCAAGAAATTCCTGACCAACTCGGACGATCAGATTAACGAGACCATCTCGTACAGTTTTGGGCGAGTGATTTCAGACCGACTAGCGCAACATGACGAATCGGCCGTCGAAGATTATGCGAAGGTAACTGCTTCTAACAACTTCTTGAACGAAACTCGAGGCGAGATTTGGCGGCCCTTGTGGTCGAATCCATTGGACGCTAAGCTCCAGAAAGTTGGGGAAGCGATGTTTGCTCGAGTCTTCAAAGCGATGGAAGAATCGGACAAAAAGGTCGGCAGCCGGTACATCTACATGCTGGATAATTGCACACGCTGCCCGATCATTCTCTCGCCGGGATATCGGATGGCGATCGCCAAGCAACTCGACAACTCGACGGTTCTGGGAACCGTTTCGGCGAAGAACAAGCAGTTACAGTACACCACGATCGGGGGAGGCTCGGGAGGATTCCAGTTGGGCCAGGGCACGGAAGGATCGACTCTCGCGAAGCAGACCGATGAACTCAGGATTGGCGACTATCTTGCGCAGTCATTGCAAAGTTGGAAGGACGCCCCGAAGTTCCACATGCTATGGTCGGAAGCAGAAAAGCAAGCGGCGAAGCAAAAGATTCGGGCTTGGTTGACCTTGGATGCCGTGGATTGGCAGTCAGTTGTGCGCCACAATCCTTTTGCGGCCAATGACTTCGACTACTAAAGGCAAGATCATTCTCCTCAATGGAGCGTCGAGCTCGGGGAAATCAACTTTGGCTCGGGCACTGCAAGCGGCATTGCCCGAGCAGTTTTGGCATTATTCGATCGACCACCTTATCGAGTCTGGGGTTCTGCCGTCACGAGACCGGTTTGCCTGGTCCTCGTAGCGGTCGGCGTTTTTCGATGGTTTCCATCGATCAATTCCGGCCTTTGCCGGAGCCGGAAATAACCTCATCGTCGAGCACATCGTCGAAGAAGCCGCCTGGATGGACAGATTTTTAGAATTGCTCAACGGTTTCGATGTGTTCTTTGTCGGCATCCATTGCCCGCTGGGGGAGCTGGAACGAAGAGAGCGGGAGAGAGGTAATCGACCAATCGGCGATGCCAAGCGAGACTTCGAGACGACGCACGGATTCTGCATGTATGACTTCGAGGTGGACTCAACAAAGGACGCTGTCGAGAACGCAAAGCAAGTCATCGATGCCTGGGAAAGACGAGACGGAAATACGCCTTCATTCGTATGCGAAACGATGCACCCAACCGATCGCTATCGCAGTAAGATAGAGGGAAGATGAACGTTCAAGTCACCCAGGAAATGCCGATCAAAGTGATCATGGAGCGACATACTGGACCATACGAAGATCTCGGACCTGTGTTCGACCACCTTTGGTCATATATCGATATGCAGCAGATCGAGACGTTGCGCACGATCGGAATCTACTACGACAATCCTGACTTCACTCCGGCGGCGCAGCTCCGTTCGGCGGCATGCTTCGAAGTGCGTGGCGGGTTCTCGCCCAGCCACTTTGCCCCCGCCGGTATCACGGTCGAAGAAATTCCCGGTGGCCCTTACGCCAAAACCCAATATGTAGGTCCTTACGAAAACCTGGGCCCGGTCTGGTCGGAGTTCACGACCTACATCGAGCGAACGCTTGGCCGCCAAATCAGCGACGACAAAGCCGCCTTCGAGGTGTACGTGAACGACGCCAGCGAAACGCTGCCCGCCAAGCTCATCACCGATCTGTACATGCCATTGGTATAAATGCGAATCGCAACGCCCTGGATCTATTCGCCGAAGTTCGATCTCACCGCGATCATCGGTCCGCCGATAGCGATCACTGCCATCGTACTGTGCCTCGGTAACCGTATCGCGCAGTTGGACATGCCGGCCTGGCTGTGGGTGTTTCTCATTCTAGGAATCGACGTTTCTCACGTTTACAGTTCGCTATTCCGAACCTACTTTGATAAGGACGAGTTTCAAAAGCGGCGAAAACTCTACATCATTGCACCGATTGCCTGCTGGGCCATCGGCGTAGCCATTTATGCGGTGTTTGGCTATGTGGCATTCTGGACACTCGTCGCGTATTTCGCGATCTATCATTTCGTTCGGCAACAGTACGGATTCCTCATGCTTTACCGGCGTGGGGAACCCGTTGGTGACCTCGCATATCGCATAGACCAAGTCGCGATTTACTTGGCGACCATCTATCCGTTGGTGTATTGGCACACGTATTCGCGAAACTTTACCTGGTTCGACGGTGCCAATATTTACCAGATACCATCGGTTTGGCCCGAACATATTTGCCGAGCCTTGTACGTGGGATTCATAGCCGCATTCTTAGTGAAGGAACTATTGCGGTGGAAAGAAACTGGATCGTTCAATGTCGGGAAGACCTTGCTTCTCGTCGCGACCGCCACCGCCTGGGGAACGGGCATCATTTTGTTCAACGGCGACCTCACCTTTTCCCTGATCAATATCATCTCGCACGGAATTCCGTATATGGCCCTGATCTGGATTTACCAGTATCGAAAGCGAGCCAACAAAGCCAACGATGGAAACCGGTTCCTGCGATTCTTCCAGCTCAAGTACGTGCCCTTTTATATCCTCAGTTTGTTCCTGCTAGCATTCTTCGAGGAAGGCATTTGGGATCGGATGCAGTGGCATGAGCACGCAAACGTTTTCGGCTCGTTCTCAATCCCAGCGTCAGCTACATTGCTCGTGATCTTCATCCCATTGCTCACCATGCCGCAGGTCACGCATTACGTGCTGGACGCCTACATCTGGCGAGTGAACAAGAAAGGGAAGGAAGAAGTTCGGGCAGTTATTGGTTGACGGAATATAGTTGTGGCACTGTCAACGACCCCTGCGTTGACGACGTCCGCCGAAGCGAGGCACGAGCGGAGGTGGAACGAAGTGACGCTGGGAGTTGGCAGTGAAAACCATCGGAATGTTGCCAATCGACAGATTGATCCCGGACACTTACTCCCAACTCCAAACTGCTCACTCCCAACTACTTCTTCTTCTTCTCACGATGAATTGCTTCGTTTTCCTCGTATCTCGCCCGAACGATCGCCCTTACCAACGACTCCGGCAACGGCTTCTTAGGGTCGAATTGAATCGTCCCCTTCGACAATTTGTACTCTTTCAATTGATCTTCGAAGTCCGCCACGGTGTGGCCCGGAAACAGCGAGCAATGCTTCTTAAAGGCTGCAAAGCCGACCACCATTCCAAAGTGCTGGTACATCGGCATGCCGTAACTGATAACTTCCTTGGCATCCGGAATCTCATCGCGAATAATTTCTCTCAAGCGCGACAATTCCGCACGGGCATCCTCGTTAGGAATCTGGGCGAAGTACTCCTCGACGGTCGAAACGGGCGACATCCGCATGGATCGACTCTACCCCGGACTTGACCGAATCATCATCGATGGTCTCTAATGAAGCCATGGATTTAGGGCAGTTGGATTTTTGTCTTCGGGTAGCCAATGCCGAGATATCGAAGGACTTCTATCAAGACCTTGGATTCCAAGTTGCCGAGGGGAATGCGGTCGACGGGTGGGTGGTACTCGAAAGGCGCGGTGTTCGCCTCGGCCTCTTTGAAGAAGAGTTTATGGGAGAGGATGTATTCTCACTCAATTTTCGAAACGGAGACATCCAAGCTGTCGTTGACGGAATGGAGTCAGCTGGCCGAGAACCATCGAAAGGTCCGAGGTTTAGCGAGCGCGGATCGATGGTGCAATATCGCGATCCCGATGGCTTTCTGGTCTTTTTCGATTCGGTTTCGAACTAGGTTATAGGAACATTTACTTTTGGCTCAGATCGGTGGTGATAGAGCCTCTCGAAGTCATCGATGGTGAAGTCATCGAGAATTTCCAGTTTCCAATCTTCGCCGGAATGCTCAATCTCACGTCCAAACATTGGGTCATTGTCGCCATCCTGGGGGATGAGCCAGTAAGTCATTCCGTCACGTCCTTCACATCCAATCGCTGGACTAGGCGTTTGCATGTCGCCGCGAAGCATTTGACTTAACGATACAAGCGATAGGGCTAGAACGAGACTGATGAGCCCAATGTGCGCCTTAGGAGGCAGGAGTCTGACAACAATTGCGATGCAGACAATCGTCGTAAGTACCAACACCGGGAATCCATAGGCTGCGAGTTCCGGGCGAGAAATCGTCAGAAGATTCCCGTCCCATTCGACATGCTTGCGTGTCAGGAGAGGTAACAAAGCAATCATGAAGAAGCATGAGCAAATCGCAATTTCTGGCCTCTTCATCATATGGACGAGGAAACGCAGCTAGGTCGCATATGTTCAAAGGGTAAGAAAGACTTAGATAAGTAAGTTGCTCGGTACCTGCGGGGTCGACAAGAGATTCGCAAACACTTTCCATCGCTCGACTTCATTTGAAGCGTGCCGGTGCACATAATCCCGAACCATATCCTCACCCACGTTGTACGTCACGATGTAACTGCGATGTGCTTCCATAAAGCGAATCCGCTGCTCGGCCCGCTGGGGTGAAGAAAGGGTGTATTCGACCAGCCAGTCGATGGTCTCCTGCTTCGACCTCCGACCGTCGAGATACTCGCGACCCGCATCGTTTCCGGCGTAGCCAAGGTTGCCCATCAGGTTCAGCACGCGCCGAAACTCTTCGGCTTTGACCGGATCAAGTCCAGCCGCCGGATAAAGAACATCCTTCTCGAACGCCAGCCGCTCATCGTGAGGCATACAAAGCTCGACCCCGTATTCCGCGGTTCCCTCACTGATGAGTGCCAGAGAACTGTAAAGCGGGCAAAGCGTGTATTCAACCCAGCCTTTACCCCGGGCGAGGTGAGTCTCGAGCAGGGCATTGTAGACGTGGTGTCCAGGATAGCCTTCGTGGCAAGCAAGTCCTACCGCACGGTCGACGGTGATGGGCAAGTCGAGGTTGATCTGGATGAGGCTGACGGCATTGCCTTGGTACCAGTTGTAAGCGCTCCACACCTCGTTTCGAACGTACTCAAGCCGGAACGACTCGTGACTTGGTAGTTCGATGTGATGCTTCGTCTTGGCAATGGCTCGTTCGATAGCGAGCCTAAAAGCGTCGTCGACCTTGTCGGCCGGAATCACGAATTGGTTTCGGTAGGCGTCGTAACGTTCTGCAAGAGTTCCCGAACCAGGAAGCATGGGCTCGAGTTGGCGAATTGTGTCGGCATAGAAAGAGTCCGGTCGATGGGGAGCGACGACATCGTAGATCGCTTTGGATTCTTCGTCGAAAGGGAAGACATGCCCCTGCGCCATCTTCGCTCGCGCGACGATGGAGCCAAGCTGGCGATGGATGAAGATCGCTCGGGGAGTTTGGTCGAGCTTGGTTTGCAATTCCTGGGCTTCACCGATGATGGCTTCGAGCGACTTAGGACTCGACTTCGCTTGCTCCTGCCACTCAGCCGGTCCATAGTAAGCGTCGACAAACAGCGGATCGTGCTGGCCGAGATGGAGAGAAAGCTTGACGTATTGCTCGGCGAGGGCGTTCATGCGTATGAGTTTAGCGGAAGATAACTTGCGCCGGGCAAATGCCTAATTTGGAAATCATTCAGACCTGTCATAATTGAAGGTGGAATGAGCCTGGATCCAGAGTCCGTTCGCGCTTGGAAAGCTGGCCTCGAGGCGGCAAATCAAGTAACACTCGAAGAAATTCGTCGGCGGACACCAGCGGAAAGATGGGCGATTCATCTCGCGTTTCTTTCGAGATTACAAGCAATGGGCAAGGCTCCCGATCCGAACCGGGATTTGGAAGATCATCTGCTTTGGGGCAGAATCCAGCAGGAGTATCTTGCAAAACAAAACCGAGCTAACTGATACGATTACGCTGATCGACGAGTCGATTAGGGAGGTCGGTCTTGACTACGCCATTATTGGTGGAGTTGCGGTCATCCTCCGTGGATATGAGCGCTCAACTCAAGATGTCGACGCGGTAGTTCTTGAAGCCGACACTCACTTGTCCGCGCTTATTAGCGCCTTCATGCGCAATGGGCTCGAATTTAGGATAGCTGAAGGCGAAGAGTTCGCACGCAAAAATCGAGTAATGCTTCTCAAAGGTCCCGACGGAACGTCGGCAGATATTTCGATGGGTGCTCTACCATTTGAATACGAAATGATTCAGAGATCAACCCAAGAGCAGGTCTTTGAGTCACTATATGCGCCGGTTGCAACCGTAGAAGACCTAGTGATCATGAAGTTGATCGCCAACCGCCCCCAAGACATCGATGACGTTCGACGATTACTTGAGATACATACGATCGTCGACAAGAATCGTATTCGGCTGATAGTGACGGAGTACCTTCAGATTCTTGAGGCGCCAGATATTCTTGAGCGCCTCACACTTCTTGACTAGAGAGAGCTACTCGCCTCGATACGCCTTCTCAAGGTCCGCAACCACGATCTTCCGCATTTGCATCATCGCCTGCACCACCCGACCCGCCTTCTCGGGATCCGGGTCCGACATCAGCGTCGGCAACTGGCGCGGCGTGATCTGCCACGATAAGCCGAATTTGTCCTTCAGCCACCCACACATCGACTCTTCGCCGCCATCCGCCGTCAGCTTGCCCCACAGATAATCGACCTCTTCTTGGTCTGCGCAGTCCACCGACATCGAAAACGATTCGTTGAATCCGCCGCCCGGAGCGGGACCCGCGTCCATCCCAATGATCTTTTGACCCTCGAGCTCGAATCCGACCACCACGACGCCCCCGCCATGATCCGTTACGAAGTCGACGTGGCTGTTCCTGAACACCGAAACGTAGAATTCCATGGCTTCTTTAGCCTTGCCGTTGAACCAGAGAAAGGGGGTTATTTTATTGCTCATTGAGGTTTTTCCTGAGATTGAAGTTCTTCGAGAAAGGCGTCAAGG